>JBFGQV010000052.1:0-18260 GCA_041563955.1 Alphaproteobacteria bacterium | reverse complement strand
GATGCGCACCGCCATCGAGGTGCGCCGCGCGACCGGGCGGCCGATGCCGCTCATCGACGGGGAGGGGGTGCTCGTCGGCGTCATCGGCGAGGACGAGCTGCTCACCGGAATGACGCGGCGGTCGGAGCCGCAGGCAGGCTGACCCGCCGTTCAGCCGAGACCCATCTGGCGCAGGATCGCCCGGGTCGCCGGGTGCGCCGGGTCGTCCATGCCGGTCAACACGGTGAAATGGTTGGTGCCGGGGATCGCCTCGGCGACGGTCGCCGCGCCCTTTTTGCCCCAGTGTCCGGCCATCGTCTCGGACTGCCGGCGGAACGCGTCGGTCTCGTCGCCGCCCCAGTACAGCGCCAGCGGCGCGGCGGTCGCCGGGGCCAGGAACAGCGGGCTGTTGCGGCGCGCGGTTTCCACGTCCATGCCGACCTTCTCGTTGATCGTTGTGTCGACCAGGGGCGTCAGGTCGAAGACGCCGCTGACCGAGACCCCGCCCTTGACGAGGTCGTGCGGCAGCCCCTCGGCGAACGCCGCCCAGTCCGTTGCCATCGCCATGCCGACCAGCTGCCCGCCGCAGGAATGGCCGGAGACCGTCACGTTGTCCGGGTCACCGCCGAAGCGCTCCGCCTCGCGCCACAGCCATACGAGGGCGGCGCGGACCTGGCGGGCGATCTCGTCGATGGTGACCGCCGGGCACAGACCGTACTCGACGACCGCGACGTGCGCCCCGGCTGCGACCAGCGGCCGTGCGACGAAGCTCGACGATTTGCGGGTATTGGCCTGCCAGTAGCCGCCGTGGATGTACATGTGCACCGGCGCCTCGGCGGCGTCGGCCAGGAACAGGTCCAAAAGCTCCGTCTCGCCGTCTCCGTAGGCGAGGTCGAGCGCCTTGCGCGGCGCCGCGGCCTCCCACGCCAGGCTCATTTCCGCCCATTCGGCCAGCAACTCTGGATGTTCCGGGACGTTGGCGCGGTTGTTGTACTGGCGCTCCATTTCGGGATCGATCATGATTGCCTTCCTGTCGTGCGCGGAGCCGGGGAACTCGTGGGAGGCATCCGCCGGCCGGCCCTAGACTCCCAGATACCGGTGCGCGAGTTCGGCATCCGCGGCCAGGCTCTCGGAGCTTCCGGACCAGACGACCTGTCCCTTCTCCAGAATATAGTGCCGGTCGGCGATGCGCGAGAGCGCTTGGACATCCTTGTCGATCACCAGGATCGCCTGGCCGAGATCACGGAGTTTTTCGAGAACGTGCCAGATCTCCTGGCGGATGAGCGGCGCCAGCCCCTCCGTCGCCTCGTCGAGAATCAGCAGTTTCGGGTTGGTCATGAGCGCCCGGGCGACGGCCAGCATCTGCTGCTCGCCGCCGGACAGGGTATCACCCATATTGCCGGCCCGCTCGGCGAGGCGCGGAAACATCCCGCAGATCGCCGCGTAATCCCAGGGCGTGGCGCTGCCCGACCGGTTGGCCGCGGTGGCGACGAGGTTCTCGCGCACCGTCAGGTTGGCGAAGACGTGCCGGCCCTCGGGGACGAGGCCGATTCCGGCGCGCGCCACCGCATAGGCGGGAGACCCGGCGATCTCCGCGCCCTCGAACCGGATCGATCCGGCCCGCGGCGGCGTCAGGCCCATGATCGACCGCACGATCGTCGTCTTGCCCATGCCGTTGCGGCCCATCAGGGTGACGACCTCGCCGGCGGCCACGTCGAGGCTGACGCCGAACAGGATCTGGCTCGCATCGTAACAGGTCTCGATGTCGCGCACCTCGAGCATCACGCCGCGCTCCCCAGATAGGCGGCGCGCACCGCCGCATCGGCGCGGATCGCCGCGGGCGCGCCGCTGGCGATGACGCGGCCGTAGACCAGCACGCTGATGCGGTCGGCGAGCGCGAACACCGCGTCCATGTCGTGCTCGACCAGCAGCACCGACACCGTGCCCTTCAGATCGGACAACAGCGATATCATGCGGACCGACTCCTCCGGCCCCAGCCCGGCCATCGGCTCGTCGAGCAGCAGCACTTTCGGCTCGGTGGCGAGCGCCATGGCGAGCTCGAGCTGGCGCTGCTCGCCGTGCGCCAGGGCACCGGCGGGCATGTCGGCCCGCGCGCCGAGGCCGACCGAGTCGAGCATGGCCCGCGCCGGCTCGCGCAGCGCCGGGTCGCGCCGGGCGTTGCGCCAGAACCGGAAGCTGTGGCCGGCATGGGCCTGGATCGCCATGGCCACGTTGTCCTCGGCGGTAAAGCCGCTGAACAGGCTGGTGATCTGGAAGGAACGCGCCAGCCCGAGCCGGGCCCGCGCGTCGGCGCCGAGGCGAGTGACCTCGCGCCCCTCGAAGAGGACCGACCCCGCATCCGCCTTCATCTCGCCGGAAATCTGCGCGATCGCCGTCGTCTTGCCGGCGCCGTTCGGGCCGATCATCGCGTGGATCTCGCCCGATCGGACGTCCAGGGACAGATCGTTCACCGCGACGATGGCGCCGAAGCGCTTGACCAGCCCTTGCGCGCGCAGCAGCGCATCGTCTTCGCCTGTCGTCATGGTCCCTCGACCAGGACCGACCGGACGACCCGCTCCAGAATGTCGAGGCCTTCGTCCAGCCCCGCCTCGTCGATCGTCAGCGGCGGCGCCACCTTCAGCACCTCGTCGTCGGCGCCGCAGGTCTCCAGAACGAGGCCGTCGCGGAACGCGGTCTCGGCGATCCGCGCCGATACGCCGGGCCGCTCCCAGGCGATGCCCTGCAACAGCCCGAGCCCCCTGACCTGCGCCGTGTTGCCGCCGTCGAGCGTGGCCATGTGGCTGAGCCGCTCCGTCACCGTTTCCGCCTTGCGCCCGATATCGGACTCGAGCCGGCCGCTCTTCCAGTACTCGAGGGCGGCCGTCGCCGCGACGAACGCAAGGTTGTTGCCGCGGAACGTGCCGTTGTGCTCACCCGGCTGCCAGCGGTCGAGCTCCGGCTTGATCAGAACCAGCGCCAGGGGGAACCCGATGCCGCCGATCGACTTCGACAGACAGACGATGTCGGGATAGAGGCCGGCGCGCTCGAAGCTGAAGAACCCGCCGGTGCGCCCGCAGCCGGCCTGGATGTCGTCGACGATCAAAAGGATCCCATAGCGTTCGGCGAGCGCGGCCAGCCGCCGAAGCCAGCCGGTGGAGGCGACGTTCAGGCCGCCCTCCGCCTGCACGGTCTCGACGAGGAACGCGGCGGGAAGGTCGATCCCGCTTCCCGAATCGGCGAGCAGCCGCTCGATCATCTCGCTGGTGTCGATCTCCGCACCGAAATAGCCGTCGAACGGCAGCCGCGTGACGTGCGCAAGATCGACGCCGGCAGACTGCCGCTTGCTCCGGTTCGCGGTGGCGGCGAGCGATCCCAGCGTTACGCCGTGGAAGGCTTGGGTGAAGGCGGCCACGGTGGCCCGGCCGGTGACCTTGCGCGCCAGCTTGAGGGCCGCCTCGACAGCGTTCGTTCCGGTCGGGCCAGGGAACTGCATCCGGTAGGCGAGCTTGCGCGGCGCCAGGATGACTTGGTCGAAGGTCTCGAGGAAGTCCGCCTTGGCCCGCGTGTGCATGTCCATGGCGTGGAGGATGCCGTCCTCCTCCAGATATTGGACGACCGCGCGCTTGATGGCCGGGTCGTTGTGGCCGTAATTGAGCGCCCCGCACCCGGCGAGGAAATCGATGTAGCGACGCCCGTTTCGATCGAAGAGCTCGTGGCCGCGCCCGCGCTCGAACACGGCCGGGAAGATGCGGCAATAGAACCTGACCTCCGATTCGAGCATCGCAAAAACGTCTTGAGACATGACTGTGGCCTGCCTTTCCTGTCGGTCTGCCGACACTGCGGCAACCTGGCCGTGACCCGCCGGCTCCCTCTCAATTCTGGGATGTCTGGCAGCTCGCGGCCGGCCTGCCCGGTATCCGTGCATCAGCATGCCCCAGCCATGACCGGTAATCGAGTCCCTAAAATAGATGCGGCAGACCCGCGCGTGAAACCCCCGGGGGACCGGGCTACGGGCGGTCGTCCCGCCCGACGATCCAGCCGTAGACGCCGCGACGCGCGAACAGGACGACGAAGATCAGGACCGGGCCGAGTACGATCATCCAGTGCTCGGTCCAGGTCGACAGCACCTCCTCGAGCAGCAGCAGGGCGGCAGCGCCGAAGACCGGCCCCAGGAGCGTGCCCATGCCGCCGAGGATCACCATCACCATGATCTCGCCGGACCGCGTCCAGTGCATCAGCGACGGGCTGACGAACTCGGTCTGGTTTGCGATCAGCGCCCCGGCCAGGCCGGCCGCGGCCCCGGCGAGCACAAAACAGGCGAGCTTGTAGCGATAGGTCGGGAAGCCGAGCGCCGCCATGCGCCGCTCGTTCTCGCGCACCCCGAGGATCACCCTGCCGAAGCGCGACCCGACAAGCCGGCGGCCAAGCCCGAGGAACAGGAGGAGCAGGCCGAGGCAGACGTAATAGAACGTGGCATCCGCCGAAAGGTCGATGCCGGGGATGCGGCTGCGGCCATACATGCTGAGCCCGTCGTCGCCGCCATACGCCTCCAGCGACACGAAGAAGAAATAGAGCATCTGGGCGAAGGCCAGGGTGATCATGATGAAATAGACGCCCCCCGTGCGCAGGCTGACGGCGCCGATGACCAGCGCCAGCAGGCCGGCGACCAGCATGGCCAACGGCCACGCCACCAGGGCGCTGTCGCTGCCCGGGACCACGCCGAGAAACGCCGTCCCCTCGAAGCCGTGCACGAACAGGATGCCGACGACATATCCGCCGGTGCCGAAGAACGCCGCGTGGCCGAAGCTGACCATCCCGCCGAAGCCGAGGATCAGGTCGAGGCTCGCCGCCGCGAGCCCATAGATCAGGATGCGGCTGGCCAGGCTGACGTAGAACGGCTCGTCGAGCGCCAGCGCCACCGGCGGCAACAGCACGAGGACGAGCAGCGTGCCGAGATGCACCGCCTGGCGCCGGCTCACGGCGCGGATGCGCGGCCGCTCAGCCATGGGCCGGGAACAGGCCCCGCGGCCGCCACACCAGGATGCCGGCCATCAGGATGTAGATCGCCATCGACGCCAGCGAGGCGCCGACGCCGTCGGCGGTCGCCGGGTCCAGAACCAGGCGGAACAGCACGGGGAGGAAGGCGCGGCCCAGCGTGTCCACCAGCCCGACCAGCAGGGCGCCAACCATGGCGCCGCGGATCGATCCGATGCCGCCGATCACGATGACGACGAAGGTCAGGATCAAGATGCCCTCGCCCATGCCGACCTCGACGGCGAAGATCGGCCCGGCCATCGCGCCGGCCAAGCCGGCGAGGGCGGCGCCGAGCCCGAACACCAGCGTATAGAGGAGCTTCACGTTCACGCCGAGGGCGCCGATCATCTCACGATTGCTGGCGCCGGCGCGGATCAGCATGCCGACCCGGGTGCGGGTGATCAGCACGTACAGAAAGGCGGCCACCCCGACGCCGGCAAGGATGATCGCCAGCCGATACATCGGATAGGGCGCGCCGGGCACGATCTCGACCGTGTCCGACAGCGCCTGGGGCACGTCCATGAAAATCGCCCGCGGGCCCCAGACGATGCGCACCAGCTCATTGAAGAACAGGATCAGGCCGAAGGTTGCCAGCACCTGGTCGAGGTGGCTGCGCGCATACAGGGAGCGCAGGGCGACGATCTCCACCGCCATGCCGACGAGCGCCGCCGCAGGCAGGGCGGCCAGCAGACCGAGCAGGAACGAGCCGGTCCACTGCGCCACGGTGGCGGCGACGAAGGCGCCGACCATGTAGAGCGAGCCGTGCGCCAGGTTGATCAGGTCCATGATGCCGAACACCAGGGTCAGGCCGGCCGCCAGCAGGAACAGCATGACGCCGAGCTGCAGGCCGTTCAGGAGCTGTTCGAGAACCAGCAGCGCATTCATCGGAAGGTTCCGTTAGCAGGCGGGATGGCCCCGCCCGACCTTGCCGCCGCCCGTTGCCGCGGGCATCGCGACGGCATCGGACAACGGCCGGGCACAGGCGCGGGACGGCCGGGCCGCGCGACCCCGCGCGGTCCCTTACATGATGCAGTCCCTGGCGTACGCGTCCTGGTGGTCGCTGAACACCTTGCCGACGATCTTGTTGGTCAGCTCGCCCGCGTCGTTCCGGTAGACCTGCCGGACATAGATGTCCTGGATCGGGTGGTGGTTCGCGCCGAAGCGGAAATTGCCGCGCACCGACTCGAACTCCGCTTTCGTCAACGCCAGGCGGAACGCGCTCTTGTCCGACATGTCGCCCTTGACGGCGGCCAGCGCCGAGGCGATCAGCCGCGCCGCATCGTACCCCTGGCTGGCGTAAAGCGACGGCCGGCGCCCGTATTCGGCGATGAACTCCGCAACGAAGGCGCGATTCGCCGCATTCTCGATATCCGCGTTCCACTGCGATGTGTTGAAAACGCCGATCGCCGCATCGCCGACCGGCTTCAGGATCGTCTCGTCGAATGAGAAGGCCGGCCCGAACAGCGGGATCTGGTCCTTCAACCCGGCCTGGGCGTATTGCTTGAGGAAATTGATCCCCATGCCCCCGGGCAGGAAGAAGAACACGGCGTCCGGCTGGGCCGCGCGCAGGGCGGAGATCTCGGCGGCATAATCCTTCTGGCCCAGTTTGGTGTAGACCTCGCCCGCGAGTTTGCCCTTGTAGTACCGCTTGAAGCCGGCCAGCGCATCCTTGCCCGCCGGATAGTTGGGCGCGAGGATATAGACCTTGCCGTAGCCCTTGTCGGTTACGTGCTGGCCCATCGCCTCGTGCAAATTGTCGTTCTGCCAGGCAACGTTGAAGTAATTCTCGTTGCACATCTTGCCGGCCAGCGCCGAGGGCCCGGCGTTCGGGCTGATATAGAACGTGCCGCCCCTGGTCACCGCAGGAACCACGGCCATCGCCAGGTTCGACCAGACGATGCCGGTCATGATGTCGACCTTGTCCGACTTCACCATGCGGTCGGCGATCTGCTTCGCGGTCTCCGGCTTGCGGCCGTCGTCAGCGACGATGAGCTCGACCGGGATGCCGCCCAGCCGGCCGCCGCCCTGTTTCAGCGCCAGTTCGAAGCCGTCGCGAATATCGATGCCCAGTGCGCTGCCGCCGCCCGACAGCGTCGTGATCATGCCGATCTTGACGCCCTCCGCGGCGGCCGGTGCCGAGAGGACTGCGGCGGTCGCGGCAAAGGCCAGAACGAATGGAACTTTCCTGCTCATGGGATTGCTCTCCCGTATCTTGGTTTGTTGTCGCGGAGCGCCGACGGAACCGACGTCCGGCCCTCCTTTATAGCGGGGTCTTCGGGGCGCGCAAATGTCCAAGCCCTAGCGGGGGCCGCCGGCTTTCGGCGCCATGCGCTCGAGCAGCACGATCATGCGCCGCCTGCGCGGCCACAGCAGCGCCGTCGCCAGCAGGCAGAGGAGGCCGCCGACGGCGAGCGGCCAGCGCAGACCGAACGGGCCCGACAGCGCCCCCATGACCAGCGACCCGATGGCGGGTCCGCCCCGGAAGATCACCCCGTAGAGGCTCAGTACGCGGCCGCGCACGGCGTCCTCGACGGAGCGCAGGATCAGCGTCTGGGTGGCGATCGCACTGGACACCATGGCACCCCCGAAGATCGCCGCGGCCGGCACCGCCACCCAGAACAGCGCGGTACCGGTGAACAGCAGCAGCGCGACTGCACAGCCGCCGCCGCCGAGCAGCGCGATCACCAGCAGGCCCGCCGCGCTGCCCCGCTTGGCCAGCCAGACGCCGCCCGCCACCGCGCCGAGACCGATGGCCGAAGTCAGCCAGGCAAGTCCGCCGGCGCCGCGCCCGAATACGGCGTCCGCGAAGCCCGGCAGCAATTCTCCGACCGGCCGCGCCAGCACGGAGACCGTCAGCATCAGCAGCAGCAGCGGGCCGACCGCTGGATGCCGGACGGTGTAGCGCACGCCCTCGGCGATCTCGGCCAGCATGCCGCCGCCGCGACCGGTGGCGGCGGCCCCGCGTTCGATGCGCAGGCGCGTCAGCGCATACAGCAGCGCTGCCACCGTGAGGCCATAGAGCGCGAAGGTCGGTGCGACCCCCCAGGCGGTGATGACGAGGCCGGCCAGCGCCGGTCCGACGAACCGGGCGAGATTGAAGATGAGCGAGGAGATGGCGACCGCCGCGGGCACGTCGTCGGCGCGCACGAGCGCCGGTACGAGCGACAGCCGCACCGGCATGTAGACCGCCCGCACGGCGCCGAGGAATGCGGTCAGCGACACCAGAGAGACGATGTCGATCAGTTCCGCCGAGGTCAAGACGAACAGCACCACGGTCTGCAGCAGGGACAGGCTCTGGCAGATCAGGGCCAGGCGCAGCCGGTCGAGACGGTCTGCCAGAACGCCGGCGAACGGCCCCACGACGACGGCGGGGAACAGGTCGGCGAACGCGACCACGCCTAGCCAAAACCCGGAGCGCGTCAGCTCCCATGTCAGCCAGCCGACGCCGAGCCGCTGCACCCACAGCCCGATCAGCGTGACCGCGCTGCCGGAGGTGTAGATCGCGAAGTTCCTGTTGCCGAAGGCGCTGCGGATGGCGCCGAAATCGGCCAGGCCGTATGCCATGGGGCGTAATCTCTCGCGTAGCCGACGGCGGCAGTAAATCCGTTTTCGAAACGCTGCGGTAATATTTCCGAGCCTATGATGTGCCGCACGTTGACCGGTCAGGAATAGGAGCACGGCCAGATGCAGACACCAGCCGTCGAAATAGCGGATCTGCGCCGCATCGTAAATCGGTTGCTTGACCATATCGAGAGCAGCGGCCGCCACGCCATTGTCCTCAACCAGACGTTCTACTGGGATGTGCCCGAAGAGGAGCGTTACGGAATCGACGGCCAGCCGGGCAGCCTGGACGTGCGCTCCCTGCACGACGACTGGGACTGCATCCGCTTCCTCCTCGAGGACGGCGAGGTGCCGATCGTCGATCAGTTGAGCGAGGCGGCGACGCTGCTCCGCTACATCGCCGACAGCCTGCGCGAAGATATCGCCTGAGGGCGCGGCGACGCCGGGTCCCGCGCTGCCATGAGCAAGAGAGGTCTATATCTGGCCGTCGGCTTCCTGTGGGCCACGCTGCTCGGCGCCGGGGCGGGTGTCGCCGCGGCCGTCATCGCCGCCGGCGTCGCCTGGCTCTACCTGTTTGGCGATTCGACCTGGCCGGAGTGGACGAACTGGGCCATCCCGGGCGTCGGCATCGTCGTCGGGCTGGCGACCTTCGGCGCCTCTATGTTGGTGACCCGCATCGTCGCCAACCGTTACGATACGCGGCGGCGCGAGCAGGCAGCGGACGGGGGCGGCGGCGCGGTCGCCTGGATCCTGCTCGTCGTCGGCCTGGCGATCGCCGGCGGCTTTGCCTGGCAGCAATACGGGCGGCACCAGGAGATCGAGAACGCCCGCGACGGAGCGGCCGCGGCGGCCCGCTACTTCCCGATGCTGCTGTCCGAGACGCACCGTATCGCCGACATCGCCGTCGCCTGGCCCGGCGGCGGCCGGGACGGCAGCGCCGTCGTCACGCTCGACGGGCTGCGCGAGGGCGATTACCGGTTCGACTGGCAGGTGCGCGATACCCTGTACGAAAAGCCCCTCCTCGAGGGCGCACGGACGCTGCAGCTGGCGGCCGGCGTGAACCGGATGGAAATCGCCCTGCCCGCGCGCGAGATCGTGGCGGGCTACCGATCGCTGCTCAGCCGCCAGGACGCGAACATCATGGTCGATGAGCCGTTCGTCTTCGAGGCCGAGCTGGCGCCGATTCCGACCGAACGGGAAACCGCGCGGATGCCGCCGCACGAGGTCCATAATCTCGCCCGTGGTTGGTCGCCGCTGATCGACCGGTCGAGCAAGGAGTTCGCCGTCCGTTTCTTCCTCTATGGACCGACGCTGTCCTGGGATTGACCGGGCCCGTCCGCCATCGCCAACCGTCATGCCGAAACCAACCCGCACGCCATGAAAGTTCAAACCCTCTATGCCGTCGCAGGTCTCGTCTGGGGCCTGGTGCTCGGTCCCGATGCGGGCCTCTATGCAGCGCGCGTAATGGGCAGCGTGGCGTGGCTGTACCAATACGACAACGGCGTCTGGGCCGACTGGATCATCATTCCGTTCGGCACCCTGATCGGCCTTACGGTGGTGTTTTCCTGCTATCAGCTCGGCGCCGCGGCGGGGCGGCGCTACGACGATACCGCCGGCCCGCGCCTCAGACACGTCAAGTCCGTGCCCTGGGCCGTGCTGATTGTCGGCATCGCGGTCGGCACCATGACGGCGCTGACGATCGACGACCGGCAGCGTGCCGTGGCGCGCTACGTGCAGGGCCAGAAGGATGCCGCGGAACGGCTGCTGGTGTTCGCGGAGACGCTTCACCGGATCACCGGTTACGGCGTCGAATGGCCCGGCGGCGGCGCGCCGGGCCGGATAGACCTGTCGTTCCGGGGAAAACGGCAGGGCAATTACAGATTCGATTGGAAAATTCTCTCGAAGGATGGCACGGAGCCGCTGCTCGGCGGCAGTTACACCGTCGGGCTGAGCGAGCGCTACAATAGCACCAACATTCCCCTCAACGCCTCCGAACTCGCCAACGCCTATATCGTGCAGATGAACAGGCCGGGCGCCAGCATCGCCGTCGACGAGCGGTTCCGCCTGGTCATGGAGTTGCGCCCGATCCTCAGCGGCAAGGAGTGGGATGCGTTTCCCGAGGACGAGGCGGTGCGTCTGGCCGAGGGCGACTCGATCCTGCTGAAGCGGGCCGCGACGGCCTTTCCCGTTCGTTTCGAGGCGCGCGGCGGGCGGATCATCTGGTGACGCCGGAACCGCCACACGATGGCGGCGCGCCGAAGCGCCGCTTGACCTCGCGGCGCCGCCATCCGACATTCGCTGCATGAGTGCTGAGGCCCGAACCGACAGCAAAGCACCGCAGACCGTCTGGCTCAAGGATTACAGGCCGCCCGCCTGGCGCATCGATTCCGTCGCGCTGGCGTTCGATCTGGGCGAGGACGCAACCCGGGTAGCGGCGCGCCTGGACCTTCGCCGTCAGGGCGACGGCGGGGGTGCGCCGCTTGTGCTGGACGGCCAGGGCCTCACGCTGCTGTCCATTGCCATCGACGGCAGGCCGCTGGCGGACGGCGAGTACCGGCTGACCGACGACAGCCTCACGATCGCCGCGCCGCCGGACGCCTTCGCGCTTGAGACCGAGGTGGAGACCCGGCCGCAGGACAACACGGCGCTCGAGGGCCTCTACAAATCCAGCGGCACGTTCTGTACCCAGTGCGAGGCCGAGGGGTTCCGCCGGATCACATTCTTCCTCGACCGCCCGGACGTGATGGCGACGTACCGCACCACGATCACCGCCGACCGCCGTCGCTATCCGGTGCTGCTGTCGAACGGCAACCTGGTGGCGCAGGAGGCGCTCGCGGACGGGCGCCATCGCGCGGTCTGGGAGGATCCGTTTCCGAAGCCCTCCTACCTGTTCGCCCTTGTCGCCGGCGATCTTGCCTGCGTCGAGGATACCTACGTTACCGGATCCGGGCGGCGCGTGACGCTGCGCATCTATGTCGAGCCCGGCAACGAGGACCGCTGCGCCTGGGCCATGGAATCGCTGAAGAACGCGATGCGCTGGGACGAGGCGGTGTACGGCCTCGAATACGACCTCGACGTCTACATGATCGTCGCGGTCGGCGACTTCAACATGGGCGCGATGGAGAACAAGGGCCTAAACGTCTTCAACGCGAAATTCGTCCTGGCGAAGCCCGAGACCGCCACGGACAGCGATTACGCCTTCATCGAGAGCGTCATCGCGCACGAGTATTTCCACAACTGGACCGGCAACCGGGTGACCTGCCGCGACTGGTTCCAGCTGTCGCTGAAGGAGGGGCTGACCGTTTTCCGCGACCAACAGTTCTCGGCCGACATGCGCAGCGCAGCGGTCAAGCGGATCGGCGACGTGCGCACCCTGCGCGCGCGCCAGTTTCCCGAGGACGCCGGGCCGCTGGCGCATCCGGTGCGGCCCGATTCCTATATCGAGATCAACAACTTCTACACCGCCACGGTCTATGAGAAGGGCGCCGAGGTGGTGCGCATGACCCACATTCTGCTGGGTGCAAAGGGGTTTCGCAAAGGCGTCGATCTGTATTTCGAGCGGCATGACGGGCAGGCGGTGACCTGCGATGATTTCGTCGCCGCGATGGAGGATGCCAACGGCGTCGATCTGGCCCAGTTCCGGCGCTGGTATGCCCAGGCCGGCACGCCGAAGGTCAGGGTGGAGGGCCGCCACGACGCGGCGGCCGAAACCTACGAGCTGACCTTCCGGCAATCGACGCCGCCGACGCCCGGCCAGAAGACCAAGCAGCCGCTGCACATCCCCATCGCCGTCGGCCTGCTCGATGCCGAAGGCCGGGATCTGCCGCTGCGCCTCGACGGCGAGGAGCGGGCCTGCGGCGGCACGCGGATTCTGGAGCTGCGCGAACCGGTCCAGACCTTCCGCTTTCGCGACGTCGCCGCGCCGCCGACGCCGTCCGTGCTGCGGGATTTCTCGGCCCCGGTCATCATCGAGCAGGACCTGCCGGAGGACCAGCGGCTGCACCTGATGGCCAATGACAGCGACCCCTTCAACCGCTGGCAGGCCGGCCAGGACATCGCCCTGCAACTGCTGCTGCGCGGCGTCCGGGCGCTCCAGCGGGGCGAGGCGGCCCCGGAAAGCGAGGCGTTCGCCGGTGCGCTCGGGCGCATGCTCGATGACGAGACGCTGGATCCGGCCTTCGCGGCCGAAATGCTGGCGCTGCCGGGCGAGGACGTGGTCGCCGACCGCATGGAGGTGATCGACGTCGATGCGGTCCATCTGGCGCGCGAAGGCCTGCGCCGGACGATGGCCGGCGCGCTGAAGGACCGGCTGCTGACCGCCTATCATCGCCACGCCGGAAACGCGCCGCCGTCGCCGGACGCGGAGGCGGCGGGCCACCGGTCGGTGAAGAACCGCGTGCTCGGCTATCTGGTAGCGACCGGTGAGCCGGCCATGGACGACCTCTGCTACGCGCAGTTCGATACGGCCGAGACGATGAGCGATTCGATCGCCGCGCTGGCCCTGCTGGCGCACGGCGAGTCGCCCCATCGCCGGCGGGCGCTGGCCGAGTTCCGGCAGCACTGGGCCGACGACAGGCTGGTGCTCGACAAATGGTTCATCGTGCAGGCGACGGCGCCACGCAGCGATACCCTGGACCGGGTGCGCGAACTGATGCGCGACTCCGCGTTCTCGATGCGAAATCCCAACAAGGTGCGCGCGCTGATCGGCGCCTTCGCCGGCGCCAATGCAGTGCGGTTCCATGCCGCCGACGGCGCCGGCTACAACTTTCTGGCCGACCGCGTCCTGGAGCTTGATCCGGTCAACCCGCAGGTCGCGGCCCGGCTGTTGGCGCCGCTGGGCCGCTGGCGGCGCTTCGACAAGGCCCGTCAGCGGAAGATCCGGGTGCAGTTGCAGCGCATCCTCGGCCGCGCTGGGCTGAGCCGCGACGTCTACGAGATCGCGAAGAAGACCCTGGGTTAGGCGGGTCCGGGGCCTTGTCCTAACCCCCGAACGTCATTTCGACACGGAGCAGGATGCCGGGCACCGGCTCGAAATCGCGAATTCTTGGCATGGCGAGCTGCGGGGCGGCCTCGAGGAACAGCCACTCGCGCCACACCTGCCGCCGGTACCGGAACCGGACCGTCACCCGGTCGAGCCGGTGCGGGTCGGTCAGAAACGAGTTGAGGAGCTGATACTCGACGGCCGACTTTGCGTCCAGCGGCTGAAACACGGAGAAGTTCACGCTGTAGAGATAGTTCGGCTGCTCCTCCAGCCAGGTGCCGTCGATCTCCCAGCGGAACAGCATATCCTCGGGCAGGACGCGATCCAGGCCGAGCGTCGTCCGCGATTCCAGCCCGTCCAGCGAGAAATAGCGGAACCGCTGGACGAACCGGAAATTCCAGTCCTCGTTCAGCTCGAACTGCTCGCGGTAGCGCAGGCCGACGAACGGGTTGGGCTCGTACCCGTCGAAGTCGAGGCCGACGCGGGCCCTGACCGATCGCTGCTCGTCGTTGCGGAAGAAGTAGGACAGTGCCGCGGTGATGCTGTCCAGCGACAGGTCCGATCCCGCCGGCTCGACGGGTGCATCGGTCGTTGTGGTGTCCTCCTCAGCCTCGCCGGCGCTCAGCACTTCCACCCGCAGACGGTCGTCCAGGGCCGGCAGCTTGAGGTGGAGCCGGGCCTTCGCGTCAACATCCGTCCCCTCGTAGCGGTCCGAGAAGCTGTCGATCCTCACGCGTACCCGGGATTCGTTCAGTTCCGCCTCGTAGTTTTCGGCGGCAAAGAAGCCGTCGATCCAGGCACCGAGGCCCCGTACGCCCGCCGATGCGTACGCATGACCGGCATCGAGAAGCCCGGGCCGGACGCTGTCATCGGTCGGGGCTTCGTCGGCCGGCGGGACATCGTCATCGTGATCCGCCGCGCGGACATCGTCGTCAGCCGGCGGTGCGTCATCGGTCGGCGGCGTATCGTCGGCCGGCGGTGCATCGTCGACCGGAGTCGCCTCTTCGAGCGCCGGGACGTCTTCGTCGGCCGCCACGTGCTCGCTGGCGGCTGCCCGCCCGAGGGGCTGCAACGCCGCGGCGACGAGAACGATCGCCCCGAGAAGCCACGGTCCAAGGGCGTGCGGAGGTCCCTCACTCACGAGACGGCGCACCTTTCGCGCTCCCCGAAACAGGCACTGGGCATCGCGAACATGCCGATCCTGCGCAATCCCTTGTCTGTCATACGTCCCTTCCGTGCGGGATGTGCCGGGCGACGGGCCCCGATTCTATGATACGGCAAAACATGGCGGGAATCAGCGACGAAGCGGGACAAAAGCTGCCGACCGCGCTGATTTCCGTCAGCGGTGGCATCGAATGGAATCTCGGCTGTCCGCACGATCGGAACCGCCCTGTCGCGTGGTCGCATGAAGACGCGCGGCATTGCGCAACCCGTTTAACGATCCCTTCATATTTCACCCACCACTATATGGCCCCAGGCGTTGCCGCATGTTGCGTGCCCGCTACTTTTCGGAGGGTTTCCTAAATGAGCCGATCCCACGTCCGGTACCGAATTCCAGCAATCTTCGCCCTGCTCGCAGTCGCCTTCGCCTGGACACCCACCCCGGCCGCGGCGCAGGACAGCGTCTACAGGGTGGACCCGGTCGCCGTATCCGGCGAGCCCGCGCCGGGGACCGGCGGGTTGAGTTTCAGCCGGGCGGACTTTGCCGATCTCAACGACGCAGGCCTCGTTGCGATCGAAGGCTCCCTGTCGGGTTCCGGATCTTATGACCAGGGCATATGGGTGGGAACGCCGGGCAATCTTTCGCTGGTTGTCCGGTCCGGGGATCCGGTACCGGGCATCGCTGCGCATACATTTTACCAGTTCTGGGGTGGAGCCATGGTGAACGCATCAGGCGATGCGGCCATAAGAGCGACCTGCAGAACCGACGGTCCACTCACCCCCTGCACCGGTCTTTGGACCGGTGCCGCAGGAAATCTTCAGCTCCTGGCTTTCACAGGGGATCCCGCGCCGGGCACAGGGGGATTGCCTTTTGGGCAAAACTTTGCGATCGCTTCATTCGACGATTTCGGCGTCACATCGTTCAACTCGGACTTTTTTGCGCCGGAAGGCCAGAGATTCGGCATGTGGGAGGGAACGCCAGGGTCGCTGGAGCCGATCGTCGTGCCCGGTGATCCGGTGCCGGATACGGTGGGACAGTCCTTCGTCGAGGCCGGCGGCCTGACCAATAGGGCGGGCACCACGGTGATCGCGGCCGCAACGGCCGATCCCACCCTCTTCAGTTCCTGGGGGTATTGGCGAACCGGGGCGAACGGCCTGATCATCGTGGCAAAGGCGGGCGACGAGGCACCGGGGACCGGAGGCCGGACTTTTGGAAATCTAACGGCGGGCGCCAGCGGCGCGGCGGGGGCGGGCTGGCCGCCCACCGACGCACCCAGCGTCGCCGACGTGACCGGTCCGATCCTGAACCAGCTGGGTCATGTTGCGTTCAACGGCTTTCTCGATCCTGTCGATCCCTGGACGGGTTTCGGTGACGAAGGAATCTGGATCCAGGACGACCTGGGCCTGCGTCTGGTCACGATGGTCGGCGATCCCGCGCCTGGCACAGCCGGGCTGCAGTTCGGCGATTTCAATCACGTCAACTTCAACAGCCTCGGGCAGGTCGCCTTCGACGCCGCGGTGACCTCCGGCGATCCCGCCAACGACCATGGAATCTGGCGCGGCTCGCCCGACAATATCACCCTCGTCGTCCGCGAAGGCGACCCAGCGCCGGGCACGGACGGTGAAACCTTCAAATACCTGACCTACGGGCCGTCCATGAACGATACCGGCGAGCTTGTCTTTCAGGCGCGGCTCGCCGAAAGCGGCAACGACGGCATCTGGGTGGCCAGGCCGGATGGAACCATAGAGCTGGTCGTGCGCGACGGCGAGGTGCTCAAAGTGAAGCCGGGCGACTATCGCACGATCTCACTGGTCGCGATCGGCGATGGCATGCCAAGTTCCTACACCACCTACAACCGGTACAACGAGGCCGGTCAGCTGGTGCTCTACGTCGAATTTACCGACGGCACGAACGGTGCGTTCCTGGCGTCGCCCATCGACAGTGCTCCGAACCTTCCGCCGGTCGCCAGCGCCGGGCCGGACCGGTTGGTCATCGAAGGCCAGACCCTTACACTGTATGGATCGGGCTCGTTCGATCCGGAGGACACCATCCTGTCCTTCGTGTGGAGCGTCGGTGGTGTCGAGATCGCCAGAGGGCCGCAAGCGACGGTCGGGCCGTTCGTCGCCGGGCTGCATACCGTGACCCTCACGGTGACCGACCGCAGCGGAGCCAGCGCCACCGATGACGTGCTCGTAACGGTCGAGCCCAACCTGCCGCCGGTCGCCAACGCAGGGCCGGACCTCACGGCCAGTCACGTCCAGTCGGTCCTGCTCGACGGCTCGGGCTCATTCGATCCGGAAGGCGGCGCTCTTACTTATGTCTGGACCCTCGACGGCGTCGAGATCGCCACCGGGTCGGTCCGGTCGGTCGGCCCCTTCGCGGTCGGCGTCCACACCGTCACGCTGACGGTCACCGACGATCTCGGTAAAACCGCCTCAGACAACATGGTCCTGACGGTGACCAACGCGCCGCCCGTCGCAGATGCGGGGCCGGCCCGGACGATCCAGACTCAGCAGTTTGTGTGGCTGGACGGCTCGGCCTCGTCCGATCCCGAAGGTGAAACCCTCAGCTATGTCTGGCGCCTCGACGGCGTGCAGATCGGCGTCGGCCCGACTCCGTCGGTCGGCCCGTTCGAGGCCGGAGTCCATACGGTCACCCTGACGGTGACCGACGGCCATGGGGCCAGCGCAACCGACGAGACGATCGTCACGGTGCTGAACCGCGCCCCCGTGGCCAATGCGGGGCCGGACCAGACGATCAACCACGCGCAGACCGTGACGCTCAACGGCACCGGTTCGTTTGATCACGACGGCGCCATTGTCAGCCATGTCTGGAGCATCGGCGGCGTGCAGGTCGCCTCCGGGTCGCCGGCGGTCGTCGGGCCCTTTGCCGTCGGCAACCATACCGTCACCCTGACGGTCACGGACGACATGGGTGCGACCGACACGGACAGCTTGGTCGTCACCGTGGTCAACGAGGTACCCGTCGCCAGTGCCGGGCCGGCCCAGACGGCGAACCATGCCCAGACGGTGACCCTCGACGGCTCGGGCTCCGCCGATCCGGAGGGCGGTGCGCTCAGCTATAGCTGGATGCTGAACGGTGTACTGATCGCCACCGGGGCGAGCCCCGTCGTCGGCCCGTTCGCGGTCGGGGTCCATACCATCACGCTGACCGTCACCGACGATCACGGCGCGGCGGCGACGGACACGACGACGCTGACCATCATCAACGAGGCCCCGGTCGCCAATGCCGGGCCGGACCAGGCGATCAGCTTCAAGGGCAGGAGTACGACAGTGACGCTGGACGGCTCGGCGTCCAGCGATCCGGAAGGCGGGGCCCTGACTTACCAGTGGACGCGCGACGGTCAGCCCGTCGGCACGGGTACTGTCATCCAGCTCGAGCTCGGCGCTGGCGTCCATGTCTTCACGCTCACGGTCACCGACGACCACGGCGCCACCGCACAGGACAGCGTCGTCGTCACCGCGACCAAGGGCGGCAAGGGCGCCTGACGGCGGGCTGGCCGCAACACTGAGGCGCGGGGCG
>JBFGQV010000051.1:0-18470 GCA_041563955.1 Alphaproteobacteria bacterium | reverse complement strand
CTCGCCGCCGGCGACACGACGGCGCCCTGGTCGGCGGAGGCGGTGGCCCGGATGCTCGGCCTGCCGGGGTGTTGGGTATTGCTCGCCATCGCCCCCGGCGACGAGCCGGTCGGGTTCGTCATGGCGCGGGTCGCCGCGGACGAAGCCGAGATCCTCAACCTGGTCGTCGCCGCGGGCGCTCGCCGCAGGGGCGTCGGCGGCGCGCTGCTCGGCGCCGCCCTTCGCAGAGCCCGCAGGGCCGGGGCGTCGGCAATGTATCTGGAGGTGGCCGCGGATAATCAGGCCGGCCGCGCCCTTTACCGATCCGCAGGATTCCGTGCGGTCGGAACTCGCACGGATTACTACCGAAAACGTGACGGTAACTATGCCGATGCGATAATCATGAAGCGAGCGATTGTAAAATCAGCAGCCGATTAACGGCGGAAATTAGCCTTTTTGCCGGGACCACTGCCGAATCGCAATATTTTGAAAGAATCTTCTGGACAGTTGTCTTTACTGTTATTAAATCAATTCGTAATGTATGGGGCCCGGGTGAACGATTGCCATGTAATCGTTCTTGAGTGAAGCAGATTTGAACTTTTAAGCCGCGAAGGATTTATAAAGGCGATGGCTGAACGAACAGACAACGCGCCGAGCTCGGAAGAACTTCTGTCGCTTACGTCGGAAATCGTGGCGGCGCATGTTTCGAACAATACTGTCGCCGTGAGCGACCTGCCCGGCCTGATCGAGCAGGTGTACAAGACGCTCTCATCGGTTGGAGGGGGTGGTGAACCCGCGGTGGATCGGCCGACCCCGGCGGTCCCGGTCAAGAAGTCGGTGACGCCTGATTTCATCGTCTGCCTGGAAGACGGCAAGAAGCTGAAGATGCTCAAGCGGCATCTGAAGACTGCATATGACATGACGCCGGACGAATACCGGGAGCGTTGGGGTCTGGCCCCCGACTACCCCATGGTGGCGCCGAACTATGCCAAGCAGCGCAGCAAGCTGGCCAAGGCGATCGGCCTCGGGACCCAGCAGCGCAAGCGCGGCAAGAAGCGGTAAGGCTGTCGGCGGCGCGGGTGATTCGCCGGGGCCGGCAAACGGAATTGTGCGGAGTGAGAGTTGAGCGCGCTGTCGCGCATCGAGCGCCTGTGTCAGAAGAAGGGCCTGAAGATGACCGGCCAGCGCCGCGTGATCGCGCGGGTGCTGTCGGAGTCGGACGACCATCCCGACGTGGAGGCCGTGCACCGGCGCGCGACGCGCGTTGATCCGAAGATCAGCATCGCGACGGTGTACCGGACGGTGCGCCTGTTCGAGGAGGCGAGTATCCTGGAGCGGCACGATTTCGGCGATGGCCGGGCCCGTTACGAAGAAGCCGCTGACGATCATCACGACCACCTCATCGACATTGAGTCCGGCGAGGTGATCGAGTTCCACAACGAGAAGATCGAGAAGCTGCAGGAGGAGGTGGCGCGCAAGCTCGGCTTCCGCCTGGTCGATCACCGGCTGGAGTTGTATGGCGTTCGCCTCGGCAGCGGCAAGCCCGACACCGGCTCCAAGGAGTGACGGGCGGCGCCGCTCCCGGAGTCTCTCAGCGGGCTGTCGTATGGCCGCAAACGAACCGACATTCGAAGCATGCAGCGTTGCAGCCACCTCGGAGCACATCGAATCATGCCGCTGGAACGCACGGCCTTCCGTCCGCCGCCGGGCGACCGGCGCACGACGGATCGTGGCCGCGCCGATACGCGCGGAGGCGGCGCGCCCTCGGAAGTCGCCTTGATCGGGTCCGCAAGCTGATGATAACGTGCGATTAACCAGATATTCACATGGGCCTGTTGTAATCGGCTCCTGTAGGTATCATTTCCGAGTCTCCGCTGCGCGGGCCGACGGCCGCGCAAGAATGGTAAGGAACCGATACGAATTGACTGAACGGGTTCGACCCTGCGAATGACAGCGCGTGCCGCCGCATACGCGCCGAGGATAGGATAGGCCTTGGCGAAACGGCTTTTCATCAAGACATACGGCTGCCAGATGAACGTGTACGACTCCGCGCGCATGGCGGATGTCCTGCAGCCGCTCGGCTATGTTCCGGCGGAGTCGCCGGAGGGCGCCGACATGGTGATCCTGAACACCTGTCATATCCGCGAGAAGGCGGCGGAGAAGGTGTATTCCGAGCTGGGCCGGCTGCGGCCCCTGAAGCAGGAGCGCGCGGCGCGCGGCGACGGCCGCATGCTGATCGCGGTGGCCGGGTGCGTCGCCCAGGCCGAAGGCGAGGAGATTCTGGCGCGCGCGCCCCATGTCGATATGGTCTTCGGCCCGCAGACCTATCACCGATTGCCGGAGATGGTGGCGCGGGCGAGCCGCGCCGGCGGCGCGGTCCTCAACGTCGACTTCCCGGTCGAGGCCAAGTTCGACCACCTGCCGGACAACGCGGCGCCGAAGGGGGCTTCGGCCTTCCTGTCGATCCAGGAGGGATGCGACAGGTTCTGCACCTTCTGCGTCGTTCCCTATACGCGGGGCGCTGAGTTCTCCCGCGACGCCGCGGCGATCGAGGCCGAAGCGCGGCGTCTCGTTGCCGCAGGCGCGCGCGAGATCACGCTGCTCGGCCAGAACGTGAACGCCTGGCACGGCCGTGGACCCGACGGCGGCGAGTGGCGGCTCGGCCGGCTGATCCGGCACCTGGCGGCGATCGACGGGCTGCGGCGCATCCGCTACACGACGAGCCATCCGCGCGACGTCGACGACGAGCTGATCGCGGCGCACGGCGCCGTCGACAAGCTGATGCCCTACCTCCACCTCCCGGTGCAGTCCGGCAGCGACCGCATCCTTGCGGCGATGAACCGCCAACACGGGGTCGACGACTACCGCCGCACCGTCGACCGGCTGCGTGAGGCCCGGCCCGACCTTGCCCTGAGCTCCGATTTCATCGTCGGCTTTCCCGGCGAAACCGACGCCGATTTCGCCGCCACCTTGCAACTGGTCACGGACATCGGGTTCGCCGGGGCCTATTCCTTCAAGTTCAGTGCGCGCCCCGGCACGCCGGCGGCCGCCATGGAGGATGTGGTTCCGGAACCGGTAAAGCAGCAGCGCCTGGAAACCCTGCAGCAGCTGCTCGCGGTGCAGGAGGCGGCATTCCACCGGTCGAAGGACGGGGCCGTGCTGCCGGTGCTGTTCGACGGCCGCGGCCGCAAGCCCGGTCAGATCGTCGGTCGGTCGCCCTGGATGCAGGCGGTGATCGTCACCGGTTCCGAACGGCTGATCGGGGAGATCGTCGACTGCCGGATCGTCCGCATCGGCGCCCACAGCCTGCACGGTGCATTGGCCGCGGCGGGCCAGGAGGCTTCAGTGCGAGAGGTGTGCGCGTGAAACCGGCTCCAAGACGCGCCGAATCCGTAACGATGCAGATCGAATTCGAGGATAACCGGCTGCTGCCTTCGGTCTTCGGCGAGCATGACAGGCATCTTGCACGCATCGAGCAGCGGTTGGGCGTGTCGCTGCACAACAGGGGCAACATCGTCGCCATCTCCGGGCCGCCGGATGCCGCGGCGACCGCGCGCGACGCACTGCAGCGACTCTATGATGCGGTCAGCGAGGGGGAGCAGATCGGTGTCGCCGAGGTCGATGCGGCGGTGCGGATGACCGAGAACGGCAACGGCAACGGCGTTGCCGCCGGCAGCGAGCCCTACATCCAGACCAAACGCAAGCGCATCGTCGCGCGCTCGCCGGCGCAGGCCCGCTATATCGAGACGATCGGCGCGCGCGAGATGGTCTTCGCCACCGGCCCCGCCGGCACCGGCAAGACCTATCTTGCGGTGTGCGCCGCGGTGGCCATGCTGACGGCGGGCAAGGTCGACCGCATCGTGCTGTCGCGCCCCGCGGTCGAGGCCGGCGAGCGGCTCGGATTCCTGCCGGGCGACATGCGCGAGAAGGTCGATCCCTACATGCGGCCGCTGTACGACGCGCTGTACGATGCGCTGCCGGCGGAGCAGGTCATGAAGCGGCTGGAGACCGGCGAGATCGAGATCGCCCCCCTCGCCTTCATGCGCGGGCGGACCCTTTCCAACGCCTTCGTGATCCTCGACGAGGCGCAGAACACGACGCCGGTGCAGATGAAGATGGCGCTCACCCGGATCGGCGAGAACAGCCGCATGGTCGTGACCGGCGACGTCACCCAGATCGATCTCCCCGGCGGTCTGCGATCGGGGCTCGTGGACGCGATCGAAACCCTGTCCGGCGTGCCGGGAATCGACTTCATCCGCTTCACCCAGGCCGATGTCGTCCGACACGAACTGGTCACCCGAATCATTCAGGCGTATGACCGCCGGGAACGCGAGCGCAGCGTCAAGCCGGAGGACGACGGTTGACGAGCGGCCTGACAATCGACATATCCACTATCTGCGAAAGCTGGGAGCCGGCGCTGCCCGGGGTGGAGACAGTGATACGACGGGCTGCGACCTCGACTTGGGACTCCGAGACGGCGCGGGCCGCGGGCGATGCCGCGGAAGTCAGCGTCGTCTTGGCAGATGACGCGATGATGTGCAGACTCAACCGGCAATACCGGGGCAAGGACACGGCGACGAACGTGCTCGCCTTCCCCGCCGGGGATGACAGTGCGGCCGGCCGGGTCCGGCTCCTGGGCGACATCGTCCTCGGGTTCGAGACGGTGCGGCGCGAAGCCGCGGTCCGGGCGAAGCCGCTGGCCGATCACGTCAGTCACCTCACGGTGCACGGCATGCTGCACCTGCTCGGGCGCGACCACGAAACCGATCAGCAGGCGGCGGTCATGGAGGCCCGGGAGGTCGCCATACTCGCCGGGCTCGGCGTGGCCGACCCGTATGCCGCCGTCGAGGACGCCGCCGATCGGGCGTAAACGGGAATGTCCGACGATTCACCATCGAACAGACGCATGGCCGCCGACGGCGCGTCGACGAATGACGGGGCCGGCAAGACAACGGGACTCGTGGCCTGGCTGAAGGCGCTGCGCGGCGGCCGCAACGGGGATTCGTCGCTGCGCGACCAGGTCGAGGCGCTGATCGACGAGCGCGAGGAGCGCGCCGAACCCATCGATCCGGAAGAGCACGCCCTCATCGCCAACGTGCTGAGGCTCGGCACGGTGACGATCTACGACGTGATGGTGCCGCGCGCCGACATCGATGCGGTGGAAGCCAGCACGCCGCTGGACGAGGTGATCGAGGTAATGACCCGGCAGGGACACTCGCGGGTTCCGGTCTACCAGGGCACCCTCGACGATGCGATCGGCATGATCCACATCCGCGACGTGCTCGGCGCCATAAGCAAGGCCAACGGACGCGGCCGCAAGCCGAGTCTGCGGCGCCTCGTTCGCGATCTGCTGTTCGTCGCGCCGAGCATGCGCGTGCTCGACCTGCTGCTGCAGATGCGCAAGAGCCGGATTCACATGGCACTCGTGGTCGACGAATACGGCGGCATCGACGGGCTGGTCACCATCGAGGATCTGGTCGAGGAGATCGTCGGCGAGATCGAGGAAGAGCACGAGGCGGCCACCGGCCCGCGCATGGAGGAGGGACCGGACGGCTCGATGGTGGTCGACGCGCGCCTGCCGATCGAGGATTTCGAGACCAAGGCGGGCCCCCTGGTGACCGGCTCGCAGGAAGAGGGCGACGTCGATACCGTCGGCGGCTTCGTTTCTGTGCTGGCCGGGCGCGTGCCGGTGCGCGGCGAATTGGTCGTGCACGACGCGTCGGGCCTGGAATTCGAGGTGATGGACGCCGACCCGCGTCGCGTCAAGCGGCTGCGGGTGCGCAATTTGCCGGCGCAGCCGGCGCCCCACGGTGACTGACGCCCCGGGCGTCTGGCGCCATCTCCCGGTCGACGCGGTCGCGTCATGGTGCGCGAGCGCGCAAGGCTGGCGCCGCTACGCGGCGGCCGCCGTTCTCGGGACGGTCGCCACCCTGGCGCTGCCGCCGGTCTACCTGTTTCCCCTGTTGCACGTGGCCTTCGCCGGGCTGGTCTGGATGCTGCCCGCCGGCCTGCGCCGGCGCACCGCCTTCTTCACCGGGTGGTGGTTCGGCATGGGCTATTTCGTCTTCAGCCTCTACTGGATCGGGTTCGCGCCGATCACCTTCTCCTTGGATCTGATCTGGATCCTGCCCTTCGCCGTCGTCGGGCTGCCGATCATCCTGGCGGTCTTTCACGGCGCCGCGACACTGCTCGCAAGCCTGTGGGGCGCGGGCCATCTCCGCCGCGCGCTGGTCCTCGCCCTGGCCTGGGGGGCGACCGAATGGCTCCGCGGCGAGATGTTCACGGGATTTCCCTGGAATCTGGCCGGTTACGGCTGGCTGGCGTCCGATGCCCTGGCCCAGTCCGCGTCGCTGTTCGGCATGTACGGCGTGACCCTGCTGGCGGTGACCGCAGCGGGCCTGACCGCCGGGATCGCCGGCGGCCCCGCCCGCCGGCGCTGGGTGGCGCTGGGCCTGGCGGCGGCCATCCCGGCGGTGGCGTGGGCCGGCGGGGCCGTCCGAGTCGCCGCTGCGCCCGCTCCGGAGGACAATTTCGTCCCCGGCGTCGGGCTGCGACTGGTGCAGGCAAATATCCCGCAACGCGAGAAATGGGACCGTCGCCTGATTCGGCGAAATATCGATCTGCATTTGTCATTGAGCATCGCCGACAGGCCCGATTGGATCACCCATGTGGTGTGGCCCGAAACCGCTGCCACCGTCGATCTGACCAGCAGCGCCGAGGCCCGGCGCGCGGTTGCCCGCATCGTCCCGCGGGACGGTCTGCTGCTGACCGGCACGCTGCGGCGTGCGCGGGCGCCGAACCGCGTCTGGAATTCGATGGTTGCCGTCGACGGCTTCGGAAATATCACCGCCGTGTTCGACAAGTTTCATCTAGTCCCGTTCGGCGAGTACATGCCGCTGCGCGGGATTCTGCCATTCGACAAGGTCACGCCGGGAACGCTCGACTTCTCGTCGGGCCCGGGACCACAAACACTTGATTTGAAAGGATTACCACCGGTCAGCCCGTTGATCTGCTACGAGGCGGTCTTCCCGGGGGAAACGGTCGATGCCGGCGACCGGCCGACATGGCTGCTGAATCTGACGAACGACGCCTGGTACGGCGAAACCGCGGGGCCGCATCAACATCTGGCGATCACCCGGGCGCGGGCCATCGAGGAGGGTATTCCGCTTGTCCGTTCCGCCAACACCGGGATCTCTGCAGTGTTCGATTCGTACGGGCGCGAGGTTGCGCGCATAGGTTTGGGCGAGCAGGGTGTGCTGGATACAGGCTTGCCGGAGGCAACAAATTCGACCCTTTACGCGAGGTTCGGCGATTACGCACATTTAATTCTAATGACAATTGTATTTCTATCATTATTACGCGCGCCAAACAATTAATGGCATTGTAAAACGCAGTTTCGAAACAACTTCTGTCCTTGACTGAATACGTTTGTATGCTTTAAGAATGCGGTACATTCAAACATAACGCACATTAACAGATAGCAGCACAACCGGACTGCAGGTCATGCCAGAACACAAACAACCAGTAAGTCGGACAGGAAAACCGAATCCGGTCGACATTCACGTAGGAAGCCGGGTACGGCTTCGCCGCACGCTCCTCGGTCTCAGCCAGGAGAAGCTCGGTGAAGCGGTCGGCCTGACGTTCCAGCAGATTCAGAAATATGAACGAGGTGCGAACCGGATTGGCGCGAGCCGACTGTACCATCTGTCGCGCGTGCTGGATGTGCCGGTGTCGTTTTTCTTCGAGGATATGCCGCCGGAGATTTCGGGCAAGGGCGGCAAGGCGTCGGCCGGGCTGGCGGAGCGGATCCAGGAAGAGTTCTCGACGGATCCGTTGGCCAAGCGCGAGACCCTCGAGCTGGTGCGGGCCTACTACCGCATCAAGGAGCCGACGGTCCGCAAGCGGCTGTTCGATCTTGCCAAGAGTCTCGCCGCCGCCAGCAACGCCTGAAGCGAGCACGAAGGGCCTGCGCCGGAACTCGGGCCGGCGCAGGCAATGTTCTTGACGTTCCCGAAATAGCGCGTCATTAGTCGTCCCCGCCCGCAGCGGGCGATGTGTGCGCCGCAATTGCGGTGCACACGCCTATTCTGTTTGTCCGGCACATTGCCGCAAGGGGGACCAGTGGCCAGAAAGAACTTTGTCTTCACGAGCGAATCCGTGTCCGAGGGGCATCCCGACAAGGTCTGCGACCGTATTTCGGACGCCATCGTCGACACGTATTTGGCCGCCGATCCCGAGTCCCGCGTCGCCGTCGAGACGCTGTCCACGACCAACCGCATCGTGCTGGCCGGCGAGGTCAGGGGCCCCCGCGCGATCACCCGCGAGCATCTCGAGGATGTCGCGCGCAAGGCGGTCAAGGAGATCGGCTACGAGCAGGACGGGTTCCACTGGCAGAAGATGGCGGTCGAATGCTACGTGCACGAGCAGTCGGGCGACATCGCCATCGGCGTCGATGCGGCCGGCAACAAGGATGAAGGCGCGGGCGACCAGGGGCTGATGTTCGGCTATGCGTGCGAGGAAACGCCGGCGCTGATGCCGGCGCCGATCTTCTACAGCCACGCGATCCTGCACAGCCTGGCGGAAGCCCGTCATTCGGGCGCGGCGCCGGGGCTGGGCCCCGATTCGAAGAGCCAGGTGACCCTGCTCTACGAGGATGGCAAGCCGGTGCGCGCCACCGCCGTCGTCGTGTCGACCCAGCATTCCGAGGACCTCGAGCAGGACGAGGTTCGGGAGATCGTCCGTCCCCATGTGGTCAACGTCCTGCCCAAAGGCTGGATGTGCGCCGAGGAGGATTTCTACGTCAATCCGACGGGCCGTTTCGTGATCGGCGGCCCCGATGGCGACTGCGGGCTCACCGGCCGCAAGATCATCGTCGATACCTACGGCGGGGCGGCGCCGCACGGTGGCGGCGCCTTTTCCGGCAAGGACCCGACCAAGGTCGACCGCTCGGCGGCCTATGCCGCCCGGTATCTCGCCAAGAACGTCGTTGCGGCCGGGCTGGCGAGTCGCTGCGCGATCCAGGTCGCCTACGCCATTGGCGTCTCCAAGCCTCTGTCGGTCTATGTCGACACCTACGGGACCGGCCGGATTGACGAGGATCGGCTGTCAGAGATCTTGCAGCAGCACATGGATCTGAGCCCGCGCGGCATTCGCGAGCATCTCGCGCTGAACCGGCCGATCTATGCACGCACCTCGGCGTATGGGCATTTCGGCCGCGAGCCGGAGCCCGACGGCGGGTTTTCGTGGGAGCGCACCGATCTGGTCGCGCCGCTTCGGGCGGCGCTGGGTTAGGCCGGTCATCCCCGGCGAGGAGCGCAAGCGCGTATTCTACGGACGGCGCAAGGGGCGCGTCCTGCGGCCCGGGCGACGCCGGTTGTTCGAGACCCTGCTGCCCGACCTGCGTATCGACGTGGCCGCGGGGCGCCTCGACCCGGCGGCGGCGTTCGACTTCCCGATCGACGATCTCTGGCTGGAAATCGGGTTCGGCGGCGGCGAGCATCTCGCGGCGCAGGCGCGGGCCCACCCCAAGGTCGGCATGTTGGGATGCGAACCCTTCATCAACGGAGTCGGCCGCCTGCTCAGCCAGATCGATCGCGACGGCATTCGCAACATCCGCATCCATCCCGACGACGCGCGCGACCTGATCGACGTGCTGCCGGATGCGTCGGTCGGTCGGGTGTTCGTCCTGTTCGCCGATCCCTGGCCCAAGCGACGGCATCATCGCCGCCGCTTCATCGGGCCGGGGACCCTGCCCGAACTGGCGCGGATCATGAAGGATGGTGCCGAGCTGCGGCTGGCCAGCGATCAGATGCCGCTGGTCCGCTGGATGCTGTTCCAGCTGACCGGATACGTGGCGTTCGAGTGGCTGGCAGCGGGTCCGCGGGACTGGCGGAACCGCCCCGGCGACTGGCCGGAAACGCGCTACGAGGCGAAAGCGCTGGCCCGTGGCGAGACCTGCATCTATCTGAGGTTCCGCAGGCGCGCCCGCCCGCAATGCGGATCACCCTTGTAATCGAAGTGGTTTTGCCCTAAATAACAGCGCAACAAATCCCATACGGTTGACACGTTCGACCGACAACAAGTGGGTGGGCCCGGGGGCCCGCCCTTTTTAGTTCCGGATGCGGAAGGCCGAACTGGCGATGGAGTCGATGCAGCGGATCGAAAGGATGATCGAGCCGGCGCTCACCGAGATGGGCTTCGCCCTGGTGCGCGTGCGCCTGTCGGGCGGTGCCCGGCCGACCCTGCAGATCATGGCCGAGCGCAGCGATGGCGGCGGGATGACCGTCGATGATTGCGCGGCGATCAGCCATACCGTTTCGGCGATCCTGGACGTCGAGGATCCCGTAAGCGGGCCCTATACGCTGGAAGTGAGCTCGCCCGGGATCGACCGGCCGCTGGTCCGGCGTCGGGATTTCGAGCGGTTTGCCGGATTCGAGGCGAAGATCGAGATGCAGCACGCCGTCGATGGCCGACGCCGGTTTCGCGGCCGGCTGGCCGGGCTGGACGGTGATGCGGTGCGCCTCGCCACCGGCGCCGGGGATGTGGTCCTGCGGCTCGACGATATCCATCAGGCCAAGCTCGTGCTGACGGATGACCTACTGGCCGCCGCCGAAGCGGCGCGGTGAAGCGAGAGTAAAGACCATGACGCAGATGCATGTAGAATTGCTGGCCGTTGCCGACGCGGTAGCCCGCGACAAGGGCATCGAGCGCGAGCAGGTGCTGGAGGCCATGGAGCAGGCGATCCAGAAGGCCGGCCGCTCGAAATACGGCCACGAGCATGATATCCGAGCCCATATCGACCGGTCGACCGGTGCGATCGACCTTGCACGCTATACCGAGGTCGTCGACGAGGTCGAGAACGAGATGACCCAGATGACGGTGGAACGGGCCCGGCGCATCAAGCGGGATGCCGAGGTCGGCGAGTTCCTTGTCGATCCGCTGCCGCCCATCGATTTCGGCCGGATCGCCGCGCAGACCGCCAAGCAGGTCATCGTCCAGAAGGTGCGCGAGGCCGAGCGCGAGCGGCAGTACGAGGAATACAAGGACCGTGTGGGCGAGATCGTCAACGGCATCGTCAAGCGCTTCGAGTTCGGCACGGTGACGGTCGACCTGGGCCGGGCCGAGGCGGTCCTGCGCCGCGACGAGGTGCTGCCGCGCGAAAGCTTCCGCCGCGGCGACCGCGTGCGCGCCTACATCTACGATGTCCGGCGCGAACAGCGCGGCCCGCAGATCTTCCTGTCGCGCAGCCATCCGGAGTTCCTGGCCAAGCTGTTCGGCCAGGAGGTGCCGGAAATCTACGACGGCATCATCGAGATCCGCTCGGTCGCCCGCGACCCCGGCAGCCGGGCCAAGATCGCGGTGATCTCGAACGACAGCAGCATCGACCCGGTGGGCGCCTGCGTCGGCATGCGCGGCAGTCGGGTTCAGGCGGTGGTGGCCGAGCTCCAGGGCGAGAAGATCGACATCATTCCCTGGTCGCCGGACCCCGCGACGTTCGTGGTCAACGCGCTGGCTCCGGCCGAGGTCGCCAAGGTGGTTCTCGACGAGGATGCGCGCAAGATCGAGGTCGTCGTGCCCGACGACCAGCTCAGCCTCGCGATCGGCCGGCGCGGGCAGAATGTGCGGCTCGCCTCGATGCTGACCGGCTGGGATATCGACATCCTGACCGAGGAACAGGAATCGGAGCGCCGCCAGGCCGAGTTCCACGAGCGCAGCCAGCGCTTCATGGACGCGCTCGACGTCGACGATGTGATTGCGCACCTGCTGGTCACCGAAGGATTCTCTACCATCGAGGAGATCGCTTACGTGCCGATCGAGGATCTCACCGACATCGAGGGATTTGACGAAGAGGTTGCCGCCGAGCTGCGCGCGCGGGCCGGGCACTACCTCGAAGAGGAGGCCGAACGCCTGACGCAGCGGCGGCGGGAGCTCGGCGTCGAAGACGCCCTGGCCGACATTCCCGGGCTCAGCCCGGGCATGCTGGTGGCGCTCGGGGAGGCGTCGATCACCACGGTGGAGTCGTTCGCCGACCTCGCCTCGGACGAGCTGATCTTCGGCGAGGACGCCGTTCTTCGGGTGTTCGATCTTAGCGAGGACGAGGCCAACGAAATGATCATGGCCGCGCGTGTCGCCGCCGGCTGGTTCACCGCGGAGGAACTGGCGGCGATGAACGCCGAGCCGGAGCCTGTAGTCGAAGGCGAGGACGTCGCCGACAGCGTGGACGCCTGAGCGATGGCACGGGGGATGACACGGAATGCAGGCAGGTCTTCGCCATGATACGCCGCGCAATGCGGCGCCCCGCGAGGGGCATGCGGCGCGACGCCGTTGTATCGCATCGGGCGATGTGCGCCCGCGCGACGAGCTGCTGCGCTTCGTGGTCGACGCCGAGGGGCGTCTGATCCCAGACCTTTCCGGGCGACTGCCCGGCCGCGGAATATGGTTGAGCCCGGATCGGGATAGCGTTAAGAGAGTGCGTGCGCGAAAGCTGTTCGAACGGGCGGCCCGGCGGCAATTGCAGATCGAGGATGGCCTCGACGACCGGATCGAGGCGTTGCTGGCGTCCCGCTGTATCGAGCTGATCGGACTGGCGCGCCGCGCCGGGCAGGCCGTGGCCGGATTCGAGAAGGTCGGCGCCGTGTTGCGCAATCGACGCGGTGCCCTGTTGCTTGCGGCAAGAGACGGAGCGCCGGGCGGGCGCGAGAAGTTGCGCGCCGCGGCGCCGGAATTGCCCCTCCTGGATTGCCTGGAGGCGGCCGAGCTGGGCCGGGCGTTCGGCCGTGACAGGACGGTACATGGCGCCCTGTTGCATGGGGCGCTGGCCGCCAAGCTGTGGACAGAAGCTCGGAAATTGAAGGGTTTTCGTGCCTAATGGCCGTGAACGAGGATTGGAATGAGTGAGCGCAAGGAAAACGAAAGCAAGCTGACGCTGCGCAAGCCGGGTCGCCTCGAGCTGAAGAAGACAGTCGAGGGCGGGCAGGTGCGCCAGAGCTTCAGCCACGGCCGTACGAAGACGGTTGAAGTCGAGGTCAAGAAGAAGCGCACCTTCGAACGCGAGGCCGGCGGGCGCATGAAAGCGGTGGAAAAGCCGACCCCGGATCTTTCCGCGCCGGTGTCCGACGCGCTGCAGGAAGCGCGCGACCTGACCGACAAGGAGCGGGCGGCGCGGATCCGCGCGCTCGAGGGAGCGGCGGCCGACGAGGAGCGCAAGCGCGACCTGCAGGCCAAGCGCGAGGCCGACGAAGTGGCGCGCCGGATGGCGCAGGAAGAGGCGCTGCGCCGCGCCGCCGATGAAGAGGAGGCCCGCAAACGCGCCGAGGAAGAGGCGGCCGCCAAGCGCCGCGCGGAGGAGGAAAAGGCCCGCCGCAAACCGGCCGAGGCGCCGGCGCCGGAGCCCGTCGTCGAGCCGGAGCAGGACGAGGAGCCGACCACCAGGCGCGGCAAGCAGAAACCCGAAAAACCCGCCCCGGCGCGTCCGCGCCAGGAGCCCCGCCGGCGCGCCGGCAAGCTGACGATCACCCAGGCGCTTGACGGTGAAGACGACGTCCAGCGCGGCCGCAGCGTCGCCGCGATGCGGCGCGCCCGCGAAAAGGAAAAGCAGCGCCAGCGGGCCGTCGATGCGGACCAGCCGAAGAAGAAGGTGGTCCGCGAGGTCGTGGTGCCGGAGACGATCACCGTGTCCGACCTCGCCAACCGCATGGCCGAGCGCGGCGCCGAGGTGGTCAAGACGTTGATGAAGCTCGGTGTCATGGCGACGATCAACCAGTCTATCGATGCCGACACCGCCGAGCTGGTGGTGGCGGAATTCGGCCACAAGATCAAGCGGGTGTCCGAGTCCGACGTGGAGATCGGCATCGCGGGCGACGAGGACAGGAGCGAGCAGATGACCCCACGTGCCCCGGTCGTCACCGTCATGGGTCATGTCGACCACGGCAAGACGTCGCTGCTCGATGCGTTGCGCGAGACCGACGTCGTGGCCGGCGAGGCCGGCGGCATCACGCAGCATATCGGCGCCTATCGGGTGTCGCTGTCGGACGGTCACCAGATCACCTTCCTGGATACGCCCGGTCACGAGGCGTTCACCAACATGCGCGCCCGCGGCGCCCAGGCCACCGATATCGTCGTCCTGGTCGTCGCCGCCGACGACGGTGTGCAGCCGCAGACGATCGAAGCGATCCGCCACGCCCAGGCGGCCAAGGTGCCGATGATCGTCGCCATCAACAAGATGGACCGGCCGGACGCCGATCCCAACCGCGTGCGCAACGAGCTGCTACAGCACGAGGTCGTCGTCGAGAGCATGGGCGGCGAGGTGCTCGACGTCGAGGTCTCGGCCACCAAGAAGACCAATCTCGACAAGCTGGAGGAGGCGATCCTGCTGCAGTCCGAGATTCTCGAGCTCAAGGCCAACCCGGACCGCAGCGCCGACGGGACGGTGGTCGAGGCGCGCCAGGAACGGGGCCGCGGCTCGGTCGCGACGGTGCTCGTGCAGCGCGGCACGCTCAATGTCGGCGACGTGTTCATTGCCGGCGCCGAGTGGGGCCGCGTGCGCGCCCTGATGGACGACCACGGACGCAACGTCGAATCCGCCGGGCCCTCGATGCCGGTTGAGGTGCTCGGCTTCCAGGGGACGCCCGCCGCGGGCGACGATTTCGTCGTCGTGAAGGACGAGGCAAGGGCGCGCGAGGTTGCCGCCTACCGCCAGCGCGTCGAGCGCGAAAAGCGCGCCGCGGCCAGCGCCCGCGGCACGCTGGAGCAGATGTTCACGCAGATCAAGGAAGGCACGGCGAGCGAGCTTCCCGTCGTGGTCAAGGCCGACGCGCAAGGCTCGGTCGAGGCCATCGCGGCTTCCTTCGAGAAGCTGTCCACCGATGAGGTCAAGGTCCGGCTGCTGCACGGCGCGGTGGGCGGGATCACCGAGTCCGACGTCACGCTGGCGCGGGCATCGGGCGGCGTGATCATCGGCTTCAACGTGCGTGCCAACCCGCAGGCGCGCGAGATGGCCAAGCGGGACGGCGTCGATATCCGCTACTACTCGATCATCTACGACGCGATGGATGATATCAAGGCGATGCTCAGCGGCATGCTGGCGCCGGAGCTGCGCGAGAACTTCCTCGGCTATGCCGAGATCCGCGAAGTCTTCAATATCACCAAGGTCGGCAAGGTCGCCGGGTGCTACGTTACAGAGGGCGTCGTCAAGCGCGGCGCAGGCGTCCGCCTGCTGCGCGACGACGTGGTGATCCACGAGGGCCGTCTGAAGACGCTCAAGCGTTTCAAGGACGAGGTCCGCGAGGTGCAGCACGGCTACGAGTGCGGCATGGCGTTCGAGAACTACGACGATATCAAGCAGGGCGACGTCATCGAGTGCTTCGAGGTCGAGGAGATCTCGCGCGAGCTGTGAGGCGGGGTCACGCCGCGGCCGCGAGAACGGTGGTTCGATGAGCAGGAGCAAGGGCAGGACGCCGAGCCAGCGGCAGCTGCGGGTCGGCGAGGAGCTTCGCCACGTGCTGGCGGAGGTGCTGGCGCGCGGCGAGTTGCGCGATCCGGTCCTCAAGAACCTGTCGATCACGGTCTCTGAGGTTCGTGCCAGCCCCGACATGCGCCATGCCACGGCCTTCGTCATGCCGCTGGGCGGCGCCGACGACGCCGCGGAGGTCGTGGCGGCGCTGAACCGGGCCGCCCCCTTCCTCAGCCGCGAGGTCGGCCGGCGCATCACCATGAAATACACGCCGACGCTGCAGTTCACGCTGGACACCGTGTTCGACGAGGCCCAGCGCATCGATGCGCTGCTGCGGCAGCCGGGCGTCGCCCGCGACCTCACGCGGGAACGAAGCGACGATGGCGCGTAGGCGCAAGGGCCGGCCGATCCATGGCTGGCTTGTCCTGGACAAGCCCGAGGGCATGACGTCGACGGCGGCGGTGGCCGCGGTCAAGCGCCGGCTGGGGGCGGCGAAGGCCGGGCATGCCGGCACGCTGGACCCGTTCGCCACCGGCATCCTGCCGATCGCCCTGGGGGAGGCCACCAAGACCGTGCCCTACGTCCAGGACGGCGACAAGCATTACCGCTTCACGGTGCGCTGGGGCATCGGCACCGACACCAACGACTGCGACGGGACGGTCACCGAGACGCGCGACGGGCGACCCGACCGGTCGCAGATCGAGACCGTTCTCGATCGCTTCGTCGGCGAGATCGAGCAGGTCCCGCCGGCCTTCTCGGCGATTCGGGTCGGCGGCCGCAGGGCCTACGACCTGGCACGCGCGGGCGACGCGCCGGCCATGGCCGCGCGGACCGTGCGGGTCGCGGCGCTGCGGTTGGCCCGTCTGCCGGACGCCGATCACGCCGTCTTCGAGGCGATTTGCGGCAAGGGCACGTATGTGCGGGCGCTGGCGCGGGACATCGCGCGGGCGCTGGGCACGGTCGGCCATCTGGTCGCGCTGCGTCGGACCCGGGTCGGCCCGTTCGGCGAGGACCATGCGATTTCGCTGGACGAACTGGGTGAAACTATGCAATGTGCCGCCGCCCTGACGCATCTGCACTCGGTCGAGACCGCGCTGGACGACATCCCGGCCCTGGCCGTGACCGAGATGGAGGCGGGGCGTCTGCGGAACGGGCAGGCCATCTCCCTGTTGCGGAAGGCGGATCTGGATCGCGTCGCCGTGCTTGAAAATGGCGATACGGTGCTGACCTTGGCCGACGGGAAACCCGTCGCCCTCGGCCGTTATGCCGCCGGAGAGGTACACCCGGTCCGCGTCTTGAACCTATGAAATCCTGGAGGATTTGATGTCGATTACCGCCGAGCGGAAGAAAGAGCTGATCGAGAAATTCGCCACCAAACCGGGCGACACCGGTTCACCAGAGGTCCAGGTCGCGATCCTCACGGAGCGGATCAAGAACCTGACCGACCACCTGAACCAGCACAAGAAGGATTTTCACACACGGCGCGGCCTGATCACCATGGTCGGCCAGCGGCGGCGCCTCCTCGACTATTTGAAGCGCAAGGAAGTGTCGCGCTACGAAAACATCGTCAAGGAACTCGGGCTGCGCCGATAGGGCGCCGCCGTTATGCGTGCGCCGCCGCGGGACGGGGGCGCACCGGGCGGAACGGACTGGAATGAGCCATGCCCGCCGCCGCAATCAACCCGCAGGCGCAATACGGCAGCTTGCGCGATGGATGGAATAAAGGATATCGGAATGTTCAATATCACCCGCAAGGAAATGACCTGGGGCGGCCGCCCGCTGAGTCTCGAGTCCGGGCGCATCGCCCGGCAGGCCGACGGTGCCGTTCTCGTCACCTATGGCGGAACCCAGGTCCTGTGTACTGCGGTGGCGCAGAAGGCGCCGCGGACCGGGGTGGATTTCTTCCCCCTGACCGTCAACTACCAGGAAAAGACGTTTGCCGCCGGCAAGATTCCCGGCGGCTTCTTCAAGCGCGAAGGCCGGCCCTCGGAGAAGGAAACGCTGACTTCGCGCCTGATCGACCGGCCGATCCGGCCCCTCTTTCACGACGATTTCAGGAACGAGACGCAGATCATCTGCACCGTCCTGGCGCATGATCTGGAGAACGATCCCGACGTCGTCGGCATGATCGGAACCTCGGCCGCGCTGACGATCTCGGGAATTCCCTTCCTCGGCCCGATCGGGGCGGCGCGCGTCGGCTATATCGGTGGCGCATACGTGCTCAACCCGCAGGCCGATGAGATGCCGTCCTCGGACATGGACCTCGTCGTGGCGGGTACGAGCGAAGGCGTGCTGATGGTCGAGTCCGAGATCAAGGAGCTGGACGAGGGTGTCGTGCTCGGCGGTGTCACCTTCGCGCACAAGGCGATCCGCGAGGTGATCGACTTCATCATCGGATTCGCCGAGGAGTGCGCCAAGGAGCCGTGGCCGCTGCCTGAGCCGGCCGAAGGGGTCGAGGCGATCGAGAAGCGCGTCTACGAGCTCGCCGAAGGGCCGCTGCGCGAGGCCTATACGAAAACCGTCAAGCAGGAGCGCGTGGAAGCGGTCGCCGCGGCCAAGGAGGCGGCGCTGGAGCAGCTTGAGGCCGAGGAATTCGACGTCGAGCTCGCGGGCGGCCTGTTCAAAAAGCTCGAGAAGGACATCGTCCGCGGCAACATCCTGAAGACCGGGCTGCGGATCGACGGGCGCAACACCAGCACGGTCCGGCCGATCGTCGCCGAGGTCGGGGTGCTGCCGCGTGCGCACGGCTCCGCACTGTTCACCCGCGGCGAAACCCAGGCGCTGGTCGTGACCACGCTGGGCACCGGCCAGGACGAGCAGATCATCGACGCACTCGAGGGCGAATACCGCGAGCATTTCCTGCTGCACTACAATTTCCCGCCCTACTCGGTCGGCGAGGCGTCGTTCCTGCGCAGCCCCGGCCGGCGCGAGATCGGCCACGGCAAGCTCGCCTGGCGGGCGGTGCGTCCCCTGCTGCCCGGCAAGGACGATTTTCCCTACACCATCCGGGTGGTCTCGGAGATCACCGAGTCCAACGGGT
>JBFGQV010000050.1:0-19104 GCA_041563955.1 Alphaproteobacteria bacterium | reverse complement strand
GCCTCAGGACGCTGCCGACCCTGGTCAGGCCGTTTGCGAAATGGCCGTATCGGGAAGTTCCAGCTGACCGGTACGGCGAGCCGGCGATCCGCGTCGCGCATGAGGACACCGGTGGGGTGATCCGAGCGTCATGGACGGAATCCGAGCAGCGTTACCCGACCACCGCGGATCTCGCCGACGGGCTCGCCACCCATCTGACACGGTGCTGGATGCAGGAAAACGAGGACTTCCTCGGCATTGCCGCCGCGGCCGCGCGGTTCGGCGATAACCTTGCGGCATTCGTCGGCGGCCCGCAGTCGGGAAAGAGCCTGCTGGTCGCATGCCTGTCGGCGTCGGGAATTGCCGCTTTCGCCGACTCGATCCTGCCGATCTCGATCGCCACGCAGCAGGGCTTCAGCCTTGGCCTGGCGCCGCGCGTCAGACTGCCGCTGCCGCGATCCTTTTCCGGCGCGCTGCGCACCCGCATTACGCGGCGTCTCGACCGGTGCGGCGCGCACGCCGGATACCTGAACCCCGAACTGTCCGACATTGCGGGCTTCGGCGACCGGGCGCCAATCCGCGCCTTCGTCCTTCTCGACCGCGGCGGCGGCGCCGAGACCACTCTGCGGCGCGCGGCGGCCGGCACATTGCTCAAGCGGCTCCTGCTGGTCAGCCCCGATGCCATGCCGTCGGCGCGCACCACGCTGGCCCTGCTGCACGAGATGGTGACCGATATCGCCTGCTATCGGCTGATCTGGTCGGACCCGTCCGACGCGGTCAGGGCGCTGCGCGCACGGTTTGCCATGCAGCGCCCGGCCGAGGGCGACGACGCGCCGCGCGGCGCGACTCCCGTCGTGGCGCCGCGCCGCCGTTCGCTGGGTCCGCGACGGCCGGCCGGCCGACTCTTTCGCCATGTCGACGGTCTCGAAGCGCGCGAGATCGACGGCGACATGTTCCTGGTCGATCCCGACGGCAAGGCGATCTACCACCTCAACGGGCTCGGCACGGGCCTGTGGCGCCTGCTCGACGGCTCGCACGGGCTGGATGACGTGATCTCGGTCCTGCAGGATGCGTTTCCGACGGCGGACCCGGCGCTGATCGAAAGCGACGTCGCGCAGTTGATCGCCGACCTGACGGACCGCGGCCTGCTCGTCGAGCTCCCGGGCGCGCCGACGCCGCCGGATCCGGCGGCGTCTATCCCTTGATGCACAGCACCGGTCGCAGCTCGGCAACCTTTCGGGCAAGGCCGGCCTGGTGGGTGGCTTCGATCACGGCCGTCACGTCCTTGTAGGCCCCGGGCGCCTCCTCGGCGACGCCCCGCATCGACGGGCTGCGGATCACCGTGCCGCGGCGCGCCAGCATCTTCACGACCTCCTCGCCGCGCCAGTTCTTGCGCGCCTGGTGCCGGCTCATGCTGCGCCCGGCGCCATGGCAAGCGGAACTGAAGGCGCGGCGCTCGCTCGTCGCCGTGCCTGCGAGGATCCACGAAGCGGTCCCCATGCTGCCCCCGACGAACACCGGCTGGCCCGCCGCGCGCAGCGCCTCGGGCAGGGTCGGGTGTCCCGGGCCGAAGGCGCGGGTGGCGCCCTTGCGGTGCACGAACAGCCGGCGCGGCCGGCCGTCGATCTCGTGGTCTTCCACCTTGCAGGTGTTGTGCGAGACATCGAACAGGAGACTTGCGGTCGCGCCGGGCAGCACCGCGGACAGTGCCCGGCGAACGAGGTGCCCGATGATCTGGCGGTTCGCGAACGCGCAGTTGATGGCCGCGCGCATGGCCCCCATGTACCGCCGCCCAAGGTCGCTGTCGATCGGGCTGCAGGCCAGTTCGCGATCGGGGAGCGCCAGGCCGATGCGCGCGTCTTCGATCGCCATGTCGCGCAGGAATTCGGTGCCGATCTGATGGCCGAGCCCGCGCGAGCCGCAGTGGATGCCGATGACGAGTTCGCCCACGGTAAGTCCGAACGCCTTTGCCGCCGCATCATCGTGAACGGCGACGATTTCCTGAAGCTCGAGATAGTGGTTTCCCGATCCCAGCGTGCCCATCTCCCGCTGCTGTCGCTGCCGGGCGCGCGCACTGACGAATTCGGGTTTGGCGCCGGCCATGCATCCGCCCTCCTCGATCCGTTCGAGGTCTGCCGCAACGCCGTAGCCGCACTCGACCGCCCAGCGCGCTCCGCCGGCCAGCATGGCCGTCATCTCCGCGTCCGAGAGGCGGATGTCCCCGGTGCTGCCCAAACCCGCCGGAATGGCCGCGAACAGCGCATCGGCCAGTTCCTCCTTGCGCGGCTCGACGTCGGCGCGCTCAAGGCCGGTCACCATGGTGCGCACACCGCACGAGATATCGAAACCGACGCCGCCCGCCGAGATCACCCCGCCGGCCGCAGGATCGAACGCGGCAACGCCGCCGATCGGGAAGCCATATCCCCAGTGCGCATCCGGCATGGCATAGGCGGCGGTCACGATTCCCGGCAGCGTCGCGACGTTGGTGACCTGCTCGTAGACCTTGTCATCCATGGCGCGCAGGAGGTCCTCGTCGCCATAGATGATCGCGGGAACGCGCATGTCGCCGCGGGGGGCGATGCGCCACTCGTAGCGGGACGTTCTCTCGAGACGCTGCAGTTCCATCGTCCGGCCCCTCAGACATCGACGACGCAGCGGGCCGCCCACGCCCCGTCATCCTGCTGTCGAACGGAAAGGCCCGTGTAAGTCGCGCCCTTAATCTCGACGGCGGGCTGATGGCGCTCGCGCGAGATCGGTTCGCCCCACGCGGTCGCGGTCAGCCGATTCCCGGATATGTGAACCTCGAAGCGGCCGAACAGCATGTGTTGCGTCGCCATTTCGAAGACCAGCGCATTCAGCCACTCAACCAGCAGCAGCTCGATGTCCGGCGCCTCGCACTGCACGGTGGTGCTCTCCACGGGCCGAACCAGGGCGGGATCCGTCACAACGCCGGTCATCGCCGTCGCCATCTGTTCGAACACGGCTGCGAGGGTCGGTCCGGATGCGGCGAGACCGATGTCCGCCTCGTGGGCGAAATGCGACCAGCTGGCTTCGCCTGCCGGCATTCCGTCCCTCCACGGTCGCGGCGCGCAGCAGTGCGTCGCCGCTTGCCAAGGCACAATGCGCGCCGGCGATCCAAATCGCCATGATTCAGATCAACCGGCGCTGCCGGCGGCGCTGCCCCGTCCCTGTCCCTGCTCGCCCAGACTGTCCTTTATGGCGGCGCGCAGCACCGTCTCGTAAATGCCGATCGATGAGCTGAGATTCCAGTTCTGTTCGACGAAGCTGCGTGCCGCCGGTGCGGGCGATGCCGAAAGCGCACGGTTCAAGGCGCTGACGAGCGCCGGGAGGAACTGTGCCGGCAGCAGGTGCCCGGACTGCGGACAGAGGAACTCGGCCTTCGTCGGGTAGGCCGCCACGACCGGCTTTTCGCATGCCTGCGCGGCGAGGATCGGCCGTGCGCTGCAGTCGTCCGACGGGCCGTGATAATAGATGTCGATCGCCTGGTGGATCAGTTCCGGAAGCGCCCAGCCGCCGAGCACGTGGACGCGCTCCTCCAGATTCTGTTCGCGGATCATGCTGCGCTCGACGATGCCCGGCGATGCCGGGCCGAACAGGGCGACGTGGACGTCCGGCTCCATCTTGGCGAGGGCGCGGAACAGCGTCTCCAGACCGGCGGCCGGGCTGGCGCAGCCGATGATGCGCGGCGCCACGGGCAGGCCCGTCTTCTGCCGCGCTTTCGCGGACGAGCCGGCGTGGTATCGCGTGCAATCGATGCTCCGCGGGACCACGGCGATGTCGTCGGCCGCGTTGAACCGGGACGCCACCTCGAACGACGGTGCGATCAAGATGGCGCTGTACTCGTCCGCGAGATCCTTGAGCCGTACAACCTGCTCGCTGTCGGCCAGCGCAATCTCGCCGCAGACGGAATGGACGAGGCAGGGCACGCCCGCCTGGCGGGCCGCAGCGCCGATAACCGCAAGATCGTCGACGCGATGAGTATGAACGATGTCGAGCTGCACGCGGGCAAACAGGGACGCCAGATCGGCCTGCAGCGACAGGCCGTCCCCCGCGGCAATCCAGTGCATGTCGCTCTGCCCCACCACGGGCGGACAGCTGTCGCCCATGCGGGCGAGATGCGCGTCGAACACGTCGCCGAGGCCGGCGCGAACATCCGCTGCCGCGGTCAGATCCGCGCGCGCATCGGTATCGGAAACGACCTCCAGAATGGTCGGCCGCGCGATACGCTCTGCACTGGTTTTCAATACTTTTTTAGTATGTCTTAAACTCATCGCTGAATCGGCAATGAAAGCGAAAAGAATCCACAAATTTTACAAGCACGATTCGTGCCAGACGGCAGCATCGCGAGCATCACGGGAATCCGCCAGTTTCCGTCCAAAAGTGTCAGGCGGGCTGCAATTTTCGTGCGCACGGTGCCGCAAATTGCAATTCCGAGTCGCGATTCGTTGCGTCTTTGGGATTACCGCGCGATGATCGATACGCAGAATCGGATGGTAAAAAGGTTAATGCCCGCAAAACGCGCCCGGCGTTTTCCCCGCGGTAGCTCCGGTCTGGCGGCGTTCTTCGCCGTTCTCGCGGGACTGCGCGCGCCGGCACGGCTGCGCGAGTCCGTTCGTGTCCTGCGCAGGATCCAGGCGGGGGCCGCCGCGGAACAGACGCCGGCGCCGCGCGAGGACGTCTCCTACCGGCCGCGTGGCCGGTCGAGACATGGCGATCTGTACCGCATCGGCGCGCCGCTGGCCGGACTGGTCCTGATCCCCGGCGCAACCAGGCTCGGCAAGGACGATCCCCGGCTCGTCGCCTTCGCGCAGGCTCTTGCCCTGGCGCGTTTCGAGGTGCTGGTTCCCGACCTGCCCGGGCTGACGGAGCTGCGCGTTCGCGCCGACCACGCCGACATCATCGCGGACGCGATCCTGGCCCTGTCGCAGCACCGGGCGGCCCGGGGCAGTGCAACTGTCGGCGTGACCGCCATCTGCTATGCCACCGGTCCGGCGATGATGGCGCTCCTCGACCCCGATGTCCGCGGCGCGGCCCAGTTCATGCTGTCGATCGGGGGCTACTGGAGCATGGAGGCGGTCATCGCCTTCATCACCACCGGCTGCCATCGGGACCCGCGCGACGGCGTCCGGCACCATCGACCGCCCGACGAGTACGGGAAATGGGTGTTCGCAATCAGCAACGCGAATGTGCTGGCGGATGACCGCGATCGAGAACTGCTGGAAGCGATGGCGCACAGGCGGCTGGCCGACGGCACGGCCGACGTCTCCGACCTCGCCGCGGGCCTCGGTGCGGCGGGCCGCAGCGTCTACGCCGTCCTCGAGAACCGCGATCCCGAGCGCGTGCGATCGCTGGTGGCCGCGCTTCCGCAGCCGGTTCTGGAGGAAACCGCCAGGCTGGATCCGTCGCGGCGCGATTTCTCCGATCTCGATATGCGCTTCACCCTGATCCACGGCAGTGACGACGCCGTCATCCCCGAGACCCAGAGCATGGCGCTTGCCGGCGCGCTGCCGCGGGCCGAGCTGTTCATCCTCAGGTCGATCCAGCACGTCGATCCGGGGCCCGCCGGGCTCGGCGACAGACTGAAGCTGCTGGCGGCGGTCCACGGGCTGCTGCGGTACCGGGACACGGTGCGTCGGCCGACAGTTGCGGAAGCGGCGAGCCCGCTGCACACAGCCGGCCGCACGCCCCGTCCCGGCTGAACGGTCGGCGACGCGCTCATGCAGTCCTTGTGATCCCTCCTCGTGCGGTGTATTCGGATCGCATGAGCGAAGCTCTCGATCCCCCCGGCCTGCTCCGGCAGATGTTCGATGCGGCGGTAGCGGCCGCCAAGCCGGACGTGTGCCTGCCCGGCCACCTTCCCGCCCCGCCCGCCGGGCGCACCCTGGTCGTCGGCGCCGGCAAGGCCTCTGCCGCCATGGCGCGGACCTTAGAGAAGCACTGGGCGGGGGATCTCGCCGGCCTGGTGGTCACCCGTTACGGCCACGCCGTGCCCTGCGAACGCATCGAGATCGTCGAGGCGGCCCATCCGGTGCCGGACGAGAACGGCATCCGCGCGGCGAGGCGGATCCTGGAGTCGGTGCAGGGACTGACATCCGACGACCTGGTGATCTGCCTGATATCCGGCGGCGGCTCTTCGCTGTTGACCCTGCCGGCGGCCGGGCTGACGCTGGCCGACAAGCAGGCGGTCAACAGGGCGCTGCTGCGCTCCGGCGCGACGATCTCGGAGATGAACTCCGTGCGCAAGCATCTCTCCGCAATCAAGGGCGGGCGTCTGGCCCTGGCGGCCTGGCCGGCGCGCGTGGTCACGCTGGTGATCTCGGACGTGCCGGGCGACGATCCGACGGTCATCGCATCCGGGCCGACGCTGCCGGACACGAGCACCCGCGCCGATGCGCTCTCCGTCCTCGACAAGTACCGGATCACCGAACCGGCAGCGGTCCTCGAGCATCTGAAGACGGGCCGGGACGCGGCGCCGCGCGCCGACGATGCGCGCTTCGCCACCGCCACGACCACTTTGGTGGCGACGCCCCAGGCGGCGCTAGAGGCGGCGGCGGAGGTGGCCCGGCGCGCCGCGGTGACGCCGCTGATCCTGAGCGACCGGATCGAGGGCGAGTCGTCGGAGGTTGCCAAGGTGCACGCGGCCATCGCCCGGCAGATCGCGGTTCACGGCCAGCCGGAAGCGGCGCCCGCGGTCCTCCTATCCGGCGGCGAGACCACGGTGACGGTCCGCGGCAGCGGCCGCGGCGGATCGAACACCGAATTCCTTCTCGCCCTCCTCGTTGCGCTGCAAGGCGCGGAGCGAATCCACGCCATCGCCTGCGATACCGACGGCACCGACGGCACGGAGGACAACGCCGGCGCACTCGTCGGACCCGACACCTGGCACCGCGCCAGGGAGATGGGCATCGACCTCAAGGCCCGGCTGGCGGACAACGACGCCTACGGCGTCTTCGCCGAGCTCGACTCGCTCGTGGTCACCGGGCCGACGCTGACCAACGTCAATGACTTCCGAGCGATCCTGATAACGGCGTGAACCCCGCGCCGCGGGGGAGAGCCCGGACGGATCCGCTCAGTACGTGTCGCCGTCCAGCGTCAGCAGCAGGTCGTAGAGCTCCGGACGGCGATCGCGGAACAGGCCCCAGGACGCCCGCATCGCGCGGATCTCCGCAAGGTCGACCTGCGCCGTGACCACGGCCTGTTCGTCGCGGCCGGCCTCGGCCAGCTTCTCGCCCGTTGGCCCGGCGACGAACGACGAGCCGTAGAAGGTCATGGTCGCGGTGTCGTGCTCTTCCACGCCGATCCGGTTGGACGCCGCCAGCGCCACCATATTGGCCGCCGCGTGGCCCTGCATCGTGCGCTGCCAGTGATCGCGGCTGTCGAGCGCGGGGCTCTGCGGCTCCGATCCGATCGCCGTCGGGTAGAGCAGGATGTCGGCCCCGAGCAGGGCCATGGCGCGGGCGCATTCCGGGAACCATTGATCCCAGCAGATGCCCACGCCGATGGTCCCGAACCGGGTCCGCCACGCCCTGAAGCCGGTATCGCCGGGGCTGAAATAGAACTTCTCCTCATACCCTGGCCCCTGCGGGATGTGGCTCTTGCGGTAGCGGCCGAGCACCGAGCCGTCGGCGTCGACGATGGCGATGGCGTTGTAGTAGGCGTTGTTGGCGCGCTCGAAGAAGCTGACCGGCAGCACGACCCCCAGTTCGCCGGCGAGCTCCGCGAACCGCGCGATCAGGGGATTGCCCTCGAACGGCTGCGCGAGGGCGAAATGCTCCTGCTTCTGATCGGGGCAGAAATAGGGGGTTTCGAACAGCTCCTGCAGGAGCACGACGTTGGCCCCCCCGGCGGCGGCGTCGCGGACCATCGCCTCGGCCCTATCGAGATTGTCGGCGATGTCCCAGCTGCAGGCCATCTGCGTTGCGGCGATGGTGACGGCCGTCATGCCCCCTCCCCCGGTTCCGGCTGCTGCTGGGTGATGCAGTGGATGCAGCCGCCGCCGCGGATGATATCGGTCGACGGCACCTGCACCACCTTGCGGTCGGGGAAAGCCTGAGCAACCGTCTTGTAGGCGGCGTTGTCGCGCCGGTCCTCGAACCCCGGCATGACGATGCCGCCATTGGCGATATAGAAATTGACGTAGGAGCTGGAGAGGCGCTTGCCGTCCTCCTCCATGCGGGCCGGCTGGTCGAGGGTGATCACCTCGAGTGCGCGCCCCTTCGCATCGGTGCTGGCCCGCAATATGTCGAGGTTGGCCGCGAAGGTCTCGTAATTGGGATCGCCGGCGTCGGGGCAGGACGCGGCCAGCACGACGCCCGGCCGGGCGAAACAGGCGATATTGTCGACATGGCCGTCGGTCTCGTCCTCGTGATAGCCGGCGGGCAGCCAGATGATCTTCTCGACGCCCAGCCAGTCGCGCAGGCCCTGTTCGATTTCGGCCCGATCCATGCCCGGATTGCGGTTCGGGTTGAGGAGCACCGACTCCGTCGTCAGCAGCGTGCCCTCGCCATCGGTTTGGACGGCGCCCCCTTCCAGCACGAACGGCGCTTCGAGGCGGCGGATCCCCTGATGTGACAGCAGCCGCTCGGCGAGCCGCGCATCGTTGTTGTAGAATTCGTACTTCTTGCCCCAGGCGTTGAAATGCCAGTCGCAACCGGCGATTCCGCCCTTGCCGTCGACGACGTAGGTGGGCCCGGTATCGCGCATCCACGAATCGTCGATGTCCATCGGCAGAACCTCGACGCCGCGCCCGCAAGCAAGTGAGGCCGCGGCGACGTCGCCGGGATTGGCGATCATGGTGACGGTCTCGAAATCCGCAATCGCCCGCGAAACCTCGGCGAAGGCCTGCCGCGCGTCGTCGATCCGCCCGTCCCAGACCTCCTCGCGGCACGGCCACGCCATCCAGCAGCGCGCATGCGGCTGCCATTCGGCGGGCATATGAAGGCCCTCGCTGGCGGGGGTGGGCATCCGCGGCTCCCTATTCGGCCAGCACCAGTGTGTCCTCCGGCGACCACGAAATCCACAGATCATCGCCGATCAGGACGTTTGCACCGGTCCGTCGCGCCTCGTTCTGCACGGTCGTCGTGAAGCGCACGCCGGTATCGGTGTCGAGCAGAACATGGCTTTCGTTGCCGTAATAGGCGACGTCGCTGACCGTGCCCTTCAGGCCGATCCGGTCGCCTGCCGGCGCCTCCTTCGACAGCCGCGTCTTTTCCGGCCGCACGGCGATCCCGATGTCGCCCGCCGCATTGCCGTCATGCGGGACGTCGATGCGGCCCAGGCCGCCGATCTCGACCGCGAGCCGACCGCCGGACACGCCGGCGACCTTGGCTTCCAGGAGATTGATCTTGCCGATGAAATCGGCCACGAACCGGCTGTTGGGATGCTCGTAGAGGTCGCCGGGCGCAGCGATCTGCCGGACCACGCCCTGCTCCATGACGGCGGCGCGGTCGGCCATCGACAAGGCTTCGTCCTGGTCGTGCGTGACGATCACGAAGGTGATGCCGACCGAATGCTGCAGATGGACCAGCTCCAGCCGCATCGCTTCGCGCAGCTTCGCGTCGAGGGCGCTCAATGGTTCGTCCAGGAGGAGCACCTTGGGTTTCTTGACCAGCGCCCGGGCCAGCGCCACCCGCTGGCGCTGGCCGCCCGAGAGCTGATCCGGCTTGCGCCGGCCGTAGTCCTCGAGATGAACCAGTTCCAGCGCCTCGCGGACCCGCTCGGCGATCTCCGATTTCGGCACCCCGGTGACCTTCAGCCCGTAGGCGACGTTGTCGAACACCGTCATGTGCGGGAACACCGCGTAGGACTGGAAGACCATGTTGACGGGCCGCCGGTTGGGGGCAACGCCGAGCATCGGCTGGCCGTCGATCTCTATGCTGCCCGCGGTCGTCGTCTCGAAACCGGCAAGCATGCGCAGCAGGGTCGTCTTGCCGCAGCCGGACGGGCCCAGCAACGCGAAGAACTCGCCCCGATTGATGTCGATGCTGACATCATCGACTGCGGTGACCGTGCCGAACCGCTTGGTCACGTTGCGGATGCTGATGATCGGCACCTGCTGGGTCATTTTTCCCGTCGCCCTTTTGCCCAACGTGACTGCATGATCATGGCGATCAGCGTCAACGACAATGTGATGACGATGAGTACGGTCGAGGCGGCATTAACCTCCGGCGTCACGCTGAACCGCAACATCGAATAGATCTTGATCGGGAATGTGGTGGAGCCCACACCCGCGGTAAAGAAGGTGATGACGAAATCGTCCAGCGACAGCACGAACGCCATCAGCGCCCCCGCGACCAGCCCGGGCACCATGTACGGAAAGGTGACGTGCCAGAAGGTCTGCCATTCGCTGGCGCCGAGGTCCTGGCTCGCCTCTTCCAGCGAGAGGTCGAAGCCGGCCATGCGCGCGCGGATGACGACGGCGACGAACGGGATGGTGAAGGCGATGTGGCTGACCGTGATCGTGGCCAGGCTCAGATTCATGTTGATGGCGTTGAAGAACACCAGCATCGCCACGCCCATGCAGATCTCGGGAATGACGATCGGCAGGTGCGCGACGCCCTCATAGGTGCCTTTCCAGGGGAATCGGTACCGGTACAGCGCCAGTCCCAGCATGGCGCCCAGTGTCGTCGAGACGACCGTCGAGGTGGCGGCGACGATCATCGAATTGGTGAAGGCATCATGCAGCGACGCGTTGTTCAGGGCCTTCTCGTAATATTTCCACGTAAAGCCCCGCCACGTGATGTTGCGCTTGGAATCGTTGAAGCTGAAGACGACCAGGGTGACGATCGGGAAATACAGGAAGATGAAGCTGAGGAACAGCGTGAGCTGCATCCACGGCCGCTTGAGATACTCGAGCGGGTTCGTTTCACGGCGACGGCGCGGCGCCGGGCGGAGGGTCGCCTCGGTCATGTCTCGGCCCTCTGTTGGGCGCGATAGCGCGCCACCAGCGCGTTGATCACGAAGAAGATGAACACCGGATACATGATCATGAAGGACAGCGCCGATCCGAACGGCCAGTCGCGGGCGGCGCCGTACTCGCGGGCGATCAGGTTGCCGATCATCAGGCTGTCGGTGCCGCCGAGCAGATCCGGCACCAGGAAGTTGCCCATCGACAGGATGAAGACGAGCAGCGCGCCGGAGACGATGCCCGGCATCACCAGCGGCACCAGCACCGACAGGAAGGTGCGCCACTGGCCGGCGCCGAGGTCGAGGCTCGCCTCCAGATAGGACCGGTCAAGCTTTTCCAGCGTCGCATAGAGCGGCAGAATTAGGAACGGCAAGTGCACGTAGACGAGGCCGATGACCACCGCGTACTGGTTGTAGAGCAGTTCCAGCGGCACGAAATCCCCCATCGCATCGGGCAGCCCGACCAGCGTGAACAGCCCATCCAGCTTCTCGTGCACCCATTCCAGCCCGAAATTGAGGAAGCCGCGGGTGCGCAGCACCGCGATCCATGCATAGGTGCGGATCAGCAGGTTGGTGAAGAACGGCAGAACGACGATCAGCAGCAGCGGGTTCTTCCATCGGCTCGGCGCGAATGCGATTCCCATCGCGACGGGAAAGCCCACCACGAGGCAGACCGCGGTGCTGATCGCGCCGATCCAGATCGATTTCCAAAAAATGCCGAGATGAATCGGCTCGATGGCGCGCAGGTAGTTCTCGAAATTCAGTGCGAGGTAGGTCTGTCCCTGCGGCCCGCGTTCGCCGAAGCTGTAGATCCAGACCAGAATCAGCGGGATGACGAAAAACACCAGCAGCCAGAGGCTGGCCGGCCCGAGAAAGATCGCGAACGCCCCCCTGTTTTTGCGCCAGTCCTCCATGCCCGTTCCTCAGCCCGCCCGGGTTATCCGCTGGGCCCGATCAGTTTCTCTGTCCTTGTCGAATACCGCATTCTGACGCCCGACGTCATCGGTCGTCTCCGGCGGGATCAATAGCACATTGTGGATCGGCGTCACCAGAATGCCCCGGCATGGTAAACGGCGACGGTTCATGTCGCCGGCGTCGTGATCACCCGGTCGGCAGCCCACGTGCACCGCGCCGCGCACCGCGAAGAATGGGGCGGGAAGCGCAGGTGCGCCCCCCGCCCGGGCCGTCCCGGATGATTCCCGATCACGCAGCCTGAATCGCCGTCCATGCCTCGTCGTAGAGGCGCGTGTACTCGCCCACGCTGAGCAGCGCCTCGCAGTTGGCCAGCACGGCGGCAGGCGCGAACACCGCCGGGTTCTCCGTATACTCGGGTGGCAACCTGTCCTTGGCGTCCTTGTTCGGGGTCGCGAAGTAGATCGTCTCGGCGATCTCCATGTGCACATCCACGTCGTGCACGAAGTTGATGAAGTTGTGCGCATTCTCGGGATGCGGCGCGCCGGTCGGAATGCACAGATTGTCGACCCACACATTCGAGCCTTCCTTCGGCACGACATAGGTGAGATCGTCGTCCTCCTCCATCACCGCCGCGATGTCGCCGCTCCATTCCATGGTGATGTCCACCTCACCCGACAGCAGCAGATCCTGGCCGTTGTCCTCGGCGAAGGTCTTGACGTGCGGCTTGGCGGCGATCAGCAGGTCGCGCGCCTTGGCAATCTCGGCCGTGTTCGTCGTGTTCATGCCGTAGCCGAGATACTTCAGGGCGCAGCCGAGCACCGCCCGCATGTCGCCCAGGTAGGCGATGCGGCCGGAGTACCGCTTGGCCCGCGACGGCTCGAACACGTCGGCCCAGCTGACCAGCGGTCCGTCCACCTTCGACTTGCGATAGCCCAGCCCGATCGTGCCCCACATGTAGGGAATGGAATGCTTCATGCCGGGATCGTAGGCCGGGTTGGTGAAGGCCCTGTCGAGATGCTTGATGTTGGGGATCCTGGAATGGTCGAGCGGCATCAGCATCTTCAGCGTCAGCATGTCCTCGACCATGTAATCGCTCGGCACGATCACGTCGTAGCCGGGATTGCCCTCCTTGAGCTTGGCGAACAGCTCCTCGTTGTCGGCGTACAGGTCGTACTGGACCACGATTCCGGTGCGCGCATTGAAGGTGCCGAGCGTCTGTTCACCGATATAGGTGTCCCAGTTGTACACGTTGAGCCGCTTTTCCTCGGCCCCCCAAGCGCGCTCCGCACCACCAATGAAGGATATGCCGACGGCCGCCGCCGAGCCCTGCATGAAGGCGCGGCGGGAAACCCGAGGCAGAAATCCCCTGCCTGTCCTTTTCATCTCATCACTCTCCCTGCGCTTGTTCCTCGAGAACGAAAGAGCCGCAAAGATCGACCGGCTCGGAAAATTGTACTGCTGTCGCAATTGATACCGATATCCTGCGACCTGTCAATGAAGGCGAGCAACAGGCTAGCACAAATCCCTCACCCCGGCGCGTCATTGTACCGCTCGCGGCACGACGCGCACGCCGTCCGCGATCAGGTCGCTGGGATGGAGGATGACCCGCTCGCCCTCCGACAGGCCGGACGTGATCTGCGCCCGCCGGCCGTCGCTGTGATCGATGTCGACATGACGCAGATGCGCGCGCCCGCCGTCGGCCACGAAGACCGCCCAGCGATCGCCGTCGCGGAACAGGGCTCCCAACGGCAGGATCAGGACGTCCTCGCCGCGCCAGACCACGATATGCGCCTCGATTCGATACCCGTGACCGAGATCGCGCCATTGCTCCGGCGGATCCGTGAAATCGATCAACACGTTGACGCGCTGCTCTTCGATCCCCAGCGCGGACACCTTGGTGAACCCCGTCGGTTCGACGCGACGGACCCGCCCCGAAAGCACGGTGCGGCCGCCCCAATCCTCGATCACCACCGGCGCGCCCTCGGCAACCCGCACCGCGTCGCTGGACAGCAGGTCGACGACCACCTCGAGATCCTTCGCATCACCGACCTCGACCAGCGGCGTTCCGGCGGCGACCACGGTCTCGCTTTCGTTGATGACCCGCAGCACCCGCCCGTTCACCGGCGAGAACACATCGACGCAGCACGACTGACCGTCGGCCGAATCGCCGATACCGCCCGGCTCGATCAGGCCGGCCTGTGCGGTCTCGAGCTCGAAGCGGTGGATCTCGACGGTCGCTTCCGCGGTGGCGACGGCGGCCTTCGCGGTCCGCACCGTCAGCCGTGCCCGGTCGAGATCGCTCTGCGAGACGGTGCCGCGCGCCGCCAGCCGTTCCGCACGCGCCAGCTCCGCCTGCGCGAAGTCCAGCTCGGCGACAGCCCGCGCCAGCTCCGCCTCGGCCAGCGCGAAGCCGGCCTTGGCCGCCTTCGCGGCCGATTCGGCCTGGGCCCGTGCGCGACGGTCGAGGAATGCGGGATCGCTCGGATGGATCGTCGCCAGCAGCGTCTCCCTTGCGACCACGGCATCGCCAACATGACGCTCGATGCGCAGCACGCGGCCCGGCACCGGCGCCGAGACCACGTAGACCTCGCGCACCCGGGTGCGGCCGTCGCCGTCGATGGTAACGACCAGTTCGCCGCGTGGGATGGCGGCGGTATCCACGGGCACCGGCTGCGGCCAGAAGGCATAGACCAGACCCGCGGCGACGGCGATGGCGACGACGGCATACAGGATCATGCGTTTTAAGGGCATCGGAATGCTTCCCTATTCCCGGGTCTTCAGGACGGCGACCAGATCGAGGCGGTCGATGCGGCGGCGCACGACGAGCCCGGTGACGGTGGCGGAGGCAATCACCACCAGCGCCGAAAATCCATAGGTCTCACGCGAAACCGCGAGCGGAATGCGGAACAGTTCGGTCTCGAAGCTCAACGACATCGACCACGCAAGCCCGTAACCGATCACGAACCCCGGTCCGAGCGCGACGATCGTCAGCAATGCGAACTCGCCGAGCAGGATCCACGAGACCTCGGTCCTGGTAAATCCGAGAACGCGCAGGCTGGCCAGCTCGCGCCCGCGCTCGGACAGCGAGATCCGGGCACTGTTGTAGACCACGCCGAAGGCGATCATGGCGGCGAACAGCACGTTGAACGTCGTCATCAGGAGCATGTTCTCGGCCAGGGTCTCGCGGAAACTCTCGACCGCCGCCGCCTCGACGGTCACGCCGGCAACGGCCGGCGTCTCCTTGAGGTCCGCATACAGCTCGTCCTCAAAACGCGAGTCGGTCTGCAGATAGGCGAGCGAGACCATCGGCGGGTCTTCCATGAAGCGGTTGAGCGCCGCAAGGTCCATGTAGGCGGATGTGCCGAGGAATTCCTGGACGACCGCGGACACCGGGATCTCGCCCACCGGCCGCCGGCCCTCCATCGCCTCGACCTTCAGCCTGTCGCCGCGCCCGACGCCCAGCACCTCGGCCAGTTTCGCCGACAGCACGAGCCCCGACGGCGGCATCGAGACCGGCTGGAGATCACGGTCGAGCAAGCGCCCGAGATCGCCCTCGCCGGCGAGGCCAATCAGGGCGGTGCGCCGCGACCGGTGGCCGTTGCGGACGCGGACCGCGACCGCGCGCACCGGCTCGACCTGCAGGACGTCGGGCAAATGCCCGAGCTCTTGCACGATCCGCGCCGGTTTGGCTTCCACCAGCGAGATGGTCACGTCCTGGCGGTGTATGCGGTTGAACTGCACGTCGATGATGAGCTCGATCGAGTCCATCATGAACATCGAGCTGATCAGGATCGCCGCCGACATGGCGATTCCGATGGTCGTCAGACCGGCGCGCATGGGACGCCGCATGATGTGGCGAATGATCATCCGCGACGCCTGCGCCAGATACCGGTCGAGCCCGAGCCGCTCCATGAGCGTCTTGCGATAGATCGGCGGCGGGGCCGGCTGCATGGCCACGGCCGGCGCCAGCAGCGCCGCGCGGCGCACCGCCCCGAGCGTCCCGACGAAGCCGGCGCCGAAGCTGATCAGGGCCGCGATCGCGAAGGTTCCCGGGTCGATGGTGTAATACAGGAAGGGAAACCGGAAGAACTCGGCATAGAGTTCGGTTAGGCCCCGGCCGAGCCAGGCGCCGCCGGCGAACCCCAGCAACACGCCGGTCGAGACGACGATCAGCATCAGCTTGGCGTAGTGCCAGGCGACGGCGCGCCCGGAATATCCAAAGGCCTTCAGCAGGCCGATCTGCTCGCGCTCCGTTGCGATGAGGCGCGAGACGACGATGTTCAGCAGGAAGGCGGCAACGCCGAGGAAGATGAGCGGGGCAACCGTACCCATCGATCGCAGCTGCACCAGCTCGTTGGAGATATACCAGTGCGACGTCTGATCCTTGCGGGCGTGCGCGCCGACACCGCCGTAACGCTCCAGCAGCCGGTCGAGATCCTCGATCACCCGCTGTTCCAGGGCGCCGCGCATCAGGGTCAGCGAGACGGCGTTGAAGGAGTCCTCGAGGTCGTAGGCCGCGGCCAGGGTTTCGCGGCCCAACCACATCACGCCGAACAGCCTATCGTCCGGCATGATCGCGCCCGGGCCCAGCGAATAGATGTACTCGGGCGAAAGGGCCACCCCGACGACGGTCAGCTGGCGTTTGCGTCCGTTGATCACGGCATGGAAGGTGTCTCCGGGGAGCAATTTGTGCGCCCTCGAGAACGCTTCGTTGAGGACGACCTCGCCTGGATGCCCCGGCTCGACGTAGCGCCCGATTCGCATGTGCAGACCGTTCAGCGCCGGCGCATGGCGCTCGGGGACCGAAACCAGAAGCCCGCGCGCCGGCTCGGCCATGCCGGCGATATCGAGCATGACGGTGGACACGATCCGGGTCTCGACCCGGGCCACGCCGGGAATCTCTGCGATCCTGCGGGCTAGCCGCTCCGGCGCCCGCTTGACGGAGGCGAAAATCTGGGCGAAGCGATACCGCTCGTAATACGCGGTGCGGGTCTCGTCCAGCGACCGCAGCGTGCCCAGCGACATCACGTACATCGCAACGCCGCAACCGATGACCAGGGCGATAGCCAGCGCCTGCAGCCAGATCCGCCGGACGTCGCGATGCAGCTTGCGATCGAGGGCGCGCATCGGGTTACCAGACCAGCTCACGGGCGGGCCGCCGCGCCTCGTTGACACGGATTTCGACCACGGCGCCGTCGGCGAACCGGATGACGCGATCGGCCATCTCGGCCATGCCGGCGTTGTGGGTGATCAGCGCCGTGGTGGTGCCGAGCTCCCGGTTGACGGTCTCCAGCGCCTCGAGCACGACAACGCCGGTCTTGCTGTCGAGGGCCCCGGTCGGCTCGTCGCACAGCAATACGTCGGGCCGCTTGGCGATGGCGCGGGCAATGGCGACGCGCTGCTGTTCGCCACCGGACAGCTGGGCCGGGAAATGGTCCATGCGCTTGGCCAGGCCGACCAGCGTCAGGGCCTCGCCCGGGGGCATCGGGTCGCGGGCGATCTCGGTCACCAGGGCCACGTTCTCCAGCGCCGTCAGGCTTGGGATCAGGTTGTAGAACTGGAACACGAAGCCGACATGGTCGCGGCGGTAGGCGGTCAGTTCGGCTTCGTCGTAGCCGGTCAGTTCATGGTCTCGAAACCAGACGGTGCCGGCACTAGGATGGTCGAGCCCGCCCAGGATGTTGAGAAAGGTCGACTTGCCGCTGCCCGACGGGCCGAGCAGCGCCGCCACCTCGCCCTCGAAGAGATCGAGATCGACGCCGCGCAGGGCGTGCACATCGACGTCGCCGGTGTGGTAGACCTTCGTCAGGCCACTCACCCGAAAGGCCGCCCGATCTGGTGCGACGGCCGCTCTGTCTGCCGATTCGACCATGACGTGTTCCGTCGCCACGTGCTTTTCGACGCCCCTTATAGCGCAAGCCGATCTCCGCCGCCTTGCGCTATCGCAATGTTCTGGCGACTCCAACCCGTCGGATCGATGCGCCCGACGCGCCCAGGTGAGACAGTATGTCGCAGAGCGGACCCATACCAATTATACACTATTTTTTGTATAGAAAAAGGTCCGGCTGCTATTGGAGTACCCACTTGATGGTACACGCTGACATCTGCGCCGGGGCGTTTCCGCCTTCACCGGATTCCCAGAACGTGCAGCGTGCCCGCGCTGTGCGGGGGTCCGGTTCGCTCCCCAGAACGAGGACGCCATGTCATGAAAATGCTCATCGTAGACGATCAGGCGCTGTTCCGTCAGGGAGTGGCCATCATAGTCCGCGAGCTGTATCCGGATGCCGTGGTGATCGAGGCGGCGACCGCGGCGGCGGCCGTTGACGCTGCCAGTCGCCATCGCGACATCCGCCTCGTCCTCTGCGACCTGCAGCTCGAGTCGCGCTCCGATTTCGAGGTCCTCGAGCGGCTGGTGCAGATGCTGCCGAAAGCGGCCATCGCCGTGATCTCCGGTTCCGAAGACACGGCCGATATCGCGCGGGCCTACAAGGCCGGCGCCAAAGGCTATATCGAGAAATCGTCGAGTTCGGACACGCTGCGCCACGCGCTGCCGCTGATCCTGTCCGGCGAGACCTTCATTCCGTCCAGCGCGATCGCCATGCTGACGGAAAGCCGCGCCGCAACGAGGTTTGGCGGCACAGCCCCGGCGGGCGGCCGGGTCCTGACCCCGCGGCAGCACCAGATCCTGCTGCTGATGGCGCAGGGGCTGCAGAACAAGGACATCGCCTCCGAGCTGGGCATGCTGGAGGGGACCGTCAAGGTGCACGTGAAAAGCATCCTCCAGCGGCTTGGCGTCAACAACCGGACCCACGCCGTGGTGACCGGTCTGCGCAAAGGCCTCGTGCCGGCAAGCTACATCCTTCCGGACCGCGAAACCTGCGAGTAGCGGCGCGGCGCGCGCGCAAATCGCGCGCGGCCCGTCAGCATGTGTTCCCGTTTGCCCTGCGTTGTGGCAACCTGCTGCGAATTCTCGCACGGGAGCAAGGGCCGGCCTTGGCACCACCGACGAGTCAGACGCGCCGCAACACGCCGACCGAATCGCGGATCAGCCGCTTCCACGCTGATCTGGCGCGGCGCATCCTCGATCTCGTCCGCGAAGCCGATCGCCCCGCAGGCTGGCAGCTGAAGGAGCAATGGCTGGCCGAGCAGCTCAACGTGTCCCGATCACCGGTGCGCGCCGCGCTCAGGCTCCTCACCGAGCTCGGAATCGTGACCGCCGTCCCCAATCAGGGCCGCTTTCTGGCCACGGGGTCGCGCGACCTCAACGATTCGCTTTACAAGATC
>JBFGQV010000049.1:0-19109 GCA_041563955.1 Alphaproteobacteria bacterium | reverse complement strand
CTCGGCATCTACCCGGCGGTCGACCCGCTGGATTCGACCTCGCGCATGCTCGATCCGCGGGTCATCGGCGAGGAGCACTACAGCGTCGCGCGCGAGGTGCAGCAGGTCCTCCAGACCTACAAGTCGCTGCAGGACATCATCGCCATCCTCGGCATGGACGAGCTGTCCGAGGACGACAAGCTGGTCGTCGCCCGCGCCCGCAAGATCCAGCGCTTCCTCTCGCAGCCCTTCTTCGTTGCCCAGGTCTTTACCGGCACCGAGGGCAAGCTGGTCAGCCTCGAGGACACCATCAAGGGCTTCAAGGGAATCGTCGCCGGCGATTACGACGACCTGCCGGAGGCCGCCTTCTACATGGTCGGGCCGATCGAGGAAGCGGTCGAGAAGGCCAAGCGGATGGCCGCGGAAGCGGCCTGACCGGGAGTCGCGCATGGCCGATAAGATCGAATTCGAGCTGGTCTCGCCGGAACGGCTGCTGATCTCGGAATCCGTCGAGATGGTCGTCGTGCCCGGCGCGGAGGGCGATTTCGGCGTGCTGGCCGGACATGCGCCGACCGTCTCCTCGGTCCGCCCCGGCGTGATCGCGGTGTACGAGGACGGCGCGGTGACCGAGCGCATCTTCGTCGCCGGCGGGTTCGCCGAAGTAACGCCCGAGCGATGCACGGTGCTGGCGGACGACGCCATGCCGATGGAGGAGATCGACCGGGCCGAGGTCGAGCGCGCGATCCCCGACCTGCGGGATGATGTCGAGGCGGCGCGCGACGATGCGGAACGCGATGCCGCCGCAAAGGCGCTGGTCGTCGCCGAGGCCAAACTGGCCGCGGTGAGCACGCCGGTCTACTGACCGGCGGGCCCGGCCCGGCCGCGGCGGGACGCACTAATCTGGTGACAGATCGCGACCCGTCGGCCATTATCTGCCGGCTTTGGCGCTAAGCGCACGCACACAGATGCGCGGCGAAGGAGATCAGGGGGGTACAGATGCGACGAATCCGCAAAATAGGATCGTGGAGCGTCGTCGCCGGCGCTGTTTTGCTGGCGGCCTCGCCGGTTTTCGCCCAGGAGGGCGACCTGCTCAACGGGGCGAACACCGCCTGGATCATGACCTCCACGGCGCTGGTCCTGTTCATGACGCTGCCCGGTCTGGCCCTGTTCTACGGCGGGCTGGTGCAGGCCAAGAACATCCTGTCGGTGCTGATGCACTGCTTCGCGATCGCCTGCCTCGTCTCGGTGCTGTGGCTGGTCGTCCTGTACAGCGTTGCGTTCGGCGACGCGAATGCCGTATTCGGCGGTTTCGGCAAGGCCTTCCTGTGGGGCGTCGGGGCCGACACGCTGGCCGGCGACATTCCCGAGACCGTGTTCTTCATGTTCCAGATGACGTTCGCGATCATCACCCCGGCGCTCATCGTCGGCGCCTTCGTCGAGCGCATGAAGTTCAGCGCCATGCTGTGGTTCACCGCCCTGTGGGCCACCCTGGTCTACGCCCCGGTCGCCCACTGGATCTGGGGCGGCGGGCTGCTCAGCGACGGCGGCTGGCTGGGCGACGTCGGGGTGCGCGACTTCGCGGGCGGTCTCGTCGTCCACCTCACCGCCGGCGTCTCCGCCGTGGTCGCCGCGGTCATGATCGGCGGCCGCGAGGGCTTCCCGCGCGAGATCACGCCGCCGCACAGCCCGGGCTTCACCATGATCGGCGCCGCCATGCTGTGGGTCGGCTGGTTCGGCTTCAACGGCGGCAGCGCACTCGCGTCGGACGGGGCCGCCGGCATGGCGATCACCGTGACCCATGTCTCGGCGGCGCTCGGGGCGCTGGTGTGGATGGTGATCGAATGGGTGCAGCACGGCCGGCCGAGCCTGGTCGGCATGGTCACCGGCATGGTGGCGGGCCTCGCGACGATCACGCCGGCCTCCGGATTCGTCGGCCCCCTCGGGGCCGTGGCCTGCGGTCTCGGGGGCGGCCTCGTCTGCTACTGGGCGACCCAGACGCTCAAGCACAGGCTACAGATCGACGATTCGCTGGACGTGTTCGCGGTACACGGGATCGGCGGCGCCACGGGCACGCTTCTGACCGCGGTGTTCGCCTGGTCCGCCGTCGGCGGCCTCGGCCTCGCCGAAGGGGCGACGATCGGCCGGCACCTGTGGGTGCAGGGCGCGGGCGTGGCCGTCGTTGCCGTCTGGTCCGCGGTGCTCAGCATCGTCATCCTCAAACTGCTCGACGCCACCATCGGCCTGCGCGTCGCACCGGATGTCGAGACCGAGGGCCTCGACATCAGGGAGCATGGCGAGCGCGGCTACCACTGGTAGCCCCGCCGCATCGATCGACAGGGAGTGCCGGACATGAAGCTGATCATCGCGGTGATCAAGCCGTCGCGGCTGGACGAGGTGCGCGAGGCGCTGACGGCGCTCGGAATCGAGGGCATGACGGTCAGCGAGGTCAAGGGCTACGGCCGGCAGAAGGGCCACAAGGAGATCTACCGCGGCTCCGAATACACGGTGAATTTCGTGCCCAAGATCAAGATCGAGGTCGCGGTCAACGATGACGTTGCGGAGCGGGCGGTGCAGGCGGTCCAGGACGCCGCCCGGACCAACCAGATCGGCGAGCGCAAGATCTTCGTGCTGCCGGTGGAGGAGGCGGTGCGGATCCGGACCGGCGAGACCGGCGGCAGCGCGCTCTGATCCGGCGCGCGACCCGGAGCAGCAAGGAAACGCCCGACGCGGGGCCGCGCCGGGCGTCTTCGGCAACCGGATCCGTCTGGCCTACTGGCCCTGCTGCTGCTGCATCATCTGCTGCATGATCGCGTTCATGTCGAGCTTCTGGAAGCCGGGCGGAATCTCGAACAGCGAGGCATCCTGGCGGCCGACCGCGATATTGCGGACCTCGAACACCTGGCCGTCATCCTTGGCCTCGCGGACCGGGAAGCCGATCTCCGGATCGAACCAGCTCGTGGAATCGACCGACGCCTCGCCCGGCACGGGCTCCAGCTCGCCGGTGCAGCGCCATTTCTCGGTGGCGCGGCCGTTGACGGATTCCGAGCCGACCTGCACGGCGCCGCTGTAGCCGTCGCACGGCTTGCCTTCGAAATCCGACGGCGCGCTGCCGGTCTCCTCGGCCGGAACCTCCATATACATCCTCTGGTCCATCATCAGCGAATAGGAGACCTCTTGGTCCCAGAACACCAGCACGGCGATGGTCTGACCCTGCTCGCTCATCTCCATGCGGAAGCCCTGCCGGTCGACGTTGATGGAGCCCAGCTTCCTGTCCGCCGTGCCGTTCTCGCCGTGCCAGGCGACGCCGGAAAAGCCCGGCCCCATATACTCGCCGGCACCGGCCGGCAGAATGCCGCCGAGCCCGACGATCATGGCCGCCAGGCCCACAAGACCACTTCGATTCATCGATTTCACTCCCATGCGATGGTGTCGGCACAGCCGCTGCCGCCGTTCAGCGGCAGCCCGCGCAAGAGATCACAGGATGGGCCCGCAACGCAAGTCCGGCCCGACCGACGGGCCCGCTACTCGATCACGCGGACGCCCGCGGGCAGGTCGAACAGGTGCGGCTCGGGCTGGCCGACCTTGATGTTGCGCAGTTCGATGACGAGCCCGGCGCGGGACTTGCGAATCTCCGCCTTCAGCTCGGGATCCCACCAGATGGTCTGGTCCGGCCCGTCTCCCGCGTCCTGGCACTTCCAGATCTCGGTCTTCCGGCCGGAAACGGTTTCGGCGCCGGTTTTCGTCTTGGTCGCGAAGGCCGAGCAGAAATTGCCGCGCGCGGCGGCCAGCTCGTGCTCTTCCATCAGTTCCTTGTAGGCCCGGCTCTGGTCCAGGAAGATCTCGTACTGCACGCCCTCCGACAGCCGCGCGATGTAGAGATCGGGTCCGTCGGCGGCCGGGCTGAACGGCACCAGCCGCGAGCCCTTGGCTCCGACATAGATCCGCATCATCGGCTGCAGGGGGCGCTCGTAACCTATGTAGATGTCCGCGGTCAGGCCCGGCCCCTCATACCCGGCGGCGTGGGCGGCTGCGGCCATGCCGCAGGCCGCGGCGACAACGATCAGGCGCTGGATGTGAGTCATGAGTCAGACCTTGTTTGCGGCGTGCGGGACGATGCGCCGGCTATTGCGGGGCCTCCACGTCGGCGATCCGCGAGCTGCTGTTGAGCTGGGCATAATCCGACGGCACGTCGAACAGGGCGGGCGGCTGGCGGCCCGGGATGATATTGCGCAGTTCGATCTTGACGCCGTCGTTGTTCTCCTTGCGGATGAAGTGCTTCAGGCCGATGTCGTACCAGATCGTCTCCTTGATTTCCGGGCGGAACCCGGCATCGAGCAGGGGCTGTCGCGGGTTCTCGCAACGCCAGACCTGGATCGTCCGCCCGGCCAGCGATTCCGTGCCCAGCGACACCGCGCTCTTGAACCCGCCGCAGGGCTCGTCCCCGAACTGCGCCGACAGGGCTTCTCCCAGCCGGCGGCTGACCTGGACGGTGTTCTTGCGCGACACGGTGATCAGGTATTCGTTGAAGCTGTTGAAGATGATGGCGTTCAGCCGCGCTTTCTTGCCATTGAGGTCGAACCGCGTGCCGGCGCGATCGAAGTGGAACTTGCCGGTGAACCGGCCCTCGCCGAGCGCCGGATCGGTGAGCACGACATCGGCGGCAAGTCCCGGTCCCGAATAGCTTCCCGCCGCGGCCGGAACCGACCACCAGGCAACCGTGGCGGCGAACGGCAACAACACAGCGAATCTGAGCATCCTGTCGCTCCTCTGGCCGCGACGGCGGAACGCGGTCCGCCGGCAGCCGGCAAAACTGCGTCCATCAAACACCAGTCACGGTTAAGTTTGCCCTAACGGCGGACGCCGCGCCTTCGCGCCTCCGGCAGCAGCGGGACATCGGGGGCCGGTTTCTGCTATTGTAGGGACCGCACGACGGGAGGAGCCGCACGATTTGAACAGACCGAACCGGTTTCAGCGTCCGCGCAAATGGGCGCGCATCAGCCTGCGCAGCGCCGTGCCGGCGTGGATCGTCCTGATCCTGCTCGTTGCCGGCGGATCACTCGCGTTCCGGCACGCCCTGCTCGGCGGCATCCTGGCGACCGTCCTGGCCGGGCTGGTCGCGTGGCGCCCGGCGCGTTTGCGCGATGCCCTGCGACGCCGGATCGACGCCCTCGCCGCCAACCAGCAGGATCCCGGGCGGCCGGAGCTCAGCGACGGGCTGAACTGGGCGTTCGAGCGGCTGGTGGCGGCGTGGCGTGAAAAGCTGGAGCGGCTCACCGCCGAATCGTCCGAGCGGCCGCAGATCATGGACGCGATTCCCGATCCGATCCTGCTGGTCGCCGCGGACCGCACGGTGACCCGGGCCAACCGCGCCGCCCGCGAGCTCGCCGGCATCGATATCGCGGGCTACGACATCGCCATCGGACTGCGCAACCCGGACCTGGTCGACGCGGTGGACAGCGTGCTCGGCGGCGCCGCCGGACAGGCGATCGAGGTCTCTTTCCCGGTGCCCGTCGAGCGCCGGTTCGCCGTGCGCGTGGAGCCGCTGGGCGCACATCTCGCCGACGCGGCGGTCGTCGTCTTCCACGACCTGACCGCGCTCGAGCAGACGGAGCGCATGCGCGCCGATTTCGTCGCCAATGTGAGCCACGAGCTCAAGACCCCCCTGACCAGCCTGATCGGCTATATCGAGACCCTCCAGGGCCCGGCGCGCAACGATGCCGAGGCGCAGGCGAAATTCCTTGCCATCATGGATGAGCAGGCCAATCGCATGGCGCGGCTGGTCGACGACCTGCTGTCGCTCGCCCGCATCGAGATGGACGAGCACAGCCGGCCGACCGACAGGGTGGCGGTCAAGCCGGTGCTCGAGGAGACGATCGGCCTGCTCGAGCCGCAGGCGCAGAAGCACAATCTTTCGGTGGTGCTGTCGGTGGAGCCGGCCACGGCCACGGTGTTCGGCGATCGCGATCAGCTCGCCGAGGTGTTCGAGAACCTGATCGGCAATGCCATCAAATACGGCTCGGACGGCGGCAAAGTCACCGTCGAGGCACGAGCCGCCGGCAAGGACGAGATCGTGGTCACCGTGGCCGATGACGGCGAGGGCATCGCGCCCCAGCATCTGCCGCGCCTGACAGAGCGGTTCTACCGCGTCGATCCGGCGCGCAGCCGCGAACGAGGCAGCACCGGTCTCGGCCTTGCCATCGTCAAGCACATCGTGAGCCGCCATCGCGGCCGGCTTGCCATCGAAAGCACGCTTGGCAAGGGCAGCCGGTTCTCCGTCACGCTTCCCGCCGCCACCGCCCGCGCCGGCGGCCGCTCGCAGGAGGAACCTGCGACAATCTGACGGACATACTGTCACGAAACTGTCATCCAACTGTTGTATACGCTTCATGGTCGGGGTTTAGGGTTTGGTCATACCGGCGTTCATCGCGGGCGATCGACCGTAGGTCGCGCCCGGGAGAGAGCGCAACGAGGCGAGAAACCCGCAGGAGTCATGCAATGACACGGAACATGCTCGTTTTGGCTTCGGTACTGGCGGTCTTCGCCGCCGGCGCGGCCGAGGCACGCGACCAGATCCGGATCGTCGGATCGTCCACAGTCTTCCCGTTTTCCACTGCGGTCGCCGAGCGATTCGGCAAGACCACCAGCTTCAAGACCCCGGTCGTCGAGTCGACCGGCTCCGGCGGCGGGCTGAAGCTGTTCTGCGCCGGCGTCGGGGTCGGGCATCCCGACATCGCCAATTCGTCGCGACGCATCAAGGCGTCGGAGGTCGAGATGTGCGCCGGGAACGGCGTCTCCGAGATCATCGAGGTGAAGGTCGGCTATGACGGCATCGTCATCGCCAACTCGAAAAAGGCGGCGCAGTTCGGGCTGACACTGCGCGACCTGTACCTGGCGCTGGCCAAGGACGTGCCGGACGGCAACGGCAAGCTGATCCCGAACCCCTACAAGACCTGGAAGGACGTCAACCCGGCGCTGCCGGCGACCAAAATCGAGGTGCTCGGCCCGCCGCCGACCTCCGGCACGCGCGATGCCTTCGTCGAGCTCGCGCTCGAGGGGGGATGCGAGACGTTCGATTCCCTCAAGGCACTGAAGGAAACGGACAGCAGCCGGTACAAGGCGATCTGCCACACCATTCGCGAAGACGGTGCCTATGTCGAAGCGGGCGAAAACGACAATCTGATCGTCCAGAAGCTGGAGGCCAATCCCGATGCGCTCGGGGTGTTCGGTTTCTCCTTCCTGGATCAGAACTCGGACAAGGTTCGGGGCAGCAAGATCAACGGCGTCGAGCCGGATTTCGATGAGATCGCCGACGGCAACTACCCGGTCTCGCGGCCGCTGTACTTCTATGCCAAGAAGGCCCATGTCGGCGTCATCCCGGGGATCGCCGAATTCCTGGCGGAGTTCACCAGCGACCGGGCCTGGGGCGAGGACGGCTACCTTGCGGACAAGGGGCTGATCCCGATGCCGGACGAGGAGCGTGAGATGTGGCGTGAGAGGGCCAACGGCCTGGCGCCGCTCACGATGTAGGAATTCCGGCGGGCGAGCGGCCGCTGCGCCCGCCACAACGTCACAGGAGGTCGATCCGGTTGCGATCGCGCCGGATCATCCTCGCTCGAGTTGACCGAAGGGACGCATGCAGACCCTGATCCTTATCGTCATTCTGCTGGCATTGTCCGCGGCCGGGTTTCGCCTCGGCCGCGGTCGTGCGCTCGCGCTCGCCGGCGGCCGGCCAAAGAGCCTCGCCGCGCTGCCGCGCTACTACGGTGTCTACGTTGCGCTGTGGGCGTTCGTTCCGGCGGCCGTCGTCCTGGCGCTGTGGTCGGCGCTGCAGCCCACGGTCCTGCATTTCCTGGTGATCGGCGGCCTGCCGCCGGACCTGCGCGAGCTGCCGCCGGCGGAACTCGGGCTGGTCTACAGCGATATCCTTAACGCGGTCGCGCTCGGCCGGACGCCCGAAGATCCGGCGATCGCGGCCGCGGCACAGCATTACCGCGCGCTGCGCGACAGCGCCGGACTCGGGCTCGGGGCCTTCGCCCTGGCGGTCACGCTGGCCGGGGGCGGCATCGGCCTGAAGCTGGTCAGCCCGCAGCTGCGCGCCCGCCGCGCTGTCGAGACGGTGATCCGCGCGCTGCTACTCATCAGCTCCACCATTGCCGTGTTCACCACGATCGGCATCGTGCTGTCGCTGTTCTTCGAGGCGCTGCGGTTTTTCCGGCTCGTGCCGGTCAGCGAATTCCTGTTCGGCCTCGAATGGAGCCCGCAGACCGCGATCCGCGCCGACCAGGTCGGCTCGAGCGGAGCCTTCGGCGCCGGGCCGGTGTTCGCCGGAACCGCCCTGATCAGCGTCATCGCCATGGCGGTGGCGGCGCCGATCGGCCTCCTGTCGGCGATCTACATGGCGGAATACGCGCCGCGGCAGGCGCGTGCGATCCTCAAGCCGCTGCTCGAGATTCTCGCCGGCATCCCGACCGTGGTTTACGGCTTCTTCGCGGCGCTCACCGTGGCGCCCTTCGTCCGCGAGCTCGGCGGCGGCCTCGGCCTGGACGTCGCCTCCGAGAGCGCGCTCGCCGCAGGGGTGGTGATGGGGATCATGATCATCCCCTTCGTCTCGTCGCTGTCGGACGACGCCATCGCGGCGGTGCCGAACAGCCTGCGGGAAGGCGCCTACGGTCTCGGTGCGACCCGCTCTGAGACGATCCGGCAGGTGATCCTGCCGGCGGCGCTGCCGGGGGTCGTCGGCGGCATGCTGCTCGGCGTCTCGCGCGCCATCGGCGAGACCATGATCGTGGTCATGGCGGCAGGGCTGGCGGCCAATCTGACGGCCAATCCTTTCGATGCCGTAACGACCGTGACGGTGCAGATCGTCACCCTCCTGACCGGCGACCAGGAATTCGACAGTGCCAAGACGCTCGCCGCGTTCGCGCTCGGCCTGATGCTGTTCCTGGTGACGCTGGTGCTGAACGTCATCGCGCTTTACGTGGTCCGGAGGTATCGCGAACAGTATGAGTGAGGCCGCACCCGCCCAGTCGGCGACGGCCGAGGCCGTGGCCCGCAGCCTGCGCCGCCGTTACGCGGCGGAGCAGCGTTTCCGCGTCTACGGTATGGTCGCGATCGGCCTGGCGCTGACCATGCTGTTCATCCTGTTCGCCACCATCGTCAACAACGGCTGGAGCGCCTTTCGCCAGACCTATGTTCGGCTCGACGTGACGCTCGCCGAAGCGGAGATCGATCCCGGCGGCGCGCGCGATGCCGCCGTCCTGTCGCGCGCCGACTACGAAGGGCGGGTCAAGGCCACGCTGCGCGACATGTTCCCCGACGTTACCAAGCGGCGCGACCGGCGGGAACTCTACGACCTGGTCAGCAGCGGCGCGGCGTACGACCTGCGCGACGCGGTCCTCGACGACCCGTCGCTGGTCGGCGGCACGCTGCAGCTCTGGGTCCCGGCATCCGACGATGTCGACATGTACATGAAGGGGTACATCAGCGCGGCGACGCCGGAGGACGCGCGCCGGATCTCGGACCGCCAGATCGAGCGGATCGAAACGCTGCGCCAGGCCGGCCGGGTCGAGACCGGGTTCAACCTGCGGTTCTTCGTCTCCGGCGACAGCCGCGAGCCGGAGCTCGCCGGCATCGCCGGGGCGCTGCTCGGCTCGCTGTGGACCATGCTGGTGGTGCTGATCCTGTCGTTCCCGCTCGGCGTGATGGCGGCGATCTACCTTGAGGAATTCGCGCCGCGCAACCGCTGGACCGACGTCATCGAGGTCAACATCAACAACCTCGCCGCGGTGCCGTCGATCGTCTTCGGCCTGCTCGGTCTTGCAGTGTTCCTCAACTTCTTCGGCCTGCCGCGCTCGGCGCCGCTGGTCGGCGGCATGGTGCTGGCCCTGATGACCCTGCCGACCGTGATCATCGCCGGCCGTGCGGCCCTGCAGGCGGTGCCGCCGTCGATCCGCGAGGCCGCGCTGGGCCTCGGCGCCAGCCGCATGCAGATGGTCGGCGGCCACGTGCTGCCGCTGGCCATGCCGGGCATGCTGACCGGCGCGATCATCGGCATGGCGCGGGCGCTGGGCGAGACGGCGCCGCTGCTGATGATCGGCATGGTCGCGTTCATCGTCGACCTGCCGAAAGACCCGCTGGATGCGGCGACCGCGCTGCCGGTGCAGATCTTCCTGTGGGCCGACAGCCCGGAGCGCGCCTTCGTCGAGCGCACCTCAGCGGCGACGATCGTCCTGCTCGTCTTCCTCATCTTGATGAATCTTGGCGCCGTGCTGCTGCGCCGCAAGTTCGAACGCCGCTGGTAGGAGGCAGATGCCATGGCTGTACCCCAGAGCGCGCCGTCCTCGATCTACGCACACCGCACATCGCGCCGGGCACCGGCGAAGATGAGCGCGCGCGGGGTCAACGTCTATTACGGCGACAAGCAGGCGCTGTTCGACGTCGGGCTGGACATCCCGGAGCATCACGTCACCGCCCTGATCGGCCCGTCCGGCTGCGGCAAGTCCACCTTCCTGCGCTGCCTGAACCGCATGAACGACGTCGTCGAGATCGCCCGGGTCGAGGGCGAGATCACCATGGACGGCGAGGACATCTACGGCCTCGACGTGGTCGAGCTGCGGGCCCGGGTCGGCATGGTGTTCCAGAAGCCGAACCCGTTCCCGAAGTCGATCTACGACAACGTCGCCTACGGCCCGCGGATCCACGGCCTGGCCCAGAACCGCGACGAGCTCGAGGAGATCGTGTTCACGAGCCTCGAGAAGGCGGGGCTGCTGAACGAGGTGCGCGACCGCCTCGACCAGCCGGGCACGAGCCTGTCCGGCGGCCAGCAGCAGCGGCTGTGCATCGCCCGCGCGATCGCCGTCAACCCCGAGGTCATCCTGATGGACGAGCCGTGCTCGGCGCTCGACCCGATCGCCACCGCCCGCATCGAGGAGCTGATCGACGAGCTGCGCGAGCTCTATACCATCGTCATCGTCACCCACTCGATGCAGCAGGCCGCGCGCGTGTCCCAGCGCACCGCCTTCCTGCATCTCGGCGAGCTGGTGGAAGTCGGCGACACGCAGGATATCTTTACCAACCCGCGCGATGAACGCACGCAAGGATACATCACCGGCCGGTTCGGCTGAGGGAGGACGCCATGACCGTCGAGAGCAAGCATATCGTCCGCGCCTACGATCAGGAGCTCAAGCAGCTCAACGAGCTCATCGGCCGGATGGGCGGCCTTGCCGAGGTGCAGATCGACAACGCGATCCGCGCCGTGACCGAGCGCAATATCGAGCTCGCCGACGAGGTCGCGCGCAACGACGCGCGGGTCGATGAGATGGAGTCCGAGATCAACCGTCTGGCGCTGCGCATGCTCGCCCTGCGGCAGCCGATGGCGATCGATCTGCGGTACATTCTCTCGGCCCTGCGCATCGCCTCGGATCTCGAGCGCATCGCCGACCATGCGGAGAACATGTGCCGCCGCGCCAAGGACATCGCCGAGGAGTCGGGCGGACCCGCGGTCACCGGCATCCAGCGCCTCGGCAAGCTGGTCCTGGCGATGCTCAAGGACGTCCTCGATGCCTCGCTGGCCGGCGACCTCGACAAGGCGGTGGAGGTCTGGATGCGCGACAACGAGGTCGACGAGCTGTACGGCAGCCTGTTCCGCGAGTACCTGACCTACATGATGGAGAACCCCCGCAACATCGGCGCCTGCACGACGCTGCTGTTCGTCGCCAAGAACGTCGAGCGGATCGGCGACCACATCACGAATATCGCCGAGACCGTCTATTTCCGGGTCAAGGCGCGGCCGCTGAAGGATTCGCTGCCCGAGGGCGTCGACGGCGACGACGCCGAGGCGGACGACAACCGGTGAGCCCCCGCATCCTTGTCGTCGAGGACGAGTCCGCCCTGGCGACCCTGCTGACCTACAATCTCGAGCGCGCCGGGTTCGCCGTGCGCGTCGCCGCGACCGGCGAGGAGGCGCTGACCCTGCTGGCCGAGGAGCCGCCCGATGTCGTGCTGCTCGACTGGATGCTGCCGCATGTCAGCGGCATCGAGATCTGCCGCCGCATCCGCCGCGGCCGCGAGACCGCGGACCTCCCCATCATCATGCTGACGGCGCGCGGCGCCGAGGCCGACCGCGTCCGCGGCCTCGATACCGGCGCCGACGACTACGTCACCAAGCCGTTCTCTCCCGCGGAGCTGGTGGCGCGCATCAACGCGCTGCTGCGCCGCGCCCGCCCGGCCCTGGCGGCGGACGAGCTGGCGGTGGGCGACATCGTCATGGACCTCGCCGCCCATCGCGTGCGGGTCGCCAGCCGGGAGGTGGAGCTGGGCCCGACGGAATTCCGCCTGCTGCGGCACTTCCTGGAGAATCCCGGCCGCGTGTACAGCCGCGGGCAGATCCTGGATGCGGTCTGGGGCCGCGACATCCATGTCGAGGAGCGCACCGTCGACGTCCATATCGGGCGTCTGCGCAAGGCCCTGCGCGCGGCTGCGGGGTTCGATTCGATCCGCACCATCCGCGGCGCCGGCTATTCGCTGGAGGCTGACGGCGGGTAGGCGATCCGTAAACGGGCATATGCCCGCCCTCTGCAAGACAGCCGAAGCACGCCGTCGCTGTCTTGCTGCATTGCAACATCGCCTTTGCGGTCCGATCCCTGCTTGGCTATAGTCCCGGCGACAAAGGACCACGATGACAACGGGAGCGCCCGATGCCCGCCTCGATCCGACCGCGCCGCAGCGTCCTCTACGTGCCCGGGTCCAACAAGCGGGCGCTGGAGAAGGCGCGCACGCTGGCGGCCGACGGGCTGATCCTCGACCTCGAGGATGCGGTTGCCCCGGACGCCAAGGAATCCGCGCGACAGCAGATCGTCGCCGCGCTTGCCGCCGGCGACTACGGCCGCCGCGAAGTGCTGGTGCGGGTCAACGGCCTCGACTCGGACTGGGGCCACGACGATGTCTCCGCCGCTGCCGCATCGGGTGCCGATGCGATCCTCCTGCCCAAGATCGAGAGCGCCGAGGCGGTACGCGCGCTCGAGGGGTTCCTGGTGGCCTGCAACGCCCCCGCCGAGCTGGCGATCTGGTGCATGATCGAAACCCCGCTCGGCGTCCTCCATGCCGAGGAGATCGCCCGGGCGTCCGAGCGGCTCGGCGGGTTCGTCATGGGCACCTCGGACCTCGCCAAGGACCTGCATTGCCTGCACACGCCGGACCGCCTGCCGGTCGTGACCAGCCTGTCGCTGTGCATCCTCGCGGCACGCGCCCACGGGCTGGCGATCCTCGACGGCGTCCATCTGGACCTCGAGGACGACGAGGGTTTCGCCGCCGCCTGCCGCCAGGGGCTGGAATTCGGGTTCGACGGCAAGACGCTGATCCATCCGCGGACCATCGCGACCGCGAACACGGTGTTCGCACCGTCGCCGGACGAGCTGGACTGGAGCGAGCGCATCATCGCCGAACACGCCGAGGCCGAGCGGGAGGGGCGGGGCGTCGTCGTCGTCGACGGGCGGCTCGTCGAGAACCTGCACGTCGAGGAGGCGCGCCGCGTGCTCCGCCTGGCGCAGATGATCACCGAGCTCGAAGCCGCGGCCGGGTGACGGTGATGGGCGGCAACACCGGCAGCGGACGGTTCTTCGAGGATTTCCGCCTCGGGGAGGTCATCGCGCACGCGACGCCGCGCACGGTGACGACGGGCGACGTCGCGCTCTACCAGGCCCTGTACGGCCCCCGCTTCGCCCTGCAGTCGTCCGACCGGTTCGCCGCCGCCCTCGGCTTCGAACGCGCGCCGGTCGACGACCTGATCACGTTCCACATCGTGTTCGGCAAGACGGTGCCCGACATCTCGCGCAATGCCGTCGCCAATCTCGGCTATGCCGACGGCCGCTTCGCCGCCCGCGTCTATCCCGGCGACACGCTCACCGCGCGCTCCGAGGTGATCGGCCTAAAACAGACCTCGAGCGGCAAGACCGGCGTCGTGTGGGTGCGGACCACGGGGTATCGACAGGACGGCGAGGTCGCGGTCTCGTATGTGCGCTGGGTAATGGTCCGCAAACGGGACGAGGCGGCGCCGGCGCCGGAGGCGACGGTGCCGGACCTGCCGGCGGCGACGGCCGACCTCGCGGCACCTTCCGGCATCGATTTCACGCCGTGGGACTTTGCGGCGTCCGGCGCCCCGGACCGCTGGGGCGACTACGAGCCCGGCGCACGTCTCGACCATGTCGACGGGATGACGGTCGAGGAGGCGGAGCACATGATGGCGACGCGCCTGTGGCAGAACACGGCCCGGGTCCATTTCGACCAGCATGAAGCCGCCAAGGGGCGGTTCGGCCGCCGCCTGGTCTATGGCGGCCACGTCATCAGCATCGCCCGGGCGCTGAGCTTCAACGGGCTCGCAAACGCCGGCCTCATCCTGGCGATCAACGGCGGCACCCACGCCAACCCGGTGTTCGCGGGCGATACCATCTATGCCTGGTCGGAAGTGCTGGAGCGCATCGAGCTGTCCGGCCGGTCCGATGCCGGCGCGCTGCGTCTGCGCACGGCGGCGGCGAAGAACCGCCCCTGCGGCGGATTTCCCCTGCGGGCCGAAGACGGACGCTACGACCCGGACGTTGTGCTCGACCTCGACTACACGGTGCTTGTTCCGCGCTGACACCCGTCGGTTTCGCTCCAGCCCGCGCCGACGATCCCGTCGAGAATTCCGCAATATTAAGGGAGGCGCCGCGTGCCGGCGCCTCCCGAGCCCGGAGCGGGCTCTGTGGCGTGATTCGGGGCTCCTCTTCGGTCGATCCCCCGCGAAGGGCGGCCGGAGCGCACTCCGCCGCCGAACCGGACGTCCGCTAGCCGATGGCCGCGACGTCCCCGAAGTTCCGCCCCCCTGCCCCGACCCGCTGCGCGACGGCCCCGGAGCGGGGGGCGCGGCTGGGCCATTGGGATACGGTGCGGCGGCGACTTCGGCCTCCTCACGCGCCCCTCATGTTCTCTCTAATTTTAACAAAAGTCGAATCAAAAAAACGGTGAGGTGCACGCATGCCGGGTGACGGGGCTCGCCGCCCGCCGCACGATGTTGCGGGACACGGCGGAACCACCCGGTCCCGCGACGGTTTTGTGCAGGTGCGAAGATTGACTTGCCGGGCGAACAGGCGTAGATCACTCGCTGTCCGTTGCGGCGTTCGTCGCAGAGAATCCGGAGCCGAAGATGAGCGAACGCTCGAGGCCGCTGTCGCCACATCTCCAGGTCTACAGTTTCCAGTGGCCGATGCTGCTGTCGATCACCCACCGCTTCACCGGCGTGGGCCTGGCAGGCGGCGCCATCGTGCTGGTGTGGTGGCTGATCGCACTGGCGATCGGGCCGGAGTATTTCGCGTTTGCACAGACCATTCTCGGGAGCTGGATCGGCCGCCTGCTGCTGCTCGGCTGGACCTGGGCGACCTTCTATCACCTGTGCAACGGCATCCGCCACCTCTGCTGGGACGTCGGCTGGGGATTCGAGATCCGCACCGCCTGGACGACGGGCATGATCGTGGTGGTCGTCTCCGTCCTGCTGACCGTGGCGGCCTGGCTGGTCGCATACACGGCAAGGGGAGGCTGAAGGGATGTCGGTACGCACGCCACTGGCGCGCGCGCGCGGCCTCGGTGCCGCGCATGGCGGGACCCATCACTGGTGGATCCAGCGCGCCACGGCGGTCGTCATGGTGCCGCTGGTTCTCTGGTTCGCGTTCTCGCTGGCCGCGCTCGGGCCGGCCGACCATGCCACCGCCGCGGCGTGGCTCGCACATCCGGTCAACGCGGTGCTCGCGCTGGTTCTCATCGCCGCCATGTTCCACCATCTGCATCTTGGACTGCAGGTGGTCGTCGAGGACTACGTGCATTCGCGCTGGGTCAAGTTCGCGACCCTGATCCTGCAGAAATTCGTCACCATCATCTTCGGCTTCGGGGCCGCGTTCGCGGTCCTGAAGATCGCCCTGAGCTGACCGGAGGCAGGGAGCTGCCATGCGCAAGGCCTATCCTATCACCGAGCATGTCTACGATATCATTGTCGTCGGCGCCGGGGGAGCCGGCCTGCGCGCCACATTCGGGATGGCGCAGAAGGGCCTGAAGACGGCCTGCATCACCAAGGTGTTCCCGACCCGCAGCCACACGGTCGCCGCCCAGGGCGGGATTTCCGCCGCGCTCGGCAACATGGGCGAGGATGACTGGCGCTGGCACATGTACGACACGGTCAAGGGATCCGACTGGCTCGGCGACCAGGACGCGATCGAATACATGTGCCGCGAGGCGGTGCCGGCGATCATCGAGCTTGAGCATTACGGCGTGCCGTTCAGCCGCACCGCCGACGGCCGCATCTACCAGCGCGCCTTCGGCGGCATGACCACGCGCTACGGCGAGGGCACGGCCCAGCGCACCTGCGCCGCCGCCGACCGTACCGGCCACGCCATCCTGCACACGCTGTACCAGCAGTCGCTGCGCCACAACGCCGAGTTCTTCGTCGAGTTCTTCGCGATCGACCTGATCATGGACGATGACGGTGCCTGCTGCGGCGTCATCGCCTGGAACCTGGACGACGGGTCGATCCACCGGTTCCACGGCAAGATGACGGTGCTGGCGACGGGCGGCTACGGCCGCGCCTATTTCTCGTGCACCTCGGCCCACACCTGCACCGGCGACGGCGGCGGCATGGTGCTGCGCGCCGGCCTGCCGCTGCAGGACATGGAGTTCGTGCAGTTCCATCCCACGGGGATCTACGGCGCCGGCTGCCTGATCACCGAGGGCGTACGCGGGGAGGGCGGATATGTCACCAATTCCGAGGGCGAGCGTTTCATGGAGCGCTATGCGCCCTCGGCCAAGGACCTGGCCAGCCGCGACGTGGTCAGCCGCTCGATGACCATCGAGATCCGCGAAGGACGCGGCGTCGGGCCCAACAAGGACCACATCCACCTGCATCTCGAGCACCTCGACCCCGCGGTCATCAACGAGCGCCTGCCGGGAATTTCCGAGACGGCGCGCATCTTCGCGGGCGTCGACGTAACGCGCGAGCCGATTCCGGTTATCCCGACCTGCCATTACAACATGGGCGGCATTCCGACCAATTATCACGGCGAGGTCGTGGCCCCGAAGGGCGGGGATCCGGACGCTGTCGTGCCCGGCCTGATGGCGATCGGCGAGGCGGCCTGCGTATCGGTGCACGGCGCCAACCGGCTCGGCTCCAACTCGCTCCTCGATCTCGTCGTGTTCGGCCGCGCCGCGGCCAACCGCTGCGCCGAGATCATCCACCCGGACGAATCGCCCCGGCCGCTGCCGAACGCGTCCGAGGACAAGGCACTGTACCGCTTCGACCAGCTGCGCCATGCCGCCGGCGGCACCACGACGGCGGAGCTGCGGCTCGACATGCAGCGGGCGATGCAGAGCAACTGCGCGGTGTTCCGGACCGGCGAGGTGCTGCAGGAAGGCGTCGAGATGATCGACAGCCTGTGGCAGCGGCGCGGCGATATCGGTGTCGCCGACCGCTCGATGATCTGGAACTCCGATCTCGTCGAGACGCTGGAACTCGACAACCTCCTGTTCCAGGCCAAGGTGACGATGGAATCGGCGAGGAACCGCGAGGAATCCCGCGGCGCGCATGCGCGCGAGGATTTCCCCGACCGCGACGACGAGAACTGGCTGAAGCACACCATCGCCTGGTGCGGCGAGAACGGCAAGGTCGCCATCGACTACCGGCCGGTGCACATGCATACGCTCACCAACGAGATCCAGCCGTTCCCGCCGAAGGCGCGGGTTTACTGAGGGTTCGGCCGAGGGAGATCAGAACCTCATGGTGGAATTCACGCTGCCCAAGGACTCGAGGATTCGCAAGGGCAAGACCTGGCCCGCCCCGGAGGGGGCCAAGCGCGTGCGGGCCTTCCGGATATATCGCTGGTCGCCCGACGCGGACGAGAACCCCCGGCTCGACCGATTCGAGATCGACACCGAGAACTGCGGGCCGATGGTGCTCGACGCGCTGATCAAGATCAAGAACGAGATCGACCCGACGCTGACCTTCCGCCGCTCCTGCCGCGAGGGGGTCTGCGGCTCCTGCTCCATGAACATCGACGGCACCAACACGCTCGCCTGCACCAAATATATCGACGAGGTCAGGGGCGACGTGAAGATCTACCCGCTGCCCCACATGAAGGTGGTCAAGGACCTGGTGCCCGATATGAACGACGCCTACGCGCAGCTCACCTCGATCGAGCCCTGGCTGAAGGCGGATACGCCGCCGCCCGACCGCGAGCGCCTGCAGTCCCCGACCGATCGCAAGAAGCTGGACGGGCTGTACGAGTGCATCCTGTGCTTTTCATGCACGACGTCCTGCCCGAGCTACTGGTGGAACGGCGACCGCTATCTCGGCCCGGCGGTGCTGCTGCAGGCGTACCGCTGGATCGCCGATTCGCGGGACGAGCGGACCGGCGAACGGCTCGACCAGCTGGAGGATCCGTTCCGGCTGTATCGCTGCCATACGATCTTCAACTGCACCAAGACCTGCCCGAAAGGCCTCAACCCGGCCCAGGCGATCGCCGAGATCAAGAAACTGATGGTGCTGCGCCAGGGCTAGCCGGCAGCGCCCCGCGGACCGACGATGATGTGGACGCCGGCGACCGACCTGTGCGGCATCGAGGTGCCGGTCTTCCAGGCCGGGATGGGCGGTGTCGCCGGGCCGGAGCTCGCCGCGGCGGTCAGCGCGGCCGGCGGGCTCGGCCATCTCGGCGGCATCCGGCTGTCGGCGCAGGAGCTGCGGGAGCGCATCCGCAGGACGCGCGCCCTGACCAACCGCCCCTTCGGCGTCAATCTGGTGCCGCGCGGCGGCGGGCCCGACGGGTTCGAGGCCCAGCTTGAGGTCGTGCTGGCCGAACGGCCGGCCGTGCTGTCCCTGTTCTGGGGCGAATTCGCCGCCATCGTCCCGCGGACAAGGGCGGCCGGCCTCATAACGATGATCCAGGTCGGATCGGTCGCCGAGGCGCAGGGTGCCGCGCGCGCCGGGGCCGACATCATCGTCGCGCAAGGCATCGAGGCGGGTGGGCACGTGCGCGGGAGGACCGGCCTCATGGCGCTGCTGCCGGCGGTGGTCCGAGCCGTCGCGCCGGTCCCGGTGCTGGCCGCGGGCGGCCTGGCGG
>JBFGQV010000048.1:0-19257 GCA_041563955.1 Alphaproteobacteria bacterium | reverse complement strand
GTCATCATCATGAAGACCGATGCGGCGACACCGGAGCAGGTCGCGGCGGTGGACTCCGAGATCCGCGCCGTGCTGCCGGAGCGGCCGATACTGCGCGCCGCCTCGCCGGTGCGACTGGACGACCCGGCGGCGGTCGACGGCAGGCGCGTGCTCGTGGTCGAGGACGGCCCGACGATCACCCATGGCGGCATGCCGCACGGCGCGGGATTCATCGCCGCATCGGCGCGGCCCGGGGTGACAATCGTCGATCCGCGCGACGCGGCGGTGCCGGAAATCAGGGAGATCTACGCGCGCTACCCCCATATCGGGCCGGTGCTGCCCGCGGTCGGCTACAGCGCGGCGCAGCGGGACGCGCTGCGCCGGACGATCGCCGCGGCGGATGCGGAGATCGTGGTCAGCGGCACGCCGATCGACCTGTCGCGCATCGTCGCCATCGACAAGCCGGCGGTGCGCGCCCGTTACGCCTATGCCGATGCCGGCGCGCCGACGCTGGGCAGCCGGCTCGCCGCCTTCCTCGAAGAGCGGGGGCTGTGATGCTGGTGGTCGCGGCCCTCGGCGGCAATGCCTTGCTGCGCCGTGGCGAGCCGCCCGAGGCCGCGCGCCAGCGCGCCAATATCCGCATCGCCGCGCGGGCGCTGGCGGAAATCGCCCGCGCGCATGCGCTGGTGGTGACCCACGGCAACGGGCCGCAGGTCGGGCTGCTGGCACTGCAGTCCGGCGATCCGCTCGACATGCTGAGCGCCGAGACCGAGGGCATGATCGGCTACATGATCGAGACCGCGCTGCGCAACGAGCTGCCGGGGCGCGACGTCGCCGGGCTGCTGACGCAGATCGCGGTCGAGCCGGACGACCCCGCGTTCGCGGCGCCGGCCAAGCCGATCGGCCCGCTCTATGCGAAGGCCGAGGCGGCGCGGCTGGCGCGCGAGCACGGTTGGACGATCGCCCCCGACGGCGACGGCTTCCGCCATGTCGTGCCGTCGCCGCGTCCGCTGCGGATTCTCGAGATCGAGACGATCCGGCTGCTGGTGCAAAGCGGCGTTCTCGTCATCTGCGCCGGCGGCGGCGGCATTCCGGTGATCGAGGGCGAGACCGGCTGGCGCGGCATCGAGGCGGTCATCGACAAGGACCATGCCAGCGCCCTCTTGGCGCGCGACCTCGGCGCCGACGCCCTCTTGATGCTGACGGACGTTGCGGCGGTCTATGCCGACTGGGACGGCGCCAGGGGCCGGCCGCTCGGCGCGGTCACCACCGCCGAACTCCGCGCGTACAGCTTTGCGCCGGGATCGATGGCACCGAAGGTCGAAGCCGCAATCGAATTCGCCGAGGCCACCGGACACATGGCCGGCATCGGCCGGCTGGCGGACGCCGCCGGCATCCTGCGCGGCGTGTGCGGCACATGCATCACACGGCCGCCGCCATAGACAACGGTCGAACGCCTTACTGGTCGGCGCTCTCCAGGACCTTCTCGCCGCGTGCCTTGCGGGCGGCGCGCTCGGCGAGCAGACTGTCGAGCCAATCGGGGTCCATTTCCGGGACCGAGGAGAGCAGCAGATCGGTATAGGGGTCGTGCGGCGGCGTGAAGATATCATCCTTGCCGCCCTGTTCGACAACCCTGCCCTCGAGCATGACCACCACCTCGTCGGAAATGGCCCGGACCGTGGCAAGGTCGTGGGTGATGAACAGGTAGGTGACGCCGAGCTCGTCCTGGAGGCGCTGCAGCAGCTTGAGGATCTCCTCGGCGACCAGCTGGTCGAGCGCCGAGGTCACCTCGTCGCAGATGATCAGCTCCGGCTCCGCCGCGAGCGCGCGGGCGATGCAGATGCGCTGCTTCTGGCCGCCGGACAATTCGCCCGGCAGTCGATCGATGAACTCGTCCGGGTCCATCTCGATCATGGTCAGCAGCTCGCGGATGCGCTGGTCGCGCGCCGCCCCGTTGAGCCCGAGGTAGAACGACACCGGCCGGCCGAGGATGTCGCGGATGCGCTGGCGCGGATTGAGCGCGGTATCGGGCATCTGATAGATCATCTGGGCGTGGCGGAGCTGGTCCCGGTTGCGTTTCTTGTAGGAGGCCGGCAGCGCCTCGCCGTTGAACTCGACCGAGCCCTTGCTCGGCGGCAGCAGCCCGGTGATGACGCGGGCCAGCGTGCTCTTGCCGCTGCCCGATTCGCCGACGACCGCGACGGTGCGGCCGCGCCCGACCTTGACGCTGACGTCGTCCAGCACCGTGACCGTTCCGCCGTAGCTCGCGGTCACGTTGCGCACCTCGAGCAGCGGCACCGGCGACTGGTCCGGCGGCGCCTCCTCCTTGCGGTAGGTGCGCACCGCGAGCAGCTGGCGGGTGTACTCCTGCTTCGGATCGGCCAGCATCTCGCGCGCGTCGCCCTCCTCGACGAGGTCGCCGTAGCGCAGCACCATGATGCGGTCGGCCATCTGGGCCACGACGGCGAGGTCGTGGGTGATGTAGATCGCCGCCGTGTTGAATTCGTGCACGACGTCCTTGATCGCCGCCAGAACCTCGATCTGCGTCGTCACGTCGAGCGCCGTGGTCGGCTCGTCGAAGATGATCAGGTCGGGCCGGCACGCCATGGCCATCGCCGTCATGGCGCGCTGCAGCTGGCCGCCGGATACCTGGTGCGGATAGCGGAACCCGATGCTTTCCGGGTCCGGCAGGCGCAGTCGGCGATACAGCTCCGTCGCCTCCTTCTCCGCCTCGGCCTTGGACTTGACCCCGTGCTGCACCGGTGTCTCGGTGTACTGGTCGATCAGCTTGTGCGCGGGGTTGAAGGACGCGGCGGCGCTCTGCGCGACATAGGCGATGCGCGAGCCGCGCAGCCGGCGCAGCTTCGCATCCGAGGCCGCGCGCAGATCCATCCCGTCGAACACGATGGTGCCCCCGGTAATGCGGCAGCCGGGCCGCGCGAAGCCCATGCTGGCGATGCCGATGGTCGATTTCCCCGCGCCGGATTCGCCGATCAGGCCCAGCACTTCGCCGCGCCGCAGCGTCAGATCGATGCCGTGGACGATCTCGTTCCACTTGTCCTCCGACTGGCCCTCGATGCGCAGGCCGCGCATCTCGAGAAGCACCTCGCCGCTGTTGCCGTTGTTATGTGTCATCGCGAATACCGCTCGTCTTGTGCAGGAACCAGTCGACCACGAAATTGACCCCGACTGTCAGAAGCGCGATGGCGCCGGCCGGAAGCAACGGCGTGATTTCGCCGTAGGTGATCAGCGTCGCGTTGTCGCGCACCATACTGCCCCAGTCGGCGGTCGGCGGCTGGATGCCGAGGCCAAGGAAGCTGAGGGCGCTGATGAACAGGAACACGAAGCAGAATCGCAGGCCGAACTCGGCGACCAGAGGCGGCATCGAGTTCGGCAGAATCTCTCGGACGATGATCCACCATGTCCCCTCGCCGCGCAGGCGGGCCGCCTCGACAAAATCGAGCACGACGATATTCATCGAGACCGCACGGGCGAGACGGAATACACGCGTCGAGTCGAGCACCGCGATGACGAGAATCAGGACCGGGACGGACGTGCCTGTGATGGTGAGGATCAGCAGGGCGAAGATCAATGTCGGAATGGCCATCAGCACATCCACGAGCCGCCCGAGGAGTTGATCGGCCCAGCCGCCTAACGTGGTCGCCAGGAGGCCGAACGCGCCGCCGATCAGGAAGGCGAGGCAGGTTGTCGCGAACGCGATGCCAATGGTGTTGCGCGCGCCGTAGATCAGCCGCGTCAGCATGTCCCGGCCCAAATTGTCGGTGCCCAGAAGGAACTCTCCACCCCACAGCTCGTACTCGGCGCCGACGATTTCCGATTCACCGTACGGGGCCAGCACCGGCGCGAATACCGCGACGAAGACATAAACCGCGATGACGATGAGGCCGAAAATCGCGGTGGGTGGTGCCGATCTGGCGAGTTTCCAGAAATTCCCCATTTCCCTGCGCCCCGCCTATTTCGGGTGCATGAGTCGGGGGTTGCTGAGGATCGACAACACGTCCGCCGTCAGATTCAGCAGGATATAGGTGGCCGCGAAAATCAGGCAGCTCGCCTGCACCACCGGGATGTCGCGCTTGATAACGGAGTCGACGAAAAGCTGGCCCAGGCCCGGATAGACGAAGACGACTTCGACAACAACGACGCCGACGACGAGATAGGCGAGGTTGATGACGATCACGTTGATGATCGGGGCCAGGGCGTTGGGCAATGCGTGGTGGGTGATGATCCGTGAGCGGCTGATCCCCTTGAGCATCGCCATCTCGATATAGGGGCTGGCCAGGAGATTGATGATCGCCGCTCGCGTCATCCGCATCATGTGGGCGACCACCACGAGGGTCAGTGTCAGCGCCGGCAGGATGACGCGGTAAACGTGCTCCCAAAAGCCGAGATCGGAACTGACATTCGAGATGCTCGGAAAAACGTTCGCCTGGACTGCCAGGAACAGGATCAGGATATAGGCGACGAAGAATTCCGGGAACGAGATCGATGTGAGCGTGACGACATTGATCGCGCGGTCGAAAATGCTGTTGCGGTACAGTGCCGCCAGCACGCCCAGGGACACCGCCAGCGGCACCGAGATCACCGCGGCGGTCGCTGCCAGGAACAGCGTGTTGGCGAACCGCACGCCGATCAGTTCGGAGATTTCGCGCTTGTTGGCGAGCGACCGGCCGAAATCCCCCTGCAGCATGCCGCCAAGCCAGTCGAGATAGCGCGTGTGCGGCGGCAAATCGAGGCCGAGCTCGCGACGGAACGCCGCCACCGTCTCGGGCGTCGCCGCCTGGCCGAGGATCGCTTCGGCCAGATCGCCCGGCAGAAGCTCGACGCCGAGGAAGATGATCAGCGAGACGACGAAGAGGGTGAGGAGGCCCAGCGCCAAGCGCTGGGCCACCATTTTCAGGATTTTCGCCATCGACCTACCGCGTGCCGGATCGGGCGATCAGGCGAACCACCAGCGCTCGATTGCGCGGAACCCGTCGAGGCTCCAGTTGGCCCCAAGCTTGTTGTGCTGCACCTTGTTGGAGATGCCCATGACGTAGTTGGCGAACATCGGGACGACGACGCCGCCCTCGTCGCGGACGATCTGCTGCAGCTCGAAATACATCTGGCGACGCTTCGCCTCGTCGAGCTCGGCACGAGCCTCGACCAGGAGTTCGTTGAAGCGCGCGTGGGTCCAGTAGGTGTCGTTCCACGGCACGCCGGCGGCATAGGCGGTCGAGAACATCCAGTCCTCGGTCGGACGGCCGCCCCAGTAGACGGCGCACCACGGCTTCTTGAGCCATACGTTGGACCAGTAGCCGTCGTTCGGCTCGCGCACGACGTTGATCTCGATGCCGGCCTTGGCCGCGTGCTCCTTGTACAGCACGGCCGCGTCGACCGCGCCCGGGAACGCCGCATCGGCCGCGCTGAGGTCGACCTTGAGGCTCGACAGTCCCGCCTCCTTCAAATGGAACTTGGCCTTGTCGGGATCGTACTGGCGCTGCGGCAGATCATCGGCATGGAACCGGTTCGATCGGCCGATCGGATGGTCGTTGCCGACCACGCCATGGCCGCGAAGGATCGTCTTCACCAGGGCCTCGCGATCGATCGCGTGTTTCAGCGCGAGGCGGACGTTGTTGTCGGTAAACGGGTCAGTGTCCGTCCGCATGGCGAAAGTGTAGTGCTGCGTACTGCTGATCTCCTCGATCTTGATGTTCCGGTTGCGCTTCAAGAGATGCGCGGTCTTCAGGTCGACCCGGTCCATCGCGTCGATCTCGCCGGTGGTCAGCGCGTTTGTGCGCGCGGCCACGTCGAGGATCGCCAGGACCTCGGCGCCGTCGAAATGCGCGCGGTCGCTCTTCCAGTAGTTGGGGTTGCGCTTCAGCGCGGTGCGGACGCCGGGCTCATAGTTGTCGATGACATAGCCGCCGCTGCCGACGCCGGACAACGGATCCAGCTTGCCGTCCCTGGCCGGCAGGATGGCGACGTGATAGTCGCTGATGATGAAGGGGAAGTCGGCATTGCCGGTCTTCAGATCGAACACGACGGTATCCTTGCCGTCGGCCTTGACCTCGGCGATCGGTTCGAGAATGGCCTTCGCCGCCGACTTCGAATCCTCGCCGAGATGATGTTGGATCGAGGCGATCACGTCGCCCGAATCCATCGTCTTGCCGTTATGGAATTCGACGCCCTGGCGCAGTTTGAAGGTCCAGGTCTTGGCGTCCGGCGTGACGTCCCAGGATTCAGCGAGCTCGGGGACCAGATCCCCGCTGTTGGCGACTTCGGTGAGCTTGCCGTAAACGGCGCCGCCGACAACCTGCATGTACAGGTTCTCGAACGTTCCGGGGTCGAGCGAATCGGTGGTCGAGCCGTGACCGATGCCGAGGCGCAGCGTCCCGCCCTTCTTCGGCGTCGCGGCAAGCGCGTGGCCCGCCATCGAGGTCGCCAGCGCCGTCGAGGCGCCGAGCGCCGTGGCGGCCTGCATGAAATGCCGGCGGGTGATCTTCCCGGCGGCAAGCAGACGCGTGTAATCATCGAGTTTTCGCATGTTTTGCCTCCCATGCATTATTCAACGCGGTTCGCGCCCGGGCGATCGTCTCGCGAGGGCTTGCCGGACCCCAGGATTCGCCGAATCGCTGAACCGCTCTCCCATTTATCTGCGACATATTGTTCTACGTTCGGCCGCAGAACGCAAACATTCTGTACCTGAAGCGTCGGGAATCATTCGTTTTGCGGCTTTTCCGGATCGAGTGGGAATGGCCGCGATTCATGGGTTCGGCGACCGGTCCCGGCATCGCCGCGCCCGCGTTACAGCGGCCGCGGCGCCATCTCCAGATGCAGCGCGGTTCCCTCGTAGGGATGCGCCGCCGCCACGTCCTCGTCGAGTTCGACCCCGAGGCCCGGCGCCGCCGGCGGGAGCACGTACCCGTCCTCCCAGCGCACCGGCGTCTTGAGAATCTCGGCGTGGAACCCGTCCCAGCGCTCGATGCCTTCGAGGATCAGGAAGTTCGGCGTGCATGCGGCGAGCTGGATGTTGGCCGCCCCCTCGACCGGCCCGCAATACAGGTGCGGCGCGATCTGCGCGTAATGCGCCTCGGCCATGCCGGCGATCTTCTTGGCTTCCAGGAGTCCGCCGACGCGGCCGAGCGCCGGCTGCAGGATCGCCGCCGCACCGCATTGCAGGACGCGGGCGAACTCGTACTTGGTCGTCAGGCGCTCGCCCGTGGCGATCGGGATCGACGTCTTGCGGGCGACCCGGGCCATCTCCTCCGGCATCTCGGGCGGCACCGGCTCCTCGAGCCACAACGGATCGTACGGCTCGAGCCGGCGCGCAAGGCGCACTGCGCCCGCCGGCGTGAACTGCCCGTGCGTGCCGAACAGGAGATCGGCGCGGTCGCCGACCGCCGCACGGATCGCCTTCGCGAAGCGCTCGGACCGGTCGAGCGTCGCGCGCGACGGCTGTCGCGGGTCGAAGGCGGAATAGGCGCCGGCGGGGTCGAACTTGAGGGCGGTAAAGCCCTGCGCGACGTATTCGGCGGCGCGTTCGGCCGAGCGGTCCGGGTCGGCATAGATGCCCTCGTCATCGCCGGCCGCAACATCCGGATAGATGTAGGTGTAGCCGCGCAATCGCTCGTGCACGCGCCCACCAAGCAGCTCGTAGACCGGCTTGTCCAGGGCCTTGCCGACGATGTCCCAGCAGGCGATCTCGATGCCGCTGAGCACGCCGACCAGCGAGACGTCGGGGCGCAGCGTGTAGCCCGATCCGTAGACGTTGCGCCACAGCGCCTCGATGCGGAACGGGTCGGCGCCGACGACGTGCCGGACGCAGACGTCCTCGATCATGCGCGCGACGACGTCCGGGCCGAAGGTCGCGGCGTAGACCTCGCCGATTCCCTCGATGCCGTTGTCGGCGATGAGCTTGACGAAGATGAAATAGCGGCCGCCGAAATGCGGCGGCGGATTGGCGACCACGAAGGTCCTGACGTCGCTGATCTTCACCGGGCGGCTCCCTCCTGTCGCGGTCCCTTGCGGCCCGTGGTCATTCGCACTCGCTGATCCGGTATGCGGCGTCCTCCAGCCAGTCCGGCTCGATCTCGACGCCCCATCCCGGCACGTCGGGGATCGTCACCTTGCCGTCCGAAACCGCATAGGGCGGATTGCGGAACAGGCCCTCCTGCCACGGATAGTAATCGGGCCCCTCGATCGAGAGTTCGAGATACGGCCCGGCGTTCGCGATGGCGCCCAGGAGATGCATGGTGAAAAGGGTCACCATCGACAGGTTGGCGCTGTGCGGCGTGCACGGCAGCCCGGCCGCCGCCGCCATGCCGGCGACGCGCAGCGTCCGCGTCAGCCCGCCGAGATAGCAGACATCGGGCTGCACGACGTCGACGGCGCGCATGGCGACGATGCGGCGCCAGATCGACAAATCGCAGTCCTGCTCGCCGCCCGTTACGTCCAGATCGAGCGCATCGGCCACCTGTTTCGTCTGCTCCAGTTCCCAGTAGGGACACGGCTCCTCGAAATGGCAGACGCCGTGGTCCTGCAACATGCGGCCGACCTCGATGGCACGGGTCGTCGAATAGCCGCCATTCGCGTCGACCAGCAGCGCCGCGCCTTCGCCGAGCGCCTTGCGTACCGCCGGCACGATGGCCTCGCTGCGGCCCGGCCACTCGTCGACGTCGTTGCCGCACTCGCGGCCGACGCGGAACTTGAAGGCATCGAAACCGTACCTGTCGCGCAGCCGCACGAAACGCGCCGCCTCATCATCGGGCGTAATATCCCGCCTCATGCTCGACGCATAGGCGCGGAGCGGCCGGGGCGTGCCGCCGAGCAGGGCGCATACCGGTTTGCCCTCGAGCTTGCCGTGCAAATCCCACAGCGCGGTGTCCAGCCCGGCCAGCGCCCGCCGCAGATAGGATCCCGGATATTTGTGCTCACGCACCGGGATCAGGTCGACCAGCGCGTCGATGTCCAGCGCGTCGGCGCCGAGCGCCCAGGGTGCGATCTGGCGGTGGAAGACCAGCGCGGTGATGTCGGCGTTGTAGGTCGACATCTGGCCCCAACCCTCCGCCCCGTCGTCGGTCCGCACCCGCACGAAACCGACGAACTCGGTGCTGAAGGTCTCGAGACTCCGGATCTTCACCGCGCGCTCCCCCGCAAGAAGGGCCGGCCTGCGCCGTCCGATGCCGGGCCCGGGCCGTTGCCGGCCGGCGCCGCGATTCTGCGAGGCATCGGCGGCGTTGGCAACGCAATCTTCGCGGCGGCGGGCACGGCCCGCGTCAGCCGCCCTCCCGCAACAGCCGGTTGGCCCGCCGGTACAACTTGTCGATCAGACCGTCGAGCTGCCTGCGCTCGGCCGGGTCGAGGACGGTGAGGAGCTCGGCCTCGCGCGCCCGCGCCGCCGGCACGACCTCGCGATAGATCTCGTCGCCGGTAGCGGTGAGGCGCAGGATCCAGCGCCGCCGGTCGTCGGTGTCCTGGGTCCGCGCGACCAGCGTCCGGTTGAGGAGTCGCGAGATCGCGCGGCTGACCTGGACCTTGTCCATATTGGTGCGGCGGCATACCTCGTTGGCAGTAAGCGGCTGATCGTCGCCGAGCGCCGCCATGACGCGCCAGTCGTTCCGCATCAGGCCGTACTTCTCGGCATAGGCCGTGGCGATCAGCCGGCTGACCTCCTGCTGCAGGACCGACAGGCGGTAGGGCATGAAGGTATCGAGTTCCAGCCGCCGGCCCGCGCCGCCACCCCTCGTGTTTCCGGTCATGGAGCCGCTCCCTTCCGGCCAGTCGCCGTTGAATGCTACTTGTCATTGGTTGCATATGCAACTATTTTGATGCTGAGGCGTTATGGCGTGTCGAGAAGGATGGAACGATGAAGGATTGGATTTCCTTCCCCCGCGTGATGGGAACGGCGAGCCGCCAGGCCCATTGCGATCTGCCCGAGGGAACGTATGAACGCGAGGCCGGGCGCGAGGGCTTCTTCGGGCCGGCGACGCACTTCCACCACAAACATCCGCCGACCGGCTGGATCGACTGGGACGGGCCGCTGCGGCCGCGCGCGTTCGATCTGAACAAGATGGCGGAGGCGACCCCGGCGTGGGAGGCGCCGCGCATTCTCGGCAACGCGGCGACGGCGATCCGGCTGTGGCGCTGCGCGGGGCGCATGGACCGGCTGGTGCGCAACGCCGACGGCGACGACGTGCTGTTCTTCCATACCGGCAGCGGGCACCTGTACTGCGACTACGGGCATCTCGCGTTCCGCGACGGCGACTATATCCTGATGCCGCGCGGCACCGCCTGGCGAATCGAGTGCGAGACGCCCGCAACGGTGCTGATGATCGAGGCGACCAACGATGCCTTCAAGCTGCCCGGCAAGGGGCTGGTCGGCGGCCATGCGATCTTCGATCCGGCCATGCTCGACGTGCCGGAGATCGACGAGGCGTTCCGCGCGCAGCAGGACGAGAACGAGTGGTCGGTCGCCATCAAGCGGCTCAACCAGGTGACCACGCTGACCTATCCGTTCAATCCGCTCGATGCGATCGGCTGGCACGGCGACCTTGCGCCCGTGCGCATCAACTGGCGCGACATCCGCCCGCTGATGTCGGCGCGCTACCACCTGCCGCCCTCGGCGCACACCACGTTCGTCGCCAACCGGCTGGTCGTCTGCACCTTCGCGCCGCGGCCGATCGAATCCGACCCCGGCGCGCTGAAGCTGCCGTTCTATCATTCGAATGATGACTACGACGAGTTCATCTTCTATCACAAGGGGCAGTTCTTCAGCCGCGACAATATCCATCCGGGGATGACGACGTGGCATCCGGCCGGCTTCCCGCACGGCCCGCACCCGAAGGCCTATGAGACCGCCATGAAGCATGAGCGCAAGGAGACCGACGAGGTGGCCGTCATGGTCGACACCCGCGACCCGCTGGAGGCCGGCGACCTGCCGGAGGGCGTGGAGTGGGACGGCTACGCCGATTCGTGGAAGCGCTGAGGCCGGCCTGACATGAAGCTCGCCACCCTGAAGGACGGCACCCGCAGCGGCGAGCTGGTCGTCGTCTCGCGCGACCTGACCCGCTGCGTCTCCGTCGCGGACGAGGTCGGAACCATGCAGGAGGCGCTGGACCGCTGGGAGTCGATGGCGGCGCCCCTGCGCGAGATCTACCAGGATCTGAACTCCGGCGCCGTCCGCGACGCCCCGCCGTTCGACCAGGCGCGGGCGATGTCGCCGCTGCCGCGCGCCTACCAGTGGGCCGACGGCTCCGCCTATGTCAACCATGTGGAGCTGCTGCGCAAGGCGCGCGGCGCCGAGATGCCGAAGAGCTTCCGCACCGACCCGCTGATGTACCAGGGCGGATCGGACGGCTTCCTCGGCCCGCGCGAGGACATCCGCCTCAAGTCGGAGGACTGGGGCATCGACTTCGAGGCCGAAATCGCCATCGTCACCGACGACGTGCCGATGGGCACCGACACGAAGGCCGCCGGCGCGCATATCAAGCTGATCATGCTGGCCAACGACGTCAGCCTGCGCAACCTGATCCCGGCGGAGCTGGCCAAGGGGTTCGGATTCTTCCAGAGCAAGCCGGCGAGCGCCTTCTCGCCGGTCGCCGCGACGCCGGACGAGCTGGGCAAGGCGTGGGACGGCGGCAAGGTCCACCTGCCGCTGGTCACGCAGCTGAACAACGCCGAGTTCGGCCGCGTCGACTGCGGCGTCGACATGGTCTTCGACTTCCCGGCGCTGATCGCCCACGCCGCGAAGACGCGCGCGCTGGGCGCCGGCACGATCATCGGCTCGGGCACGGTCTCCAACTACGACCGCAGCAAGGGCTCGAGCTGCATCGCCGAGAGGCGGGCGCTGGAGACGATCGAGCACGGCGCGCCGCGGACGCCGTATCTCAAATTCGGGGACCGCGTGCGGATCGAGATGTTCGACGGCACGGGCAAGTCGATCTTCGGCGCCATCGACCAGCACGTCCGGGAATACAAGCCGCGCCGCTGACATGGTCGTGCGCATGGAATCAGCGACCGCATTACGATTTCGCCCATGCTGAAGACATACGAGTATCCGGAATTCGCGCACCGGCCGTCGGCCGACCAGGACAGCGGGTCCGTCACCCGCCACCCGGTCGTCGTCGTCGGCGCCGGGCCGGTCGGGCTGACGGCGGCGATCGATCTCGCGCTGCACGGCGTCGCCGTCGTCCTGCTCGACGACGACAGGACGGTCAGCGTCGGCAGCCGCGCCGTGTGCTACGCCAAGCGGGCGCTGGAGATCTGGGACCGGCTCGGCTGCGCCGCGCCGATGCTGGGCAAGGGCGTGGTCTGGAAGACCGGCAAAGTGTTCCGCGGCGACAGCCAGATCTACCAGTTCGACCTGCTGCCCGAGGCCGGGCACAGGATGCCCGCCTTCGTCAATCTGCAGCAATACTATCTCGAGGAGTTCCTGGTGCGCCGGGCGCAGGAGGCCGGGGTCGATTTGCGCTGGCGCGAGACGGTGACGGGAGTTGCGCCGGCGGACGACCATGTCCGCCTCGCCGTCGAAACCCCGGCGGGCAGCTACGAGCTGGAGGCCGACTGGCTGATCGCCGCCGACGGCGCCAGGAGCTTCGTTCGTCGCGCCCTCGGCCTCGCGTTCGAGGGCCAGGCGTTCAACGACCGGTTCCTGATCGCCGACGTTGTGATGAAGGCGGACTTCCCGCCCGAGCGCTGGTTCTGGTTCGACCCGCCGTTCCACCGCCGGCAGTCGACCCTCTTGCACATGCAGGCGGACAATGTCTGGCGCATCGACTTCCAGCTCGGCCCCGATGCCGACCCGGAGGAGGAGAAGCAGCCGGAGCGCGTCATCCCGCGCCTCGAGGCCATGCTCGGCCCGGATGCCGAATTCGAGCTCGAATGGGTCTCGGTCTACACCTTCCAGTGCCGGCGGCTGGAGAGGTTCCGCCACGGCCGCGTGCTGTTCGCAGGTGATTCCGCGCACCAGGTCTCGCCGTTCGGCGCGCGCGGCGCCAATTCCGGCGTGCAGGACGCGGACAACCTGGTGTGGAAGCTGAAGGCGGTGCTCGACGGCGCGGCACCGGAGGCGCTGCTCGACTCCTACGATGCGGAGCGCGTGCACGCGGCGAAGGAGAACCTCCTGAACTCGACCCGGTCGACCGATTTCATCACGCCGAAAAGCGCCGTCAGCCAGGCCTTTCGCGACGCGGTGCTGGACCTCGCCGCGCACCACCCCTTCGCCCGAAGGCTGGTCAACAGCGGCCGCCTGTCGGTTCCGGCGGTCTATGCGGACTCGCCGCTGAACACGCAGGACGAGGACGAATTCAAAAGCGCCATGGCGCCCGGCTGCCCCTGCGCCGATGCGCCGGTCACGCGGGACGGCGCGCCGGGCTGGCTGCTCAACCTGTTGGGCGGCCGCTTCACGCTGCTCTGTTTCGGGGATGCGGCGCCGGCGCTGACGGTCGATGGGATTGCAGTCGAGCCGCTGACCGCGGGCCGCGATTTCGAGGATACCGAGGGCCTTGTCGCCCAGCGCTATGACGGCACGCCCGGCACCGTCTACCTGGTCCGCCCCGACCAGCACATCGGCGCGCGCTGGCGGGCGTTCGACGAAGCCAGGGTAAGGGCCGCCGTAAACCGCGCGCTGGCGCGCTGAGGGAGATATCGATGACACTGAATACCGAACCGAACATCGCGCTGCCGGACGATTTCTACCAGGAGCTCATCGACCTGCACCGCGACCTGACCGAGGAGCAGAGCCGCCAGGTCAACGCCCGCCTGATCCTGCTGCTCGCCAACCATATCGGCGACATGGACGTGCTGCGCGCGGCGCTGCGGGAGGCGAAAGAGACGTAGCCCACTCGGCGCCGGCCGGCGGGATGGCCACGGGATGGGGCCTGGATTTCAAATCCGGGGCTCGTGGCGCCGGCCGGCCCACTGCAACATCTGCCAGAACGCGGCGGAATCGCGTGTTGCGCCTGCCCCGCGCGCCGCTTGCGTATTCCCGGCTCCCGCCATAGATAGGGGCGAGTGCGATTGTGGGGGTCCCATGTACAGGCAACACTGGTTCAGGCTGCTGTGCGCCCTCGGCGCGACGACCGTCGCGGTCGGCGCCGCGCCGGCCCGGGCCGAGGAGGCGGAATCGGCGGTCTGGGTGTTCCAGCTCGAGAACGACTTCTTCACCCAGCTGACCAACACCGACCGCCACTACACCAACGGCGTCCGCATCTCGCGCGTCTCGCCGCCGGGCGACGTGCCGCGCTGGCTCGGCGCGATGGCCTCGGTGCCCTCCAATTTCGGGCCTGGCGGCGCGCCGGCGGAGCAGCGCTGGGCGGTGTCGCTCGGCCATTCGATGTTTACGCCGGACGACACCGACGCCGTCGCGCTGGTCCCCGACGACCGGCCCTATGCCGCGTGGCTCTATTTCGGCTTTTCGGTGCACAGCGTCTACGAGGGCGCGGAGGGCGCCGGGCGCAAGGACGTGTTCTCGATCGAGGCCGGCATCATAGGTCCCAGCGCCCTCGGCGAGGAGATCCAGAACACCTGGCACGAGCTCATCGGCGTCGAGCTGTCCAACGGCTGGGACAACCAGCTGAAGGACGAGCCGGGGCTGAAGCTCGGCTTCGTGCGCAAGTGGCGCACGGCGCACTGGGACGTCTCGGACGACGGCCGCTACGAGGCCGACGTGATCCCCCACGTCGCGGTCACCCTCGGCAACATCATGACCGACGCCAGCATCGGCGGACTGGTGCGGCTGGGCGAGAATCTGCAGGACGATTTCGGGCCGCCGCGGATCCGCCCCGGCCTGCCCGGCTCCGAGACCTTCGGCCGCACGGGCAGGTTGGACTGGTACCTCTTCACCGGCGGCGAGCTGCGGGCCGTCGCCCGCAACATCTTCCTCGACGGCAACACCTGGAAGGACAGCCACAGCGTCGACCGCGAGCCCTTCGTCGCCGATTTGCAACTCGGCGTCGCTGTGCTGTTCGAGCGGGTGCGCCTCACCTACACGCACGTCTTCGTCAGCCCCGAGTTCGAGGAGCAGAGCCAGTGGGACCAGTTCGGCGCCCTGACGCTGAGCATGAAGCTGTAGGGGCGTTGAGACAGCTCAAAGCCGTGCCCTCATCGGCGGTTGCGTGGTCCGATGCCGCTCGTCAACGTGGAAGCTTCGCGCGGACCGGAATGCCACGCTGAGCAGCCCCCTCCCCAACCCCTCCCCCCATGGCCGGTCCGGCCTTACCGCCACTGACCGGCGCAAGGGAGAGGGGCTTGATCGGCGCTGTCGGGACGAACGAGCCCCTCTCCCTCGCGCGGTTGGCTGCAAGGATGCATGGTCCGTCCATGGGGGAGGGGTTGGGGAGGGGGCCGCGCGGTATTTCGAAACGTGACCCCGGCATAAGGCTCGACATTTGTGTCCTGATCCTGGTGACCGTTGCACGAAACAAGGGTTTGAGGCCGCACGGTAGGGGCGATACCTCACAAGGGCCGGCCGGCGCCGGGTGGGGCACTTACCCGTGCAACTTCTCCCACATATCCTGGTCACGCTCGGCGGTCCAGATCTGCGGGCGCTCCATGCCGCCGGCTTCGTCGTAGGCGCGGGAGGCGTCGAAGGGCATGCAGTGCTCGTAGATCACCCAGTCGCCGTATTTCGGGTCCATCCTGGCCTTGGCGGCATCGAACATCTGCTTGAGGTCGTCGCCCCTGGCCCTTGCCTCCTTCGCGCACTCGAAAAGGTCGGTGATGAAGGCCTGGGTCTGGGCCATGGCCGCCTCGCAGTCGGCCGGCGTCGCCAGCGCCTCGCCGCGGCCGGGTACCAGCTTTTCCGGTTTGAGCGCCCGAAGCTTGTCCAGGGTCGCCGGCCAGTCGGCGAGGTGGGCGTCGCCGGCATAGGGTGTCGCGCCGTATTCGACGAGGTCGCCAGCGTAGAGGATCTTCTGGTCCGGTAGCCAGGCGACGGTGTCACCCTGGGTGTGGCCGCGGCCGGGCGAGAACACCTCGACCTTGCGGTTGCCGAGATCCAGCGTGAGCGTGCCCTCGAACACGATGCTCGGCCAGGTGAGGCCCGGGATCGACTCGGCGCCCTCGAACAGGCGGGGGAACCGGCCGTATTCGGACTCCCAGTCCTCTTGGCCGCGCTCGACGATCATCTCGTACGTCAGGCGGCTGGCGAGGATGTTCTCGGCGTCGTAGGCCGACGCGCCGAGTACGCGTACGGCGTGGTAATGGCTCAGCAGCACGTACTTGACCGGCAGGTCGGTGACCTCCCGGATATGGCGCAGCACGTCCGCCGCCATCGCCGGCGTCGCCTGGGCGTCGACCACCATCACCCCGTCCTCGCCGACGATGACGCCGGTGTTGGGGTCGCCCTCGGCGGTGTAGGCGTACGCGCCGTCGCCGAGCTGCGCGAAGGTGATCGTCTTGTCCGCAAGGTCGCCCGTCGATGCGAAGGATTTGCTCATGTCCCGGTCCCGTCCCTGTCCGTGCGAGTGTAGCTATGCGCACCTGCACCGTCTGTCAAGAATTGCTCAGGTTTCGTAGAGCCGTGCACCGAAGCGACCGCCGCGCCCCGTCACTGCGCGCGCGACAGGGCCAGCGCCGCATAGCTGAAGATCAGCGCGCGGCGCTGGTAGGTCAGGGACGCAAGGTCGAGCTGGCCGAGCTGTGCGATCACGCCCTTCGCGCCCGCGACATCGCCGGCCTCGGCCAGCGCCCAGGCAAAATGCGCGGCCAGCACCCCGATATCCGTCTCGTCCTCGACATCCCGCAGCCGTGTCTCGGCCTCCTCGAGCAGCGCATCCGAATGTTCGGCATGGCCGGCGAGCGCCTCGGCGACGGCCCCGGCGGCATAGGCGAGCGTGCGGCCGTACGGTGACTCGTCCGCGTCGGCCAGGCTGCGCGCCTCTGCGAGCAGCCCATGCATTCCGTCGGCAGCGCCGGCATAGCCGTGCGAGATGGCGAGATACGGCAGCAGCATGACGCGGTCGGCCCGCACGGTCGCGGCCTCGTCCATGGCCCAGCGGAGCGAGCGGTCCGCGTAGTCCGGATAGCCGTGATGGGCCTGCGCCTCGGCGAGCCCCGCATGGCCCAGCGCCAGGGCGTACGGATCGGACGTCCTGCCCAGCATGTCGCCGGCGACGTCGAGGTCCCCGGCCCAGGCACGGGCCCAGACGATCTGCGAGACGAGGAAGCCGTAGTCCGCGGCATCGGCGATGGCGGCGCCGAGGAGGCGGGCATCCTCGGCGCTGTCGCGGGCTGCGTCGGCACGGCCGCCGACCGCCTGGGCCCCGGCGACGAGCGCGGTGGCGTAGGCCCGGGCGGCGCGGCCGGGCACCTGCCTTGCCTCCGCCTCCGCGTGATCGACGAGGCAAGCGTAGGTCGGCTCGGCAAGGCAGTCATACCAGTGCGATTTCGCGTGCGCCGGCGCCGCGACCAGCCAAGTCAGCAGAAGAAGGAACGCCAGCCTGTGCATGAAAATACCCCTAGCGCACAGTCGGCTCAGGTGAAACCGAGTCGCGCCGGCAGCGCGACTTCATGCTTCGGAACACCCCTGCGGGGCTCCTCAGCGTGGAGGCCTTTGCGGTGAACGAAATACCGCGCGTCATCCCCCTCCCCAACCCCTCCCCCATCGCAATGCCAATGCGTCCTCGCAAGCCTCGGCGCAAGGGAGAGGGGCTCGTGTCTCGCGCATGCACCGGTAATGCCCCTCTCCCTCGCGGCAGCGTCCGGAAGTCTGACCAACCCTGGCATGGGGGGAGGGGTTGGGGAGGGGGCGGCATTCAGCCGTTTCTGTCGTGCAAAGGTCTCCATGCCGAGGAGGGCCGAAAGGTCCGTCTCGAAGCATGAGGTCACGCGCCATCCGGGCCACGCAGACTTGAAACATCCAAGAGTCGCACGCATCCGCATTGCGGCCACGTCGGCGCGGCCCTTGGCCTCACAGCTCCAGGCCCTTCATCTGGCGCTCGGGATAGCGCGTGCCGGCCGTAATCCCCGGCGCGAACACGGCCTCCAGCCTGGCGAAGTCCTCCGCCTCCAGCGTAACGTCCAGCGCCGCCAGGTTCTCGTCCAGCCGCACCACGCTCTTGGTGCCGGGGATCGGCACGATGTCGTCGCCCTTGGCCAGCACCCAGGCGAGCGCCGCCTGCGCCATCGTGCAGCCGCGCGCCGCCGCGACCTCCTCCAGCACGGGGAGCAGGTGGAGGTTGCGCGCCATGTTCTCGGGGAAGAACCGCGGGTGGTCGTGCCGGCGGTCCTTGTCGATGAGGTCCGAGGGCTGGCGGATGGTGCCCGACAGGAAGCCGCGGCCAAGCGGCGAATAGGCGGCGAGGCCGATGCCGAGCTCGCGGATCAGCGGCAGGATAGTCTCCTCGATATTACGCGACCACAGGGAGTACTCGGACTGCAGCGCCGCGATCGGGTGCGTCGCATGCGCCCTGCGGATCGTCTCCGGCCCCGCTTCCGACAGGCCGAGGTGGCGGACCTTGCCGGCCTCGACCAGGCGCGCCATGGCGCCGACCGTCTCCTCGATCGGCGTGTCCGGGTCGACCCGATGCTGATAGAAGAGATCGATGTAATCGACGCCCAGCCGCTTCAGGCTCTTCTCGCACGCTTCGGCGACGTAGCCCGGCGTGCCGACGATCTTGCGGCCGCCGTCGGGCAGCCGGATGTTGCCGAACTTGGTGCACAGGATGACGTGCTCGCGGCGCCCGGCGATGGCCTTGCCGACCAGCTCCTCGTTGACGCCGTTGGCATAGGCGTCGGAGGTATCCAGCAACCCCGCCCCGATGTCGATGGCATGCTGGATCGTCGCGGTGGAGCTGGCATCGTCGCGTTCGCCATAGGCCGTCGACATGCCCATGCAGCCAAGGCCGATGGCCGGGACGATAAGGCCGCTCCTGCCGAATTCACGAGTCTGCATGACTGGTACCCACCTTTACAGCCCGACGCGCTTCATGCCGCCGGCCGGGTAGCGCGTGCCCTGCGCGACGCCGGGCGGGAACGTTGCCTCGAGCTGCGCCATGTCGTTGGCGTCGAGCGCGACCTCGAGCGCCGCGATATTTTCATCGACGCGCTCCGGCCGCTTGGTGCCGGGGATCGGCACGACGTCGTCGCCCTGGGCCAGCACCCAGGCCAGAGCCGCCTGCGCCGGCGTGCAGCGATGCTTCTGCGCCACCGCCTCAAGCGTCGCCAGCAGCTTGACGTTCTCCTCGCGGTTGCCGTCTTGGAAGCGCGGCATGTCGCGCCGCCGGTCCTTCTCGGCGAGATCGTCGAGGCTTTTGATGGTCGCCGTCAAGAAACCGCGGC
>JBFGQV010000047.1:0-19284 GCA_041563955.1 Alphaproteobacteria bacterium | reverse complement strand
CAGCCAGACACCCACTTCGAACCACTGCCCGGCGGTCAGCTTGGCCACATCAACCCCCCTGTCAGGACACGGGCTCCGGCGCGGCGCGCCGCGCCGGAGCCGGGTTGCGGCAGGATAGGGACTACTTGATCAGCCCCATCTCCTTATAGGTCTGCCGATAGATCTCCATGGTTTCGTTGATCAGCGTCCGGGCACCGTCGGTGTCGCGGAAGCTGGGAATCAGGTCCATGAACTTCGACTTGTTGAAAGCCTGGTAGCTGTCGGTGAAGAAGCCCTTCTGGAACGCCCACTGCAGGTACTTCACACGATCCGGCGGCGCGTCCTTGTGGACGTAAAAGCCGCGGAAGCGCATCAGCGGGGTGAAGGTCAGCCCAACTTCGGTCATCGACGGCGTATCCGGGAACGCCTGCTGCCGCTCCTTGAGCAGCGTAAGTATCGGGTTGAATTCCCCGCTTTCTAGGAAGCCGCGCACGTCGCCCGGCTGCTCGAACAGCGCGTCGACCTGTCCGCCTTTCAGCGCCCCGTAACGCGGGGCGCCCTTGTCGAAGCTGATCTGCTGCACCTTGACGCCGTAATGGTTGGCGATCCGGTTCATGTTGATGCGCTCCATCGACCCCTCGCCGGCGACGTTGGCGATGGTCGACTTGCCGTCCTGGGATTTGACGTAGGCCACATACGAATCCCAGTCGCTGAAGCGGGTCTCGTTGGCGCGGATGTAGATCTGGCTGAAGGTGATCTGCGAGATCACCAGCGGGATCAGGTCTTCGGCCGGATGGATATCGCTCTTGCCGATCGCATAGGCGCTGGTCGCATCGTCGATATGCTCGAGCACCGTATAGCCGTTGGCCGGCGCCGCCATGTAGGTCTTCAGGCCGACCATGCCGGAGCCGCCCGGCTTGTAGTCCGGCGTGATGTCGATGCCGGTGGCGTCCTTGACGCCCTGGATCATGCCGCGCGCCACCTGCCCGGACCCGCCGCCCGGGCCGTACGGCACAATCATGGTCAGCGGCCGCTCGGGGAAACCGCCCGGTTTGGCCATGCTCTCCGGCAACGTGCCGTGCTTGTCGGCCTGCGCCGGCAGCGCCAGCGCCACGGCGGCGACCAGCCCGAAGACGGTCGCCCCCCATTTCAAGCTCGTTTTCATCTTGCTTCCTCCCAATGGCTTGTCCAGCCACGATGTTTGTATTGCTTGGCAACGTAACGACGGCCGCACGTTAGCAAGACCTGTCGGTCCATGGCCACCGTGTTTTTCGCGATGAATTTCTCCACCCATTGCAGACCGAACAAGCCGGCACGCAATATCTCATTCAACACATCGCGCCCGGATGCTGTCAACCGGCGCACGAGTGGACAGGGTCGCAGTTCGGGTCCGAGAGACCGGATACGAAGTTGGTTGGCGTTCGGCGCAACGATGCGCGGGCGCCGGATGCGCGACCGACAGCGGGTGTTGGTTATCGCCATCGCTCGCTACAGCGGAAATTCAGGCTGGCGGGGCGCGCGCCGGCCCCATCAGTCCTCGTGTGGGACCGGCCACGGCATGATCTCGATTTCCGCGAGATCGACCGGCGCCTTGGAGACCCACAGGACGACCCGAAAACCGTCTGTGAAATAGGGGTCGCCGGTCAGATTGCCGCGCGGCGCGTCGACGTCCGCCGCGCCGACGCCAGCGGTGTAGCCGATCCGCGCCAGCGACTGTGCATAGGCAAGATTCTCCAGAAGAAACTCGCGCGTCTCGTCGACATCCGGATCGATCTTGTGGGTGACGATGGTCTTGGCCGAAAACCGCACCCCGATATCGCGGCTGATCTGGCCGATCCAGACTGGTTTGCCTTCATGACGCACCGGTGTCAGCCAAAGCCGCAGATGGTTGCGTTCATGGATCGTGCCCCGCGCCATCTGCAGCGCCACGTCTTGGACTCTGCCGAAGACATACAGGCCGCTGACCGGAGAATAGCGGTATTCGCCGCCGAACAGGAAGGACATCGCGGTTCTGATCGCCGAGGCGCGGTAGACCCTTTCGGTCTCGTCCCAGCCGGCACGGATGAAGGTGTAATACACGTCGTCCGGGTCGCCAATCACCACGATATTCAGCGGATCGCCCTGGCCCTTCGCATCCTTGTCGGTGGTGCAGCAGGGGAGCGTCTCGAGATAGCGCTTCAGGTCGCTGTCCGAGTGGTCGACGATTTCGTTTGCTGCATAGAGGTTGTCCCAATCGACGACGCGGTGGTCGATCCTTAGTCCCGGGACGGGGATGAAGAACGTGAAGCGATGATGTTCCTCGTTCTCGCCGAGGAGGTCGACGTTGAAGGCCTTGGTGCCCTCGTCCAGGCCGGTGAAGACGAAGCCGGAGCGGGTTTCGCCGGGACCGATGCTCGCGGCCATGCCGCTCTCTAAGAAATGCAGGTTTATCTCGGGGTCGACCTGTTCCGGATTGCGCTGCTGCAGGACGGCCGCTTCAATCGGGGAGAAATAAAGCGGATCCAGACCGACCGGCAAAAATCGCAGACGAGTATCGCCGCGATTCTCAATTTCGAGCCACACCGGTTGAACACCCCTTCGATGGAGCGAAACGCCGAACAGCTGCCGCGCCTCACCGGCGCTGGGCACAGCCGCCGCGATGCTGACGGCACCGTCCTGTTGAACCTGCTTGCGTTGGAGAAACGCGACGTTATCGACCGGCGACGTATTGAAGTCACCGGCGCAGCCCGCCGAGCACAGAAGGACCAGACCCGAGACGAATACTCGTCGGGCAGCCCGATCGCGCCGGCACCGGGTCCGCTCGATGGAGGCACGAGGGCAGTTCTCGGTCGCTTTGCGCTTCGCAGTCACGCTGTCACCTCGCCATCGCTTGGTCCCAGCGCAGGCGCTTGACTTCGAGCAGCGACACCGGATCGCTCGACGGCCAGATCACAAGTTGTTGGCCATCGGTAAAATGACCGCGGCGCCTGAATCCCAAGACTGGCTCCGACACGGGGACCGGCTCGACCGCCGCCCGCCAGGCAATCTGCGCGAGGCTCTGCCCGTACCATAGGGTTTGCAGGAAGTAGTCACGGGCCTCGTCGATGTCCGGGTCCTGGTAGACGATGCCAAGAATGCCCGGCAGCTGGTGCGTGACCTGGGCGAGCCAGATCGGCCGGCCATTTGCCCGCATCGGTGCAAGCCATATCCGCAGCTCGTTGCGGTCGTCCTTGCCGCGGGCCCTGCGGAGGAGCGCGTCGGCGGATCGACCAAACAGATAAGGGGACTGGCTGACTGGTGAATTTCGGCTCTCGCCGTTGGCCGCCGTTTCCTGCCAGCCCGACCGCAGCAGCGCCGACCGCAAATCTGGGCCGTGCGCGACGAACACGACGTTGACGGGCTCACCGGCCGCGGTACCGGCGGCGTCCGTGGTGTAACCGGGGAGGAGCTTCAGACCCGCGCGCAACCCCGCTGCGTCCAGGTCAGTGATCTCGTCTTCGCGGTAGAGGCCAGCAAAATCGACCTCGGCGTGGTCCGGGATGAACCCTGGCACGTCGATGAAAAAGGCAAACGAGTGATCGTTCAGGTCGGCCCCGAAGAGATCAACATTGAACGCCTTGGTCCCCGGCCGGGCATTGGTGAACACGAAGCCCGATTTCGTCTCCCCCGGCCTGACGAATCGGGGCATGGTCGCGTCATGGTAGTAGCGTTCCATTGCGGCACGGGCCGTCCCGGAAAAACCCTCGCGATGGAGATAGGCGACCTCGAGTGGCGATAAATAAACGCGGTCGACGCCTGTCGGCGCGAACCGGAGACGCACCGGGCCGCGGTTCTCGACCTCGAACCAGACCGGTTGAATGCCTCGCTCATATAGCGGCACGCCGAACAGTCTTTCGGTTTCGTCGGGCCCAGGGACGGCCGCGCGAACCGTCAGGTTCCCCTCGCTCTGAGTCTGAACGCGGGACCGGAAATCGACGGAATCGAGAGGCGCCGGGCGAAACGCCTTGCTGCCGCAACCGGCCAGCGCGCAAAAGGTGATGGCAGCGATGAGCCGGCCGAATCGGTGCCGCCGACGCCCCGGCATGCGCACGGGGTTGGCTGCCTGTCTGCGATGCGGCATCGACATGTCGTGGTTCCTGCAGCTCGCCTTCAGGACACCTTAGACCGCCTGATCTTGGCCTTCAATGCGCCGACAGGCAAAGCCAGCCTGCTGCGTCCGCGGGCGCAGCCCCGCCGCGCGGGAGAGTTCGTCACATCGCCGGAAGGCGCCGGGCCGCCAGACTGCCGATCGGCAGATGGCCATCCGCGACGTCGCAGCGCGGTCTCCCGCCGCGTCCGGGTGAGCGTCCCGCGCCGGCCTAGGCGACGCGATTAGGCGGATCGGAGCCGCCGAAGAAGGCGATGGCGTTCTCCAGCACCTTCATCCCCATGGCCACCCGCGTCTCGCGCGTGGCGCTGCCGAGATGCGGCAGCAGCACCACGTTTTCCCGCCTCAACAGACCTGGCGACACCTCGGGCTCGCGCTCGAAGACATCGAGTCCGGCACCGGCGATGAGCCCGTCGGCCAGCGCCTCGATCAGGGCCATCTCGTCGACGACGTCACCGCGCGCGGTGTTGATCAGGAAGGCGTCGGGGCGCATCCGCGACAGACGCGCGGCGTTCATGAGGTGGCGGTTCTCCTGCGTCGCCGGGCAGTGCAGCGAGACGAAGTCGGACTCCTCGAGCACGGCTTCGATGGTCTCGCGCGGCTCGGCGCCGAGCTCCCGCTGCACCGCATCGGCCGGTGGGAAGGGATCGAAGAACACCACCCGCATGCCGAAGCCGGCATGCGCGCGTCGCGCCATCGCCTGTCCGATGCGCCCGAAGCCGATCAGCCCCAGAGTCTTGCCCGTCACCTGGGTGCCCATCATGTGGGTCGGGCGCCAGCCGGTCCACGCGCCGTCGCGCACGTGCCGCTCACCCTCGCCGACGCGCCGGGCGACGCAGAGCAGCAGCACCATCGCCAGGTCGGCGGTGGCATCGGTCAGCACCTCGGGCGTGTTGGTGACCGCCAGCCCGCGCGCCCGGGCGGCGTCGAGGTCGATGTGGTTGAAGCCGACGCCGAAATTGCCGATCAGGCGGGCGCGCAACGGCTCGGCCGAGAGCACCTCCGCGTCGATGCGATCGGTCACCGTCGGAAACACCGCGTCGGCGACGGTGAATGCCTGCTTCAGCGCGTCCTGGCCGAGCGGGCGGTCCTCGGGGTTCAGTTCGACGTCGAAATGCTCGGCGAGCCGCGCCTCGACCTCCTCCGGCCAGCGCCGCGTCACGATCACCCGGGGTTTAGCCATCGTCTTCTCCCCCTTCGGTCAGCCCTGCACCGAGCCCGTCGAGTGGGCCTCGTAGAACTGCTCCTCCTTGGAGACCCTCCGCTTCGGCACGGGATCGTGGCCGCGCCAGTAGTTGGAGGCCGCCGCGACGCCGCTGCCCGGTTGCACGTCGACGCCGACGTCGAGCATCGCCATCTCCGCGCCGGCGATCGCCCCCATCAGCATGAGCTCGTTCAAATCGCCGAGATGGCCGATCCGGATCAGAGTGCCGGCGACCTTGGCGAGGCCGGCGCCCAGCGCCAGGTTGTAGCGCCGGAACGCAACGTCGATCACGTGCGCGCCGTTGATTCCCTCCGGCACCATCACCGCGCTCACGGTGTCGGAGTGCCATTTCGGCTCCTTGGCGCACAGTGTCAGCCCCCAGCCTTCGGTCACCGCGGCGCGCACGCCTTCGGCGAAATAGTGGTGGCGCGCGAAGATCTCATCGAGTCCCTCCTCGAAGATCATGTCGAGCGCCTCGCGCAGGCCGTACAGCATCGGCAGCGCCGGCGTGTATGGGAAGTAGCCGTCGACATTGGTCTTGATCATGTCCGCGAGATCGAAGTAACAGCGCCGCGACCCGGCGGTCTTCGTGGCCTCGAGCGCCCGCTTGCTGACCGCAAGTATGCCGAGGCCGGCCGGCAGCATCAGGCCCTTTTGCGAGCCGCTGACCGCGAGATCGACGCGCCATTCGTCCATGTGGAAATCGATGCTGGCGAGCGAGCTGACCGCATCGACGCACAGCAGCGCCGGATGACCTGCGGCATCCATGACCCGCCGCAGCCCGGCGATGTCGCTGGTCACGCCGGTCGCCGTTTCGTTGTGGCAGGCGAGGATCGCCTTGATCTCGTGGTTGCGGTCGGCACGCAGTACTTCTTCGGTATGCTCGAGCGGCACGCCCTCGCCCCATTCGACCTCCTGGACCTCGACGTCGAAATCGAGACGCTGCGCCATGTCGATCCACAGATGGCTGAACTGGCCGAACCGCGATGCGAGGACCTTGTCACCCGGCGACAGCGTGTTGGTGAGCGCGGCCTCCCAGGCGCCGGTGCCGGACGACGGGAAGATGAACACCTGCCCGTCTTGCGTCTTGAACACCTTCTTCAGATCGTTCAGCACGCTCGTCGAAAGGTCCGGGAACCGCGATGAGCGGTGGTCCTCCATGGCCACAAGCATGGCGCGCTGCACGCGGTCGGGGATGTTGGTGGGTCCTGGGACGAACAGGAAGTTGCGGCCGGTGGTGCGTCTCATGGAGATCCTCCCTCGAGGCGGTTGCGGGGTCGGGCGACGAACGAGCAGGGCCCGCACAGTTGTACGACCCCCTGCCGGTTCGGCCGAATCGCGTGCGGGTGCGTCCGACCAGGCGCTCAGGGCCTGAGGGTCTATGCTAGCGGGGCGGCAGCAGCGTTTCTAGACCCTCGGACAATTCGTAAACGCTTGCCACCGCAAGATCGCGGCCATACGGGACGCCGTCCCTCTCCGCCCGCTTGCGCAGCAGCGCTTCGTGGACCTCCAGCACGTCCTTCGGGAACGGCATGTCGCCCGGCTCGAGGATACGCAGATAGCCGTCGGCGTCGCGCGCCGGCAGCACGCGGCTCCTGATCTGGCGGTTTGGCGACCACGGGATATCGAGCACCCCGGCCTCGCAGGCGCGGATCGTACCGACGGCGACGTCGCCGTCGCCCATCTCGAGGATTCGGTCCACGATCGGCCGGACCTCGCGCCCGATCAGCGCCGTCTCGCGCTGGAATTCCGGCAGGTCGTCGAGGCGGATGCGGCGGGCGAGGTAGATCGCCATCCGGCTGGTGCGCAGGCCTGCGGCGTTGGCCTCGGGCGTAGGGATACCGAACGCCTCGTGTGTGCTCTTGGTGGTGACGCTGACCGCGCCGCCGATGGCCGCCAGGGTGCCGCCATAGGCGACGAGCGCCGCCGCCTGCGCATCGTCATACGGCCACGCCCCCATCCAGTGCAGCGAGGTGACCGGCGTGAACACGTCCTCGTGGCCGGCCTTGACGAGGTATTCCTGGACCAGCTCGCGGCAGGCGCGGATGGCGGCCGCGTCCTGCACCAGGTGCAGGGTCTGGCCCAGCTCCAGCCCGTAGTCGCGCACGCCCTGCCCGGCCGCCAGCAGCGCATCGAGCACGGCGGTGACGATGGCGATGCAGGGCGGGATGTTGGTGCCGGTCAGGAAGCCCGGCTGGCGCCGGTGCAGGTCGACGCCGCGCTCCCGGTATAGCGCCGTCAGGCGGTCGAGATACTGGTAGTTGCGGATGCCGTCCTCGATCGAAAAGTCCTTGGTGTAGGAGGTCGTGTAGGCGAGGCCGGACCCTAGATAGCCGGTAAAGCCGGCGGCGAATCCGACCTCGCCGGTGAGCCGCGGCATCGAGGTGCCGGACAGCACGATGGCGGGTTTGTCGATGGCGTCGATCAGCTGGCGCGCCGTCCGCGGCCCGTAGCAGACGAGCGGGAAGCCGTTCAGCATCGAGCGGCCGGCCCGCTCGGACTCCGCGATGCCGGCCTCGGCCCGCTGCCACTGCTCGTTGCGGGTATAGGAATCGGTGGTCATCGGAACGATGTCGGCTAGGCCGTCGCGGTCGAGCGCGCGCATCAGCTCCAGCTGCAGGGCCAGCGTGCCGAAGCCGCCGCGCGGCTGCGTGAGGCAGCGTCCCTCGGCATCGGCGCGGCGCATCGCGGCGGACAGGTTCTTGTGCGCCGGCAACGATTTATGGAACGCCACCGCCTCGTCGAGCTCAACCTCGGCGCCGGTCGGCCAGCGGGCGAGGTTCGCGCGCCGCATCGAAGCGAAGGCGTCGTCGTCGATGCGCGCCGCAGAGAAGGGGGAGCGCGTCGGGTCAGCCGGTGTCGCGCCGCTCATCCGCGCCTCCCAGCGGTCTGAGGCCGCCCATGGCCACGTCAAAGGCCGCCGTCGGCGCGACCTCGGCCAGCAGCCCCGCGGCATAGAGCGTGTACGCCTCATCGACGAAGCGGGCCGGCGCCAGCGGGCGCAGCGAAGCCGGATTGTCCCGCTCGCCCAGCGCCGCCGCGAGGATATCCGCCGGCGCCATGGCGTGCACGAGCGCGCCGCCGGTGCCGACCAGGGCCGCGACGGCGGTCAGATCCTTGCCCTCCTGCACCGCGACCGGTCCGGCCGGCGTGTGGGCGATGTGCACGGTGCCGGCATGACGCCGCATGGCAATGCGCACGGCCGCCGCAGCCATTGCTGCGTCGATCGCGCGTTCCGCCGACCGGTCCGGCAGGATCTCGACATTTTCCTCGATGTGCTGCAGCCACGCCGCAACGGCGTCCGGGTCGACGTCGGCCGCGACGGCGATACGATCCGCGCCCGCCGCCTCGACGATGGCCCGGGCGTTGTGCCGCATCCCGAGATCGCCCTCGACCGTGCGTTTCTCATACGGTTCCGGCAGCCCGTGCCGGACCACGCCCTCGCCGGCCGGCGCGCCGTCGGCGATCGAGTGCACGTCGGTCGTCGCGCCGCCGATGTCGAGCACCACCAGCGGCCCCAGCCCGGTCCGGCCCGGCACCCCTTCAGCCAGCAGTCGCGCGCCCGCCAGGACCGCCGCCGGGGTCGGCATCAGCACCGCATCGAACATCGCCGCTGCCCTGTCGATGCCCTTGGCGTGGACGATGCGGTCCATGAAGACCTGGCGGATCGCCGCGCGCGCCGGACCGATGTCCAACTCCTCGAAGGCCGGCATGACGTTGCCGGCGACCACCAGCGGTTTACCCGCCCGCTCGAACCGGGCGCGGATATCATCCGTCGCGCTGCGGTTGCCGGCGGCGATCACCGGGCAGGCGAGCGGGCTCTCAGCCAGCTTGCCGGCATTGTGCAGGATCACCTCGCTGTTGCCGCCGTCGGTGCCGCCGCTGAGCAGGAGGACGTCCGGCGCGAGCGCGACGATGGCGCGGACATCGTCATCGGTCAGCCGGTAGGCGAAGCTGCCGACGAGTCGGGCGCCGGCGCCCAGCGCGGCGCGCCGCGCAGCCTCCGCCGTCAGCTCCTTGACCAGCCCCACCGTCACCATGCGCAGGCCGCCGGCGGCGCTGCTCGAGGCCAGCCGGTACCGGAAATCCGGCAGGCTGCCCATGTGCCCGGCAAGATCGGCCAGCGCAGCCTCCAGCCCCACGGTGACGTCGGTGGCGACGGTTGACGGACCCTGGCCCGTTGCGACGATGGCGCCGGCGTCCAGATCCACCGCGCGCAGCTTGGTGTAGGTGCTGCCGAAATCGATCAGCAGGGCAATGCCGGCGACAGCGCTCATTCGGCGATCCTCCGGCCTTCGGATCGTGCCGCGAAATCGGCGTTCAGCGTCTCGATGACCTCGTCGGTCCGGGTATTGGGCGGAAACGCGCGGTCGAAGCCCATCGCGAGGAACCGGCGCTCGACCTCGCGCCAGTCTTGCTTGCCGACCACGAGATTGCCCCCGACATAGATGAGGATGTTCTCGAGCCCCGCCTCGATGCACAAATCGCGGAAGCCGGGGCAGTCCAGCTCGCCCTGGCCGTACAGCGACGACACCATGATCGCGTCGGCGGCGGTCTCGATGGCGGCCTTGACGAAGTCCCCGGCCGGGGTGATGGCGCCAAGCGAGACGACCTCGAATCCTGCCTCCTCCAGTGCCATCGAGAGAATCCGGTTGCCGACGATATGGGTGTCGGCGCCGATCACCCCGGTGACCAGCTTGCGTCCGCGGGCCGGGCCGGTTGCCCGCGCGCTCATGACGCGACGAACTCCCGCCGGTCGATGGTGAGCGCGTCGAGGGCGGCATCGTCGAGGGCCGGCATGCCGCCGGCCGGCAGAACCACCGCCCCGGCGGCTACGCGCAACGGTTCGCGGAACAGGCCGGTGCGCGGCTTAAGGAAGCCGTTCATCTCGCCCGCATTGCCGAGCTCGCGCGCCGCGACGCACGCCTCCATCCAGCAGCCGATACCGGTGGCGACGCCATTGCCGAGCACCGGCGTCATGCCCAGGGAGCGGATGCGCCGCAGGCCGGCGATCAGCGCGTCGAGCCCGCCCGCCTTCATCAGCTTGAGCTTTATGTAGCGGGCCGCGTCGAGCGCCGCGGCGCGCTCGATATCGGCGAGCACGAAGATCGACTCGTCGAGCATCATCGGCACCGCGCTGGCCCCGGCGACGGCGACCGCGGACTCCCAGTCTCCGGCGGCGCAGGGCTGTTCGAAGAGCTCGATCCCCGCCGGGTCCAGCGCGCGCGCGAAACGCAGCGCGGCCGCCCGGTCATACCCCTGGTTGCCGTCGAGCCGCAGCACGGCGCGACCGGCGACCAGCGCCTGGATCCGTCGCACCCGCGCAAGGTCGGTCTCGACGTCGAACCCCACCTTCACCTTGAGGGTCCGGTACCCGGCGGCAAGGTGCGCCTCGATCTCAGGCGTGAAATCCTCCGGTTCGGTGGCGTTGACGATGGCGAGCAGCGGCACCGACACGGGTTTCGCAAGGCTGAGGGCGGGATGCCCGGCCAGCATCTCGCAGGCGGTGGTCAGCGCGGTGCTGGTGAAGGCCGCGTCGGCATGCGCGTCGGCGGCGACGGCAAAGGCCTCGTCCGGCGCGCGGCCCACCATGCTTTCGGCGAGGTCAAGCGACCGAGCCCAGCCCGCCTCCGCCGTCTCGTCCGAGTAGCCGGGCAGGAAGGTCGCCTCGCCGATGCCGGTGCGTGCGCCGTTGCTCATCGTCGCCAGCAGGCTGTCGAATGCTTCGACCGGGCCGAAGGCCAGCTTGTAGGGCACCCGCAAGGGACTGCGCAGCCGACGCAACTCGATGCGGACGCACACCGTTCCGGCAGATTGCATCGCTTCAGCAGGCATGACCGAGGGTTCCGGCCGCCGCCGCCATCGGCGCGCGAGCGCCCGCAACCGTGCTGCGCGGCGAGACGTCCTGTATTTCGGCCATGATGTCCGCCGGCCTCCCTGCGCCGATTCGGGAGCCTCCGCTCCGCCCGTTGTTGCCAAATCGGCGGCGCGACGTTATGGCTGCACAACGGCGGCCGGCCGACTGTGAAATCTCAATACTATACATCTCGGTTTCCGACAAACAGGCGCCGCGGCGCAAAGGGGCGGGCAGGTTGGACCAGTTCACGGCAATGGCGTTGCTCGTGGTCGCAGGCGGCTTCGCGGCCGGCGGCTTCGTCAAGGGAACCACCGGCATGGGGCTGCCGCTTGTCGCCGTGCCGGTGGCCACCCTCGTCGTCCCGGTGCCGGCCGCGGTCGCGCTGACGACGTTGCCGATCCTGCTCACCAATTTGTGGCAGGGTCGCGGCTGGCGCATGGTCATCGGCCGGGTGTGGCCGCTGCTGGCGGTCCAGCCGGTCGCCATGGTCGCCGGCGTCGCCGTGCTCGCCTGGGCCAACCCGAAGATCGTCATCGGCCTGCTCGGCGCCCTGACGATCCTGTTCGTGGCGGTCGTCCGCTACCAGCCGAACTGGCGGATGACGCGCCGGCACGAGCGCTGGGTGGCGCCTCTGATGGGGGCGTGCTCCGGATTTTCCGGTGGCGTCTCCAGCTTCTTCGGCACCCCCATCGCGCTGTACCTGTTCTTGCTGGAGCTGGAAAAGGACGCGTTCGTCGCGGCGATCGGCGTGACCTACGCCTACGGGGCGATCATGCTGATCCTGATCCTCGCCGCCTTTGGCCTGCTCGGCCAGCAGCTGCTGTTCTGGTCGGCGCTGGCGACGCCCGTCGCCTTCTTCGGCATGTGGCTCGGCCGCATGGTGCGCGACCGCCTGAATACCGAGACGTTCCGCAAGGTCGTGCTGGTGGTGCTTTTGCTCGCCGGGCTGAACCTGTTGCGCCGCGCCGTCATGGGCTGACCGCGCCGCGCTCCGTCGCCTCCGCCTCCGCGCACAGCCAGTCGCAGAAACGCTTTACCTTCGGGATCTCGGCCTTGTCCGGCGGGCACACGACGAAATAGCCGAAGGTCACGGGCACCGACAAATCGAACAGCCGCACAAGCCGCCCGGCGGCTATGTCGTCGGACGCCAGCACGTCGCTCACCAGGGCGATCCCGTGGCCCTCGACGGCCGCCTGCAGTGCCATGGCGATATCGTTGAAGCGGGGGCCGCGCGCCGGATCGACGCCGGTGACGCCGGCGGCCAGCAGCCACATCTTCCAGCTCGGCCAGGATTCGTCCTGCGTCGCCCAGTCGATGTGGAGGAGCGTGCGGCCGGCGAGGTCCTGCGGCACGCGCAGCGTCGGATGAGCAACCAGGAATCCAGGACTGCAGACCGGGTGGACCCGGGTGGCGAACAACTGTCGGACGGACAGCCCGGGATAGCGTCCGCCGCCGTAGCGGATGGCGATGTCAACGCCGTCGCGCGCGAAATCCCTTAACCGGTCGGTTGCGTCGAGCCGGATATCGATCTCGGGCTCCAGGGTCCGAAAACGGTCGAGCCGCGTGACCAGCCACTTCGCCGCGATCGACGGCGCCGCGGTCACGGTCAGGAGGCCGTCATCGCCGTCCGCCTGCAGCGTCGCCGACGCATCGGCGAGGCGGTCGAATGCCTCCCGCAGCAGGGGCAGAGCGGTCTTGGCCGCGTCGGTCAGCAGCAGCGCGCGCGTCCGCCGATGGAACAGGCGCATGCCGCAATATTCCTCCAGCGCCTTGATCTGGTGGCTGACGGCGGCCGGGGTCACGTTCAGCTCGGCGGCGGCCTGCGTGAAGCTCAGGTGACGCGCGGCGGCCTCGAACGCGCGCAGCGCGTTCAGCGGGGCGATCCGTCGTGGCATGCCAACTTCCAAACATTAGAAATACTAATCTATCATATGAGATATCGTCGTTTGTCAGCAACGGAAAACAAGGCTTATTATTGCCCGACACGCAGCAAGCGGAAAGCCGTTTTATTAGGAGTGCTCAATCATGTTGGATCCGATCTATCGTGGAATCGCCCGCGCCGTCGGTATCGAGGTGCCCACCCAAGTGCGGCTCGTGGCGGATCGCCCGGCGCGGCCGTCCGTCCTCAAGCGTCTGGCCACCGCGTTCGAGCGCTGGAATGTGCGCCGGTCCACCTACCTGACCCTGCAGCAGCTGGATGACCGGACGCTGCGGGATATCGGCCTGCACCGCAGCGCCCTGCACGGTGTCGCCGACTCGGTCGCAAGGCGGGCCGCGGCGAATGACAACGCGCTTCCCGTCGCGCTTGCGGAATTGGCGGCCAACGACAACGAGCCGGGTACGTGCGCCGAATGCGGCTGATTGCAGCGTGCCTGCGGACGACGCCGGCAGGGCCCTGGACGGCGGTCTGGGGCCCGCCCCGGCGCGACTTGATTTGCATCAATGCGGGCATCCGACCCCGCCCCTAGCATGCGGCCCCACGGAACGGGACGGGAAAAGCGGAGGTCCTCCGAAATGTTGCGCGTTGGCCGGCAGGTGCCGGCCCTTTCGCCATTGCTGTTCGTCGGCCTTGCCTTGCGACCGGCGCCGAAGCCCGCGCTGCAGGCGGCGGCCTCCCTCGCGATGGCTGCCATGCTGCGGCGCCATCGGCGGGTCTTCGAGCGTCTCACGGACGTCGCCAGCCCCGTGTTCCTGATCGACCCGGTAGACCTGCCAATCTCGCTGCTGCTCGAAGCCGCGCTGCCGGCGCCGCGCCTGACCGTGTTGCGCGACGGCGACCCGCTCCCGGCGGCGCCGGCCGCCGCGATCCGTGGCTCCCTGCCGGCCCTGGTCGAGCTGCTCGAAGGCCGCAGCGACGGCGATGCGCTGTTTTTCTCGCGCAGCCTGACGGTCGAGGGCGACATGGCGGCCGTCGTCGCCCTGCGCAACGCGGTGGATGGCGCCGACATCGACCTTGCCGAGGATCTCCTGCGGCCGCTCGGCCCGCTCGGCCGGCCGGCCCGGCGGCTGGTGGCGGCGGCCACGGCACTCTACCGGCGCGCCGACGAGGATTTGGAGATGCTGCGCGCGGCCCTGCTGGCGCCGGTGCAGCGCCGTTGCGATTCGCAGGAGGCGCGGCTCGACGACATCAACGACTCCCTGGCCAAGGTGGCGAAATCGCGTCGCAGGTCCCCGGCATGAGTGGCGAGCCGCTCGAACTCGTGTGCCCGGCGGGCACGCCCGCGGCGCTGCGGGCGGCAGTCGATGCCGGCGCCGATTCTGTGTATCTCGGGTTTCGCGACGAGACCAATGCGCGCAATTTCCCCGGCCTCAACTTCAGCCGCGACGAGCTGGCCGAGGGCATCGCCTATGCCGGCCGCAATGGCTGCCGCGTCCTGGTCGCGATCAACACCTATCCGCGGGCCGGCGATCCCGGTCCCTGGCAGCGCGCGGTCGACGATGCGGCGAGGCTGGGGGCCTGGGCGGTGATCCTGGCCGATATCGGCCTGCTCGACTACGCTGCCAGTCGCCATCCCGGACTGCGCCGTCATCTGTCGGTGCAGGCGTCAGCCGCGAATCCGGAGACGATCCGTTTCTACCACGACGAATTCGGCGTCCGGCGCGTGGTGCTGCCGCGCGTGCTGACGGTGGCCGAAATCGCCCGCATCAACGCGGCGGTGTCGGTCGAGACCGAGGTGTTCGCGTTCGGCGGCCTGTGCGTCATGGCCGAGGGGCGCTGCCTGCTGTCGTCCTACGCGACCGGCGAATCGCCGAACATGAACGGGGTCTGTTCGCCGGCCGAGCATGTCCGCTACGAGGATCGCAACGGGCGCCTCGTCTCCCATCTCGGCAACTTCGCCATCAACGTCTTCGCCGCGGGCGAACCGGCCGGCTACCCGACCCTGTGCAAGGGCCGCTTCCAGGCCTGCAAGCGAGACACCTATCTGTTCGAGGAACCGACCTCGCTGGATGCGATCCGCATGCTACCGGCCTTGATGGAGGCCGGCGTGACCGCCCTCAAGATCGAGGGCCGCCAGCGCGGCAAGGCTTATGTCGCACAGGTCGTCGGCGCCTTTCGCAAGGCGGTCGATGCGGTGGCCAGGGGCGAGGATCCCGCCGTGGACGACCTTGCGGCCCTGACCGAGGGCGGCCGGCAGACCACCGGCGCATACGAGAAGACCTGGCGATGAGCGGGTCGGCGAAACTCGTTCTCGGGCCGCTGCTGTTCAACTGGCCGGCGGAACGGGTCCGCGCGTTCTACGCCCAGATCGCCGAGCGCACGCCGGTCGATACCGTCCACCTCGGCGAGGTGGTGTGCCCGAAACGCACGCCGTTCCTGGCCGAGGCCCTGGCCGAGGCGGCGGAAAGGTTGTCCGCCGCGGGGATCGAGGTGGTCTGGTCCACGCTCGGCCTGATCGCCGACGCCAAGGACGTCGCCGCGACCCGGGCCCTGGTTGAGAGCGCCGCGGGGCTGGTCGAGGTGAACGACATCACCGCGTTGCCCATGCTGGCCGGGCGCGCACATGCTGTCGGGCCGCTGGTCAACGTCTACAACGAGGGCACGCTGCAGTGGCTGGCGTCGCGCGGCGCGGCCCGCATCTGCCTGCCGCCGGAGCTGCCGCGCGAGTCGATCGGCGCACTGGCCGCGGCGGCCGGCGAGGTTGCGCTGGAGGTCCAGGTCTTCGGGCGCATGCCGCTGGCCCTGTCGGCGCGCTGCTATCATGCGCGCGCGCAAGGGTTGCACAAGGACGGCTGCCGCTACGTCTGCGACCGGGACCCGGACGGGATGCCGGTGACGACGCTGGACCACCAGCCGTTCCTCGCCGTGAACGGCATCCAGACCCTCTCACACGCGTTGCTCGATTTGAGCGCCGAGGCCGGGGAGCTGCTGGAGCTGGGCGTCCGGCGGTTCCGCCTGTCGCCGCACGATACCGACATGGTGGCGATCGCCCATGTCTGGCGCGACCTGCTCGACGGCCGCGCCGATTTGGCGCGGACCCGCCGGATCATCGAGGCGGTGGCCGACTTCGCGCCGCGCGCCAACGGCTACTATCACGGCCGGCCGGGGGCCGAACTGGTCGTCTGAAGCGGTTCGGCGCCGTCTTTCGCCGAGCCAGCGCGTCAATCCGACAGCACTGCCTTCAGCGCCTTCGCGGTCTTTGGCGTGACGTAATAGACGCCGTCCAAGATCTCCTTGTGGTCCGCGTCCCACACGGTCGAATCGTAGTCCCAGCCGATCAGGTGCGCCTTCTTCTCGGTATCCCCGATGAGGCGCCGCAGGCGCCGCGTCATCGCGCCCTCGAACAGCGACAACGCCCGCCAGTGGGTGTCGCCGGTCACCGCCAGCAGGTTTTTCATGCGGGCCCGGCCGTTGTTGTCGGCGAAAATCTTAAGGCGCTCGCGGTGGTTCTCGGACAGACCGTGCACGAGCCGCAACGCCAGGTGCTTGTCGAGATCGACGGGCTTCTTCCATGTGGTCTCGGTCTGTGTCGCCCGGCGCGCTGGCTGCAACAGCTTGGGGTCGGCGAACTTGCGGATCAGCTCGCGCTGGGTCTCGGGTGACAGTCTACGGAAGTCCTTCGCCTCGATCACAATATGCATGGCATTCCCCCTGCTGGTTTCAGGGTAACGGATTACAGCCGGCGCCGCCAGTCGCCCGCCCAATTCGCGACACGGAATTGCATCGCGGCGCCACCTCTCTAGCTTTCCGGCAGGTCCGAGCCGTCGTCACGGAACACCACGTAGACCGCCGGGATCACCAGCAGGGTGAGCGCCGTCGACGAGGCGAGGCCGAACACCAGCGAGATCGCCAGCCCCTGAAAAATCGGATCGAAAAGGATGAAGGCGGCGCCGATCATCGCCGCCGTCGCGGTCAGGAAGATCGGCTGGAAGCGGATGGCCCCGGCCTCCAGCAGCGCCGGGCGCAGCGGCGTGCCTTTCCGGCGCTCCTGGCGGATGAAATCGACCAGCAGGATCGAATTGCGCACGATGATGCCGGCCAGCGCGATGAAGCCGATCATCGAGGTCGCGGTGAACGGTGCCTCGAACAGCCAATGCCCGATGACGATGCCGATCAGGGTCAGCGGCACCGGTGTCAGGATCACCAGCGGCAGCTTGAAGTTGCGGAACTGGCCGACGACCAGCAGGTAGATTCCGAGCAGCGCGACGATAAAAGCGCCGCCCATATCTCGGAAGGTGGTCCAGGTGATCTCCCACTCGCCGTCCCACAGCAGCGCGGCGTGGCTCTCGTCCTGGGGCTGGCCGCGGTAGCGGATCTCCGGCGGGCCGTCTTCGCCCCAGTCCAGCGTCGCGATCGCATCCTCCACCGCGAACATGCCGTAGATCGGCGCTTCGAAGCGGCCGGCCAGATCCGCAGTCACCATCTCGATGAAACGACCGTTGTGGCGGAACAGGGGGAAGGTCGCCGCCTCGTATCGCAGGTCGACGACATCGCCGAGTTCGACGATGCCGCTGCGGCCCGGCAGCGGCGTGCTGAGCAAACGTTCCCCCGGCCCGAGTCCGGAACGAGGCAGGCGGATCGCGATTTCGACCGGATTGGCGCCGCCGCCGCGGTGCGAATAACCGACGCTGATGCCGCCGAACAGCGCCGCGACGGTGTCATAGACGGCCTCTTCCTCGACGCCGTGGAATTCCAGGTTGTCCTGGTCGATGCCGATACGCAGGCGCTGCGTCGGATGGCCGAAGCTGTCGTCGGTGTCGACCACGAAATCCACCGCCTCGAAGGCCTCGCGGACCTTGGCCGCATAGGCCCGCCGGGTGGCCGCGTCCGGCCCGTAGATCTCCGCCAGAAGGGTCGACAGCACCGGCGGGCCGGGCGGCACTTCGACGACCTTGATCGAGGTGCCTTGCGGCGTTTCGAGGTTTTTCAGCCGGTTGCGGATATCAAGCGCGATCTCATGGCTCGCGCGGTCACGCTCGTGCTTGGGCAGGAGGTTCACCTGCAGGTCGCCCATCTCCGGCCGGTCGCGCAGATAGTAATGCCGCACCAGGCCGTTGAAATTGAACGGTGCGGCGGTCCCGACATAGGCCTGGATATGCGACAGCTCCGGCAGGTCCGTCAGGCGGTGCGCCGCCTCGATCAGCACGCGCTGGGTCGCCTCGAGGCTGGCGCCCTCGGGCAGGTCCACCACCACCTGAAGTTCGGACTTGTTGTCGAACGGCAGCAGCTTGACCGTCACCGAGCGGGTCGCGAACAACACCGTCACCGCGGCGGTGGCCACGCCGACCGAGATCAGGAACGCCCATGACCGCGCCTTGCTCTTCAGAACGGGCGCCGCGACGCGCCGGTAGAGTCGGCCCATGCGGCTGCCGTGTCCGTGGTCGTGCCCGGCGCCGCCGGCATGCTTGCCGCCGCCCATCTTCAGCAGCAACCAGGGTGCGATCATCACCGCCACGAAGAAGCTGAACAGCATCGCGGCACTGGCATTGGCCGGAATCGGCGCCATGTAGGGGCCCATCAGCCCGGCGACGAACATCATCGGCAGCAGCGCGGCGATCACAGTCAGGGTGGCGACGATGGTCGGATTGCCGACCTCCGCGACCGCCTCGATCGCCGTCTGCACGAGGTCGCGGCCCGGCTTCATGCGCCAGTGCCGCACGATGTTCTCGACCACGACGATCGCGTCGTCGACGAGGATGCCGATCGAGAAGATCAGCGCGAACAGGCTGACGCGGTTGATCGTGTAGTCCATCAGCCAGGAGGCGAAGAAGGTGAGCAGGATGGTGGTCGGGATGATCACCAGGACGACGCCGCTCTCGCGCCAGCCGACGAAGACGGCGATCAGCATCGCGATGCTGATGGTCGCGATGGCGAGATGCAGCAACAGTTCGTTCGCTTTCTCCAGGGCCGTCTCGCCGTAATTGCGCGTCACATGCACCGCCACTTCCTTGGGAATCAGCTTGTCGCGCACGATCTCGAGGCGCTCCAGCAGCCGGTCGGCGACGACCACGGCGTTGGCCCCCTCCCGCTTGGCGAGGGCCAGGGTGACGCCGGGCAGGAACTGCAGCGTGCCGTCGGCGCGCTGCTCGAAATGCCAGGACCGGTGCTCCACCGGCGCGGCACCGACGACGATGTTGGCGACGTCCTTGACGTAGACCGGACGCCCATCCACCGTGGTG
>JBFGQV010000046.1:0-19838 GCA_041563955.1 Alphaproteobacteria bacterium | reverse complement strand
GCCCGGACCCGCGCGGATCCGGGCCGGCACGGCGATTGCGCGGTTAGCCTTTGTACATGCCGACGTTCTTGGCGATCTGCTTCCACTTATCGAACGTGCGCCCGAAATACGCCCGATATTCGTCGCCCGCCATGAACGGCATCGACGTGCCCTTCGCCTCCATCTGCTTCTGGACCTCGGGATCGTTGGCAACGGCGCGGAAGATCCCGATGTAGTGATCGATGACCTCCTTGGAGGCGCCCTTCGGCAGCACGACGCCGCGGTCGACGCCGATGACCAGGTCGTAGCCCTGCTCCTTCGCGGTGGGCACGTCGGGAATCTCCGGGTTGCGCTCTTCCGTCGTAATCGCCAGGGCCTTCAGCTCGCCCGTCTGGATGTATTTCTTCGCCGCGGCCAGGTTGATCTCGCCGATATGGATGTTGTTGGCGAGCAGCGCCGTCATGCGCTCGCGGGTGCCGTCGTAGGAGATGTGCTTGAACTCGACGCCCGCCGCGTCCTGCAGCTCGAGCATCGCGAAATGGCTGGTCGAGCCCAGCGTACCGCCGGCGAGCACCGCGTTCGGGTTCTCCTTCGCATAGGCTGTCAGCTCTTTCAGGTTGCTGTAGGGCACCTTGGCGTTGGCGCCATAGATGGCCGGCGTGCGGGTCATCAGCGCCACCGGCTCGAACGCATCCCAGGTGAAATCGACGCGGCCGGTCAGAAAGCTGCTGATGGCGCTCTGATGGATTGCGAAGATAGTGCAGCCGTCCGGCTTCGCCTTGACCGCCTCCTTAGCGCCCTTGTTGCCGCCCTGGCCGCCGATATTGACGACCTGGATCTGCGGCTTGGCGCCGTGCTTGTTTGCCGACTCGACGAGGATCCTGAAGATCACGTCGGTGCCGCCACCGGCGCCCCAGGGCACGATCAGCTTGGCCGTCCCGCAGGGGATATCGGCGGCCATCGCGCCGGCCGAACCCAGCGCCATCGCCGCAGCCGCGGCAACCGCGAGGAAAGATTTGCGAATCATTTTGCTCTTGCTCCCTAGTGATGTGTCCCCGGCGCCGACGCCCCGCCGGTCCGGGATTCTGATTTCGTCATCGCAGCTTGGCTTGATCTGCGTGGCGGCGCTAACCTAGCCTACGAGCGACCGGTTTGCCAACCGGCGGGGCACCGAAACACGGGGAGCTGCGTTAAGAAATGGCAAAATCCTTGGCCGTTGCGATCGGGGGTTTCGGGGCGATCGGCATGACCGTCGCCCGCAAGCTGGACGACGGCATCGACGGGCTGCATCTGACGGCCGTGTCGGCGCGCGACCGCGAGGCCGCGTCCTTCCGCATGCAGAATTTCCGTGCGCGCGTACCCGTGGTCGCCGTCGGCGAACTTGCGGCGCATGGCGATATCGTCGTCGAATGCGCGCCGGCTTCCGTCTTCGCCGAGATCGCCGAGCCGGCGCTGAAGGCCGGGCGCATCTTCATGCCGCTCAGCATCGGCCAGCTCCTGTTCCATCCCGAATTCGAGGAGCTGGCGCGGGCGCATGGCGCGCGCATCATCGCGCCGACCGGTGCCCTCCTCGGGCTCGACGCGGTGCGCGCGGCCGCCGAGGGGACCATCGAGTCGGTCACCATGGTAACGCGAAAGCCGCCGCGCGGCCTTGCCGGCGCGCCGTATCTGGAGCAGAAGCGGATCTCGCTCGAGGGACTCGACGGGCCGCTGAAGATCTTCGACGGCACGGCGCGCGAGGGCGCGAGGGGCTTTCCGGCAAACGTCAACGTCGCGGCGGCGCTGAGCCTTGCCGGCATCGGCCCGGACCGCACCCGGCTCGAGATCTGGGCCGACCCGACGGTCACCCGCAACACCCACACGATCCGCGTCGAGGCCGACAGCGTGCGCTTCGAGATGAAGATCGAGAACGTGCCCTCGGAGGAGAACCCGCGCACCGGCAAGCTCACCGCGCTCAGCGTCATCGCCGCGCTCAGGGGCCTCGTCGCGCCGCTCAAGGTCGGCACGTGACGCCAAGGCGAGCCTGCCTGCGGAAGAAGGCCGGCTCCAGCTGTGGCGTGACCGCGCGCTATTCGATCGACAAATTGACAGATCATGGAACCTGGAGCTTACCCGTGGAATTTCAATTAGGTTTGATGGCCAACGGTGCTTTGCTCTCGCCACGGTCCGCCAGTCTTTCATGGAGTCACTCGATGCTTCGATTCGCCCTTCTCGCGTTTGCCGTGATCGACCTGTCGGCCCCAGCGGCGCGGGCGCAGGAGGCGCAACGCGGCCCGTTTGTGTTCAGCCTTGCCGGTGCGGTCGTCTACCAGTTTGACACCGGGCTCGACCAACAGGGCAGCTTTGCCGTCTCCCGTTGGTTCATTCAGCCGGGCGTCGGTTATGCCTGGGATCGCCGCAGCAGTGTCTCGGTCTCTCTCGGTGCCGGCGAAAGCCGTTACGGCTTTTCGGGTTCGACGGACATAGGTGGCGGCAAGCCGTGGCGGAACATCCGGGACGTCCGCGCGAGCGTGCCCATCCGGTTCGCGCCGACCGAAAAGATCGACGTCATTGTCATTCCGTCGGTGCGGACGAACGCCGAGAGCGGCGCCCCGCTGAACGACGGCCGTACGGAAGGCGTGCTCGCCGGCGGCGCGTGGAGGTTCGGCCCGGACCTGGCGATCGGCCCCGGCATCGGCTGGTTCACCGAACTCGGTGACGGCCATACGGCTTTCCCGATCCTGTTGCTCGACTGGAACATCACCGACACCCTCTCGCTGTCGACGGGGCGCGGCTTCGCTGCGTCGCGGGGACCGGGCCTGACCCTGACCTGGAAGGTGAGCGAGCAGGTCGCTCTCGGTCTGACGGGCCGCTACGAGACGGTCCGGTTCCGTCTCGACGACAGCGGCCCGTCCCCCGGCGGCATCGGCGAGGACCGGAGCTTGCCGGTCATCGCGTCGGTCGCATACCGACCCTCGCCGGCCGCCTCGGTCGTGGCGTTCGCGGGAGCCGGGTTCCTCGGCCGCCTGCGGCTGGAAGACCCGGCCGGTGATCGCATCGACGAGACCGATTACGATCCCGCACCGGTCGTTGGAATCACGTTCCGCGCCCGGTTCTGAGTCTCGTGTTCAGGGCTCCGGCCAGCGCGCGGAATCTCGGAGTCACCTCATCAGAGTTCAGGTAACATAACCACGAGGCGGTGGGACCGGTGCCAGCATCGGTAGGCCGGTTTCGATCGTTCCGAGCCCCCACCCGGTCACGTTTTCAGAATCCAGGTTGGTCATCAGCTCCCCCCGCAACGTCTGCGCATGGCTAACCTGGAACTCGGTCCCCGGACCGAAACCATGCCCGTTTTCGGACCATGAGCCGACAGGGGACTCCGCCGCGTGCAGCCGGGGCAGGAGATTGGACCGCTTCGCCCGGCACCCGCCGTTGACAATCGCCGCCGCTTTGGTAATGCTCCGCCACGCTTCCGGACGTCCGGCCGAATCGGCCGATGGGTAAGGGAACGGCATGAGCTTTACGATCGTCGATCAGGTGCCGGCGCGCATGAACCGCAGCGAGCTGGCGGTCCCCGGCAGCCGGCCCGAGCTGTTCGAGAAGGCCGCGAAATCGGCGGCCGACGTGATCTTCCTAGACCTCGAGGATTCGGTGGCGCCGGACGAGAAGGCGGCCGCTCGCAAGAACATCGTGCAGGCGATCGAAGAGGTCGACTGGGGCAGCAAGACCCTGTCGCTGCGCATCAACGGGCTCGATACGCCGTACATGTATCGCGACATCGTCGACGTGCTCGAGCAGACCGACGAGCGCCTCGACCTGTTCATGATCCCCAAGGTCGGCACGGCCGCCGACGTCTATGCGCTCGACATGCTGGTCACGCAGATCGAGACCGCCAAGGGCCGCAGGAAGCGGATCGGCTTCGAGATGATCATCGAGACCGCGCTCGGCATGATGAACGTCGAGGCGATCGCTGGCGCCAGCAGGCGCAACGAATCGCTGCATTTCGGGGCCGCCGACTACGCCGCCTCGACCGGGGCGCGTACCACCGGCATCGGCGGGCCGCATCCCGATTACGGCGTGCTGACCGATGTGGTCGAGGGCGCGGCGCGGCGCTACCATTGGGGCGACATGTGGCACTATCCGATGTCGCGCATGGTGGTGGCGGCGCGGGCGCACGGGTTGCGGCCGGTCGACGGGCCGTTCGGCGACTATTCCGACCCCGACGGCTTCGAGGCCCAGGCGAAGCGGGCGGCGGTGCTGGGCTGCGAGGGCAAGTGGGCGATCCACCCGAGCCAGATCGCGCTGGCCAATGACGTATACAGTCCCTCGGAGGCAGAGCTCGCCAAGGCGCGGCGCATTCTCGAGGCGATGGAACAGGCGCAGAAGGAGGGCAAGGGCGCGGTGTCGCTCGACGGCCGACTGATCGACATCGCCTCGATCAAACAGGCGGAAAACATGGTCCGCCTGGCGGAGCAAGCGGGAAACGACTGAGCCGCGCGGCGCCGGCCGAGGGGATTTTGGTTTTTTTTGGCCTCCCGCCCCCGTTATTAGGGTAATATTAATTAAAATAAACCATAAGTCCGGGATGGGGGCGCATTGGCATCCGATGGATGAAGAATGAAAACTTTTCTCGAATTCGAGCAACCCATCGCCGAGCTTGAGGGGAAGATTGAGGAGCTCCGCCATCTGGCGGACGTCGACGAGCTCAACATCGTCGAGGAGATCTCCAAGCTTACGACCAAGAAGGACCGCATCCACCGCCAGCTTTACCAGAAGCTGGATCCCTGGCAGAAGGTCCAGGTGGCGCGGCATCCCGAACGCCCGCATTTCGGCGACTATGTCGGCGGCCTCGTCACCAATTTTCAGCCGCTGGCCGGCGACCGCGCCTTTGCGGAGGATTCGGCGATCATCGGCGGCATCGGCCGGTTCCGAGGCTATTCCTGCATGTTCATCGGGCACGAGAAGGGTAGCGATACGGCCTCGCGCGTGCGGCACAATTTCGGCATGGCGCGCCCGGAGGGCTACCGCAAGGCGATCCGCCTGATGGAGATGGCCGACCATTTCCAGTTGCCGGTCGTCACCCTGGTCGATACGCCGGGCGCCTATCCCGGCGTCGGCGCCGAGGAGCGCGGCCAGGCGGAGGCCATCGCGCGGTCCATCGAGGCCTGTCTGAAGCTGCGCGTCCCGGTGGTCAGCGCCATCATCGGCGAAGGCGGATCCGGTGGCGCCATCGCGCTGGCCACGGCGAACCGCGTGCTGATGCTCGAACATGCGATCTATTCGGTGATCTCGCCCGAGGGTTGCGCCTCGATCCTGTGGCGTGAGAGCGATGAGGCCACGGCGAAGGCCGCGGCCGAGGCGATGAAGGTCACCGCGCAGGACCTGCTCAAGCTCGGCATCGTCGACAAGGTCGTGCGCGAGCCGTTTGGCGGCGCCCACAGCAAGCCCGAGGACATGATATCGGCGCTGGGCGACGCGATCGAGGAAGCGCTCGCCGAGCTGCGCGGCATCGAGGGCGGCGCGCTGCGCGCCCGTCGCCGTGAGAAATTCCTGGAGATGGGCAGGAAAGGCCTCGGCTGAGGCCGCAAACTGCTCGCTGCTACTAGGGGAGAGGGCGCTGCCTTTGGGCAGCGCCCTTGTTATGGGGGGTGTGCGAAGGCGGCGGCTATTCGGCGGCGGCGCGCCCGGCCAGCGGCGCCGGCGGCGCGAAGTCGCGGTCGTGGCGCAGGCTGGGGATCGCCTGCCGGGCCTGCTCCGACCGGGTCAGATCGACGTCGGCGATGATGTAGCCCGGCGCCTCGCCGGCATCGGCGACGACCTCGCCCCAGGGCGAGACGATCACCGCGTGGCCGTAGGTGCTGCGCCCGTCCTCGTGGTCGCCGCACTGGGCCGGCGAGAGGATCCACGAGCCGGTCTCGATCGCCCGGGCGCGCTGCAGCACGTGCCAGTGCGCCTTGCCCGAGGTGCGGGTGAACGCCGCCGGGGCCCAGATCATGCGCGCCCCCGCCTTGGCCAGCGCGCGGTAGAGCTGCGGAAAGCGGATGTCGTAGCAGATGGTCATGCCAAGGCCGCCCCACGGGGTGCCGACCAGCACCGCGCGGTCGCCCGGCTCGAACAGGTCGGACTCGCGGTAGCGCTCGCCGGTCGGCAGGTCGACGTCGAACATGTGCAGCTTGTCGTAGGTCGCAACGATGGCGCCGTCCGGGCCGATCATGTAGCCGCGGTTGACCAGCTTGTCCTCCGCCAGCTTGATGACCATGGAGCCGGCCAGCAGCCAGATGTCGAGCTCGTCCGCCAGCGCCCGCCAGGCCGCCAGCGCCGGCTCATCCGCCTCCGTGCGCGCGGCGTCCAGCGACAGGCGCCGGCGCTGCTGGCACAGATTGGCGACCTCGGGCAGCCCGACGATCTGCGCGCCGTCCGCGTGCGCTGCTCGGATCAGCGCGTCCGCCGCCTTGATATTGCCGGCGATCTCGGTGCCGGAGGTCATCTGGACGCAGGCCGCCCGCACGGTATCGATCATTTCTCAATCCCCAGAAGTGGATCCAGCTCGTCGTCGAGGTCAAGCTCGAACAGCTGGTCACAGCCGCCGATCAGGCGGTCGTCGATGAAGATCTGCGGCACGGTGCGGCCGCCGTTCGAGCGTTCCAGCATCTCGCGCTTCTTCGCCCGGTCCATGGTGACGTCGATCTCGATGTACGGGACGCCCTTCTTGTCCAGCAGCCGTTTGGCGCTGTGGCAGTAGCCACACCAGGGGCTGGTATAGATCTCGACCTTCGCCATCGATGCCGGCTCGCTCCGTTTCTTGCCAGTGCGCCACATAGATAGGGCAGCTTTGCGGACTCGCCAAGAGATCATCGTCACTGCGCCCTGGGGCGGACGACGCGGGCCAGCGTAAGGACATCGACCGCCGCCGCGCCGGCGCGCAGCAGCGCGCGGGCGCATTCCTCGGCGGTGGCGCCGGTGGTCAGCACGTCGTCGAGCAGCAGGATCCGCCGGCCCTCGATCGCGGCTGCACATGCGGGCCGCACCGCGAAGGCGCCGCGCACGTTGCGCCGCCGCGCCGCCGGCGACAGGCGTCCCTGCGAGGGCGTCGGCCGGCGCCGGATCAGGAGATCGGGGCGCACCGCAAGGCCGGTCTCGCGGCCCAGCGCCAGCGCCAGCATGGCGGCCTGGTTGTAGCGCCGCGCATAGAGGCGGCTGCGGTGCAGCGGGACCGGCGCGGCGAGATCGGCCTCGGCCACCAGCGCTGCGCCGGCCCGTGCCAGCCAGCGGCCGAAGGCGGGGGCCGGCCAGGTGCGGTCGCCATGCTTGAAGTCGAGCACCAGACGGCGGCTCAGCTCGCCGTAGACGAGCACGGCACGGGCCCTCTCGAAGACCGGCCGGCGCGCGGTACAGGCCGCGCACAGCGCCTCTTCCAGCCCCGGGTCGTACTCGAAGGGAAAGCCGCAGCATCGGCACAGCGGCGGCGCGAGGAAATCGACCAGCGGCCAGCAATCGCCGCACAGCGCGGCTTCACGGTCGACCAGGGCGCGGCAGTTGATGCAGCGCGGCGGCAGCATGGAATCCACCAGGCGCCGCAACGGCTGCAGCAATTGCGCGGCACGGGGGTGCCATGGCCGGCGCGGACCGAGCTCGGCAGACATGTCCGGAGCCTCCCTGTTCCGGAGTTCGTTGCACAGTAGCGCAACCCGGCCGCGACCGCACGCCTTACGCTTTGGGCTTTGCCGGGGCGTGCCGCGTCGCCATATTCGTCCCGTGATGAGCACCACCGAGTCGCCGCCGCCCGTGTTCGACCCGCACCGCGTGCGCCTGCACCGCGAGCGCGCCGCGCCCTCCCTTGCGGCGCACGACTTCCTGTTCCGCGAGGTCGCCGAACGCCTCGCCGACCGGCTGCTCGACATCAAGCGCCGCTTTCCGCTGGCCCTCGACCTCGGCTGCCACGGCGGCGAGTTCGCCCGCATCGTCGGCGACAGGGGCGGCATCGAGACGCTGCTGCAGTGCGATCCCGCGCCGGCGATGGCGCGCCGCGCCGGCGGCCTCGCGCTGGCGGCCGAGGCCGATGCGCTGCCGTTCCGGGACGGCGTGTTCGACCTCGTGATCAGTGTCATGTCGCTGCACTGGGTCAACGACCTGCCGGGCGCGCTGGTGCAGATCAGGCGCCTGTTGAAGCCCGACGGCCTGTTCCTCGCGGCGGTGCCGGGCGCAGGCACGCTAGGCGAGCTGCGCGCGGCGCTGACCGAGGCGGAGCTGGAGGTGGCCGGCGGCGCCAGCCCGCGGGTCGCGCCCTTCGTCGACCTGCGCGACGCCGGGGCGCTGCTGCAGCGGGCCGGCTTCGCCCTGCCGGTCGCCGATGCTGATGCCATCGAGGTGCGCTACGCCGACGCCTTCCGGCTGATGGCCGACCTGCGCGGCATGGGCGAGACGGCGGCGATGACCGGCGGGCCGCGCCGGTTCACGCGGCGCGCGGTGATCCTGCGCGCCGCCGAGATCTACCAGGCGCGCCACCGGGACGCCGCCGGCCGTATTCCCGCGACCTTCCAGATCGTCTGGCTGACCGGCTGGGCGCCGGATCCGTCGCAGCAGCTGCCGGCACGACGGGGCAGCGCCACCGCGCGGCTGGCCGATGCCCTGAAAGATGCGGGGAAGGGGCGGGACAACGGGACGAGCTGACCCCGGGGCGCCTTGGCGCCATGGCGCCAGCGGGAGAGCAGTCGCCATGCGGCGGCATTCAGCGAAACTTAACGGCGAGGGGCGAAGATCCGGGCCATGACGCAGACCCCGTCCGACGGCGCCACGGCCGCCATCAAGCTGCCGGTCTGGGGCACGGCGTGGGCAAGCTACCGCTTCCTTGCCGCCCATCCGCGCGACCTCGCCCGCATCGGCTGGCTGCCGCTGCTCGCGCTGTTCGCCCTCAACCTCGTGTTCGGGACCTTCGATCCGGTGCCCGATTCGGGCGACCCGCAGGCGGCGCTGGATCACGCCGGGGCGATGGTGGGCAAGGCGGTGACGAACGTGCTGATCCAGTCGGCCATCGCCGCGATGACGCTCGTCGTCTGGCACCGCCTGGTGATGCTGGGCCACGACACGGCCGGCCGGCGCGTGCCGATGCGGGTGGGCCTGCGCGAGCTGCACTATCTCGGCGCCTGGATGCTGATCAGCGTCACCTTCCTCGTCCTCTTGACGATCGTCGACGTCGTGATCGTCGTGGCCGCATTCGTCGGGCTGGTGATCGCCCAGGGGATCATGATGTTCGCCAGCGGCGGCACGGGGATGGCGCTCGGCGGCCAGGACGAGGTGCTGACCCTGGTCGGCTGGCTCGGCATGCCCGTCGCGATCGTCGTTGCGATCTATTTCACCATTCGGCTGTCGCTGGTGCTGCCGGCGACGGCGACCGGCAAGGAGGCCGGGTTCGGCCGGGCCTGGTCAGTCAGCGCCGGCAACGGCGCGCGCATGGTGGCGGCCTCGCTGATCGTGATGGCGCCGCTGCAGCTGGCGGTGATGGGCCTCACGGAGATGACGCGCGCTGCGGCGGGAAGCTGGCCGTTCTATCCCTGGCCTTTCTCGCCAGCCTCGGATTTCTTCTGTTCATCCTGGCGACCGGCACGGTACTCTCCCTGTTCTCGCTGGGGCTCGACGTCGCCCCGGCGCAGCAGCGCAGCGAGGAGGCCGCCGGAGCCGCCACATGACCACGACCACCAACGCGTCCCCGACCTTGCCGGTCGCCGCCACCGTCGTGCGGGCGTGGCGCCTGGTCGTCGCGCGTCCGGGCTATGCCCTGCGCACCGGCTGGATCCCGGTGCTGGCCCTGTTCGGGGTTCGCGTCGCGTTCGACAGCGCCGGGACCGTCGGGTCGGACCCGGGCACCGCCTTCTGGGCGATGATCGCGGCGATCGTGAACTTCGCCCTCATGGTGCTGGCGCTGGTGGCCTGGCAACGCAGCGCGCTGCCGGAGGCGAAGCGCCGGCGGGGCGCCTCTTCGCTGCGGCTCGGCCGCGCGGAGGTGCTGGCGATGCTGCATTTCCCGTTGATCCTCTTCCTGTTCATCCCGCTGGTGCTGCCGGAACTGATCGAGAACCTGATGGCGCTGTCGTGGCGCGGCGCGATGAATCGCGACATCCTGCTGCCGGTGGCCGGCGTCGCGATACTGGTATTCCCCGGCGGCCTGGTGCTGACCCGGGCCGCGCTGATCCTGGTGGCGATCGCCGAGGCCGGATCGAATCCGATCGGCCTCATCGCTACGGCCAACCGGGTGTGGCGCCTCGGGAGCGGCAGCAGCTTGCGCCTGTTCGTCGTGCTCTACCTTTCGGTGCTCCCGGTGATCGCCGCCCTGGCGGCGGTGCCGGACGGGCTGCCGGGTCCGGCGGAGGCCGGGCTGCACGCGGTCGTGGTGACGCTCTACGTGCTGGTGGCGGGCGGCGCCCTGTCCCGCGCCTATGCCGCGCTCGGCGGCGCCGGGCCCGCGGCGCACCGGCGGTCGCATCGCGCCGCCGGCTGACCGTCGTCCGCCGTCGATGATACCGGAGCCGGACCTGCCGCGCTGGGCGATCGCGATCGAAGCCTGGCAAATCCTGATCGAGAAGTCGGGCGCCGCCCTGCGCAACGCCGTCCTGCCGTTCCTGATCCTGCTGGCGATGCACCGCATAAGCGACGTCGTCGCGCCGGCGGGGCCTGCCGCCATCGCCTGGCATCTCCTGTTCGTGGCGGTCTTCCCGATCCCCATGGCCCTGCTGCTGGTGCCCTGGTACCGGCTGATCCTGTCGGCGCAGCGGCCGGAGCTTGCGGACCGCCCGGCCCGCTGGTGGTACGTCGCCTTCATGATCCGCACGCTGGGGCTGGAGTTGATGTGGTTCGCGTTCCAGATCCCTTCGGTGGTCGTCGGCATGATGGCGATGGACGGCGGCGGCGCGCCCGACCCGCAGCTGGCCGGCTTGGCGTTCATCCTGTTCGTGGCCGCGCTGGCGCCGAGTTTCTACGTATATGGCCGGGTCGGGCTGGCATTGCCCTCGGCCGCTGCCGGCGAGGACGACAGCTACGGCCGTGCCTGGCGCATGACCGGCGGCGCCGGCTTGCGCATCGCCGCGATCTCGTTCGTCGTCTGGTTCCCGTTCTTCATGATCGGGGCGCTACTGGCGGGTGCCCCGGCCGAGGGAACACCGCCGCCCCCCGACTTCCTCGACGCGGTCGTCGCCGCCGCCATCGACGTGTTCCGCGAGCTGGCGATGGCCGCGGCTTTAGCGCTGATCTACGCGCACTATGGCAGACCGCCCGTCGAGGACGTGTTCTCGTGACCGGGGCCGCGCCGGACGGGATTCGTAAACTCCCCGTGTGGCGGACGCTTGGGGAAAGTCTACGCCTGGTCGTGGTCCACTGGCGGTTGGCAATCAAGAGGGGTGCACTACCATTCGGACTCTGGATTGCCGGGCTTTATGTCCTGGGTTACCTCGCGTCGCAGCACTGGGACGACGGATTGAATGTCTGGCTGGCCGGCGCGGTTCAGGCTGCGGGGGCCGCCGCGGTTCTGCCGCTGCTCCTGGTTCCCTGGTTCCGCGCCGTCGCGGGGACGGTGCCGGATGCATCAAATGCAGGGCTCCTCGTGTATCTGCGACATGGGGGATGGCTCTTGCTGATATGGCTGGGCATGTCTGGCAGCTTGTGGGTGCTGGAGGCGTCGCTCGGCTCTGTCGGACTGAACGACACTTCCGGCCCGTGGAACGTCCTGGTCGCGCCTCTGAAAAGCCTGCTGCCGTTGTACGTTCTTGCACGCCTGGGCTTGATCCTGCCGATCATCGCAGTCGAGGGTCAGGGCTCGATTGTAACGGCCTGGACGCGGAGTCGCGGCAACGGCTGGCGTATGACGGCCATCTTCCTTGTGCCGATCTGGGTGATCGCATTGCTGGGAGGACTTCTTGCCCAGGAACTCATCCCCGACGAACATGGCGCGTTGATCGAGTTGTTCGGGACGCTTTATTCCAGCTTTTTCGTGTTTCTCGATTGCCTGATCATATCAACGGCACTGGCGCTCCTGTATCGCTCGACGGGCGAGCCTTCCTAAAGCCAGTCCCTGAGGATCGCGACCAGCGGCGCGTCGGCGGGGGGCATCGGGTAGTCGCGCAGCGCGTTCGGGCGCACCCATTTTAGCTCCTGTCCCTCCAGCGGCGTGACCGTGCCCTTCCAGCGGCGGCACACGTAGAGCGGCATCAGGAGGTGGAAATCCTCGTAGGCGTGGCTGGCGAAGGTCAGCGGCGCAAGGCAGCTCTCCGCCGTGTCGATCGCGAGCTCCTCGCGCATCTCGCGGATCAGTGCCGCTTCCGGCGTCTCGCCGTCGTGGATCTTGCCGCCGGGGAACTCCCACAGCCCCGCCATGTGCTTGCCCGCCGGCCGGCGGGTGATCAGCACGCGGCCGTCGATGTCGACCAGCGCCACCGCGGCGACCAGCAGGATCGGCCTGGCCGCGCCGCTCACGGCGCGCCCACCCCGGTTCGCTCGAAAAGAATGACCGTGCGCGCCTCGCCGGCGGACGGCACCGTCCGCTGCTCGCGACCGGTTTCGACGAAGCCGAGCTTGGCGAGCACCCGGCGCGAGGCGGCGTTGCCTTCCGCTGCGGTTGCGGTGATCCGCGAGACGCCCAGCGAGTCGCGCGCGAAGTCGATCAAGCGGGCGGCAGCCTCGGTGGCGTAGCCGCGGCCCCAGTGGTTGCGGCCGACCCAGAAGCCGAGCTCGGCCCGCGCCCCCTCGTCGTGCAGGCCGACGCCGACGCCGCCGATCGGCGTACCGCCGTCCTTTGCGACGATCATCAAATCGAAACCGCGCCCGGTGGCGAGACGCCGCCACGCCGCCTTGACCAGCTGGCGCGCATCGAAGGCAACGAAGGGCTGCGGCGTGACCATCAGGAAATCGGCCATCACGGGGTCGTCCAGCAGCGCGACGATGTGCGGCGCGTCGGCCTGCCCGTAGGTCCGCAGGACGAGCCGCGCGGTCTCGAGCGGCAACTGCGCCATCGGGCTGCGCAGGCGCGGCGCGGTGGGCTCGTCGCGGCCGCTCACGCGTCCGCCCTAGCTGCGGTAGTCGGCGTTGATGGCGATGTACTCATGGGTCAGATCGCAGGTCCACACCCGGGCGCGGCCCCGACCGACGCCGATGTCGACGGCGATGTCCACCGTGCGGCCCTTCAGGTGCCGGGCCACCGGCGCCTCGTCGTACCCGGGCACGCGCTGGCCGTCGCGGGTGATCTGGACCCCGCCCATGGCGATCGACAGGCGGTCGCGGTCGGCCGTCTCGCCGGCCTTGCCGACCGCCATCACGATGCGGCCCCAGTTGGCGTCCTCGCCGGCGATCGCCGTCTTGACGAGCGGCGAGTTGGCGATCGACAGGCCGATGCGCCGCGCCGCACGCGTCGAGGCCGCACCGCTGACGTCGATGGTGATGAACTTGGACGCACCCTCGCCGTCCTTGACGATCTGGGTCGCAAGGTCGACCAGCGTGTCCTCGACGGCGCGGCGGAAATCGCGCAGGACCCGGTCGCCGGCTGCAGCGACCTTCTTGTGCTTCGCCTGGCCGGTTGCGAACAGCAACAGCGTGTCGCTGGTCGAGGTGTCGCTGTCGACGGTGATGCTGTTGAAGGAACGGTCGGCGCCGCGCCTGAGGACCGCCTGCAGCACATCCGCCGGGATCTTCGCATCGGTGAACACGAAGGCGAGCATGGTCGCCATGTCCGGCGCGATCATGCCCGAGCCCTTGGCGATGCCGGCGATGGTGACCTCGGCATCGCCGATCCGCGCGGTGCGGACGGCGCCCTTCGCAAAGGTGTCGGTGGTCATGATCGCGCGCGCCGCGTCCGTCCAGCCGTCGTCCGCCAGGGCGGCGGCGAGGCCGGGCAGGCGCTGCGGGATCGCATCGTCGGGCAGGATGTTGCCGATCACCCCGGTGGAGGCGACGAGGATCTCCTGCGGCTTGGCGTCCAGCAGCCGCGCCGCCGCCTGTGCGGTGAGCGCCACCGTGCGGTCCCCTGCGGTGCCGGTGAAGGCGTTGGCGTTGCCGGAATTGACGACGAGGCCCCGGGCCCGCCCGCGCGGCAGGATCGCCCGGCACCAGTCGACCGGCGCCGACGGGCACCGCGAGCGCGTGAGCACGCCGGCCACCGCGGTACCCGCCGCGAACTCCGCCAGCATGAGGTCGTACGCCCCCGCGAGCTTCTTCAGCCCGGTGGCGGCGCCCACCATGCGGACGCCTGCGACCGGGGGGAGCGGCGGGAAGCGCGCCGGCGCGAAGGGCGAGACGCCGGGCATCGGCGCCTATTGCGGCGCTGGCGCCGCCTCCGGCTCCGGATTGCCCTGCATGTCGAATTTCTCGATCGTCGCGGCGCCGCGCAGCCCGTCGAGGATCTCGGTTGCTGCCGATTGCGTCAACTGCTGGGAGATCTGGTCGCGCATCTCCTCGAAGGCCGGCGGCGGCGACTCGCGACGGTCCTCGACCTTGATCAGGTGCCAGCCGAACTCGGTCTGCACCGGCTGCGACGAGATCTCGCCGGCCTGCATCGCGAACGCCGCGTCGGCGAACGGCTTGACCATGGCTTCGGCGCCGAAATAGCCGAGATCGCCGCCATTCGGCCCGCTCGGCCCGGTCGAATGCTCCTTCGCCGCCTCGGCGAAATCCTTGCCGCCCTGGATCTCGACGAGAACTTCCTTGGCCCTTTCCTCGGTCTCCAGCAGGATGTGGCGCGCATGCAGCTCCTCGGTCGGCGGGTTGTCCTTGAGGAACTGGTCGTAACCCTCGCGAATGCGCTTTTCGGTGACCCTCTCCTCGAGCACGCGGGTGAAATAGACCTGCATCGTGACCCGCTCGCGCAGCTGATCCATCTGCTCCTGCACCTCCGGATCGTCCGGCGCGACCGCCTTTATGGCCGCGGCCGACAGCAGCCGCTCGTCGATCACCCGATCCAGCAGGAACGGGTAGACGGTCTCGAGCCCCATCTGCTGCGCTTGCGGCGGCAGCTGCCCATAGGCCTCGATCAAATCGCTGAGGTGGATGGTCTCGCCGTCGATTCGGGCGACGACGACGTCCTGGGCCGCGGGCTCTGTCGTGGTCTGCGCGCGGGCGACAGGCGGCTCGCTGATCGGCGCCAGCACGCCCACGACGGCGATAAGTCCGACCGCCGCCAGGACCGCGGCGGCTGTTCTGAAATGTGCCATGAAAACGTTCCTCTTCTTCGATTGCGGACAGGCTGCCCGAGTTTGACGGCGCTTAAAGCACGAAATGCGGTGCGTCGACAAGCATGGCAAGAGCCGGCGCGGCCGGTGCACCCCAAAAAGTGCCCCGGGCGGCTCACCGCGCGCCACGTTGACACGGGGCCCTCGGCCGCTTATGTGACAAGCGCGGCGCGGGGCCACCGGCCCGGCAGGGCCGTGCTTATTTGTGCTCCGAGGTTCTTTCATATGATAGGTGGACTGCTCAAGCGGGTTTTCGGTTCGGCCAACGACCGGCTGCTGGCCGGCCATCTGAAGACTGTCGATGCCATCAACGCGCTGGAGCCCGAGCTTGAGGCGCTGTCGGACGAGGAGCTGCGCGCCCGCACCGACTTGCTGCGCCGGCGCTGCGCCGACGGCGAGTCGCTCGACGATGTCCTGGTGGAGGCGTTCGCGACCGTGCGCGAAGCCGCCAAGCGCACCCTCGGCCAGCGCCATTACGACGTCCAGCTGCTGGGCGGCATCATCCTGCACGACGGCCAGATCGCCGAGATGAAGACCGGCGAGGGCAAGACGCTGGTCGCGACCCTCGCCGTCTATTTGAACGCGCTGACCGGCAAGGGCGTGCACGTGGTGACGGTCAACGACTACCTGGCCAGCCGCGACTCGACCTGGATGGGCCAGATCTACGAATTCCTCGGCCTGACCGTCGGCTGCATCGTTCATGAGCTGACCGACGACCAGCGCCGCGAGGCCTATGCCTGCGACGTCACCTACGGCACAAACAACGAGCTCGGCTTCGACTACCTGCGCGACAACATGAAGTTCCGCCTGCAGGACATGGTGCAGCGCGAGTTCAACTACGCGATCGTCGACGAGGTCGACTCGATCCTGATCGACGAGGCGCGCACCCCGCTGATCATCTCCGGACAGGCCGAGGACTCGTCGGAACTCTATCGCCGGGTCAACGCCCTCATGCCCAAGCTGGACGAGGTCGACTACGAGAAGGACGAGAAGCAGCGCACGGTGTCGCTGACCGAGGACGGCCAGGCCCATATCGAGGAGTTGCTGGGCGGGGCCGGGCTGCTGAAGGAGGGCGGGCTGTACGACCTGCAGAACGTCAGCCTCGTGCATCACGCCAACCAGGCGCTCAAGGCGCACAAGAGCTTCACCCGCGACGTCGACTACATCGTCAAGGACGACAAGGTCGTCATCATCGACGAGTTCACCGGCCGCATGATGGAGGGCCGGCGCTATTCGGACGGGCTGCACCAGGCGCTCGAGGCCAAGGAAGGCGTGACCATCCAGAACGAGAACCAGACGCTGGCCTCGATCACGTTCCAGAACTACTTCCGCCTCTATCCGAAGCTCGCCGGCATGACCGGCACGGCCATGACCGAGGCCGGCGAGTTCATGGAGATCTACGGCCTCGAGGTGGTCGAGATCCCGACCAACCGGCCGATGGTCCGCGACGACATGGACGACGAGGTCTACCGGGTCGGCGACGAGAAGCACGACGCCATCATCGCGCAGATCGCCGAGTGCCACAAACGCAAGCAGCCTGTGCTGGTCGGCACCGTCAGCATCGAGAAGTCCGAGGAATACGCGGCGATGCTGAAGAAGCGCAAGATCAAGCACAACGTGCTGAACGCCCGCCACCACGAGAAGGAGGCGTTCATCATCGCCGAGGCCGGCGTGCCCGGCGCCGTCACCATCGCCACCAACATGGCCGGCCGCGGCACCGACATCCAGCTCGGCGGCAACCTCGAGATGCGCCTGTGGAAGGAGCTGGAGGGCATCGAGGACGAGGCGGTACGGGCCAAGAAGACCGAGCAGATCAAGGCCGACATCGCGGCCAAGAGGAAGGTCGTGCTGGAAGCCGGCGGGCTGTTCGTGCTCGGCACCGAGCGCCACGAGTCGCGGCGCATCGACAACCAGCTGCGCGGCCGCTCCGGCCGCCAGGGCGACCCGGGCGCCTCCAAGTTCTTCGTCAGCCTCGACGACGACCTGATGCGCATCTTCGGATCGGAGAGCGTGGCCCGCTCGCTGATGGAAAAGAGCATGCCCGAGGGCGAGGCGATCACCCACCGCTGGATCAACAAGGCGCTGGAGAAGGCGCAGCAGAAGGTCGAGGCGCGCAACTTCGAGATCCGCAAGCAGCTGCTCAAATACGACGACGTGATGAACGACCAGCGCAAGGAGATCTTCGCCCAGCGCAAGGAGCTGATGCGGGCCGAGGACGTGCACGACGACATCGTCGCCATGCGGCACGAGACGGCCGAGGAGATCGTCGGCCGCTGCATCCCGTCGCACGCCTATTCCGAGGAATGGCAGGTCGATTCGCTGCACGAGGAATGCCAGCGCGTGTTCGGGCTCGACCTGCCGGTCGCCGACTGGGCCAAGGAAGAAGGCATCGCCGACCAGGAGATCGCCGAGCGCATCATGAAGGCGATCGACGCCAAGATGGCCGAGAAGGCGGCGACCTACGGGCCCGACCTGATGCGCTATGCGGAGAAGACGCTGCTCCTGCAGATCCTCGACCAGAGCTGGAAGGACCACCTCTTGCAGCTCGACCATCTGCGCCAGGGCATCGGGCTGCGCGCCTACGGGCAGCGCGACCCGCTCAACGAGTACAAGCAGGAAGCCTTCGCGCTGTTCCAGGACCTGCTGATCTCGCTGCGCGAGACCGTGACGCAATACCTCGCCCATATCCAGATCCGCTCCGAGGCGCAGGAAGAGCAGATCGCCGCGCGGCGCGCGGCGGCGCTCGCCCGGGCTCAGGAGACGCGGGCCGACCCGGCGTTCGCCGGCGGCGCCCAGCCGCAGCGCGCGGCCGGCGGCGGCGGCATGCCGGTGCAGCGGCGGGCCCGGGCCGCGGGCGGCCTCGACCCCAACAACCCGGCCACCTGGGGCAAGGTCCAGCGCAACACCCCGTGCCCCTGCGGCTCCGGCCGCAAGTACAAGCACTGCCACGGCAAGGTCGCGTGAGATAGGCCGCCGCTTTCCGCGGGCCGGGTCATAAGCCCCTCACCCTCGCGAGCACCAGGACTGTTGGCGACGCCCGCCCGGTGGGGGAGGGGTTGGGGAGGGGGCAGGAGGGACCACAGTCTCCGCTCGGCGCCGGCTGGCGTGCTGCGGTGGTGTGCGCGGGAGACGGACATGCCGCCGTTATGAAGCGCGTTCGCCCCCTCCCCAACCCCTCCCCCCGTGTAGCTTCGACGCAACCCCGCAAAAGGCAAGCGAGGGAGAGGGGCTTGATTGGATGTTACGGCTCGATCGGGGCCGGGGCGTCGCTCCTCACCGCGGCGATGCGCTGGATGACGCGGGGCTTGGGGTCGTAGCGCAACCCGCATTCGTAGGCGACGATTTGCAGCGCCGTGCCGAAGGCTTCGATCAGCTCGCCCGGGCGCAAGAGGTGGTCGGGGTTGCGCGGCCGGCTGTAGGCCTCGTTGCCGCGGCCGAAGGTCTCGTAGATCAGCACGCCGCCCTCGTCCACCGCCGCCGCCAGCGCCGGCAGCAGCGGCCGCCACAGATAGTTGGTGACGACGATGGCGGCGAAGCGGCGGTCGCCGAAGGGCAGCACGTCGCCGGTCTCGAGGTCGGCCTCGATAATCTCCGCCCGCGTATTCCCGGCGAGGTCGGCGACCAACGAGACGTCGCGGTCGAGGAACACCACCTCGTGCCCGCGGGCAAGAAACAGCCGTCCGTGCCGCCCGGTGCCGCAGGCAAGGTCGAGCACCGGGCCGCCGGCCGGCGCCAGCGGCGCGAAGCGCTGAACCCAGTGCGAGGGCTCGACGGCGCCGGCATGGCGCAACTCGCGTTCGGCGGAGGATTCGTGTGCGGACATGGTCGCGTGTGGGCTGGTGGCCGGTCGCTGCGAGTGTGACCGGGCGCCGGGCGCCTGTCCATCATTCCTTAAGCAAACCGCCCTAGTCTTTGCGCCAGCGCCCGAAAATCGCGAAACGGAACCGATGGCCGAGCTCTCCCAGGCAAGCAGCGCCGCCCCGGCGGCGATCCGGCGCCTCGCGCAGCGGATCCCGCGCTGGCTCAAGGCCGCGCTCGCCCTGTGCGCCGGCTTCGGCCTCCTAGTCGCGGCGCTCGGCTGGCTCATCGGCGCACCGCTGGCGGCGCCGACCGAGCGGGTGAGCCTGGCCCTCGGCCTCAACGCCGGGGTGCCGGTGCTGCTCGGCTTCCTCGGCTATGCGCTGGCCCGCGGCGTCAACATGGCGGCAACGCGGCGCCTCGCTCTCGCGCCGGTGGGGCGCGCGGCGGCGGTCGACGCCACCGTGTTCGTCACCGTGATCCTCACCATGTACTTCCACTTCAACCTGAAAATGTGGGTGCCGCTGGTCAACCCGGCGCGGTTCGACGCCGCCTACATGGTGACCGACCGCTGGCTGGAGCCCGTCATCGCACTGTTCCGCGCGCTGCGCGGCCTCGCACCCGAGGGCTGGCTGTGGTTCGACCACCTCTACCAGCTCGGCTTCGTCTTGATGTTCGTCGTCTCCTTCGCCGTGCTCGCGGTCTCGCGCGACCGCCACTATCCGCATTTCGTGCTCGGCATCATGCTGGTGCTGATCCTCGGCGGGCTGTCCTACCTGATCGCGCCGGCGGTCGGCCCGTTCCTGTTCGAGGACGGCATGAACGCGGCGGCGACCGAGGCCCAGGCCGGCATGTGGCAGGTCCACGGCACGGTAT
>JBFGQV010000045.1:0-19843 GCA_041563955.1 Alphaproteobacteria bacterium | reverse complement strand
GCCAGGCGGTATGGTGGGCGTTGCCGAGCCAAGCCGTCGCGAACACCGCGGCGGCGAGGGCGAGCTCCGAAACCGCCACTGCGCGCCCCGCGCTCTGCGCCAGCAGCGCCCCGGCATAGACGCAGGCGGTGAGCGCGAGGAACAGCGCGAGGCCGTTCAGCGCCTCGCTTTCCAGCGACCAGTGAATGCCGAAGATCGCGAAGCCTGCGAGAATCGCGCCCAGTGCGGTGCCCCTGCCCAGCGTGTCCGCCTCCCGCAGTCGCATCGATCGGGAGATCCGATAACGCTTCCAGTCGCTGGACGGTCAAGCACCGGCGGGGAATCTACGGGCGTCACCGCCTGCCGGTCAGCCGGTGGCCGGCCCCGCGCCGCAGCCGCCGAACGCGACGCCCGACAGCTCGGCCATCTCGCGCTTCCAGGTCGTCAGGTCGGTCGGGGCGAACTTCGCCAGATGGTCGTGGCCGCAGGCGCGCGCCATCACCTGCATCATATGCACCGACGCCTCCAGGAAATTCGCCAGCCGACGCGCCCCTTCATCGACATCGAGGCGGGCGCGCAGCTCCTTCTTCTGCGTCGCGACGCCGGACGGGCAGTTGTTGGTGTTGCACATGCGCGCGGCAACGCAGCCGACAGCCTGGATCGCGGAATTCGCCAGCGCGACGCCGTCGGCGCCGAGCGCCATCGCCTTGACGAAATCCTCGGCCAGGCGCAGGCCGCCGGTGATGATCAGGGTGACCTCGCGGCCGGCCCTGGCGTCGAGATGCCTTCGGGCCCGCGCCAGGCCGGGGATCGTCGGCACGCTGATATGGTCGCGGAACAGCAGCGGCGCCGCACCTGTGCCGCCGCCGCGGCCGTCGAGGATGATGTAGTCGGCCCCCGCCGCCAGCGCGAAGTCGATGTCGTCCTCGATATGGTTCGCCGAGAGCTTGAAGCCGACCGGGATGCCGCCCGTGCGCTCGCGCACTTCGTCGGCCACGCGGCGGAAATCCTCGACCGTGTGCAGGTCGTCGAAGGTCGGCGGCGAGACCGCGTCCTGTCCCGGCTCCAGCCCGCGCACCGAGGCGATCTTGTCGGTCACCTTGCTGCCGGGCAGGTGGCCGCCGGTGCCCGTCTTCGCGCCCTGGCCACCCTTGAAGTGAAAGGCCTGCACCTTCTCGACCAGCTCCGGCTTCCAGCCGAATTTCGCCGAGGCCAGCTCGTAGAAATAGCGGCTGTTGGCCGCCTGCTCCTCGGGCAGCATGCCGCCCTCGCCGGAGCAGATCCCGGTCCCGGCCTGCTCCGCGCCCCGGGCCAGGGCGACCTTGGCCTCCTCGGACAGGGCGCCGAAGCTCATATCCGAGACGAACAGCGGGATCTTCAGCGTGAGCGGCTTCTTCGCGCGCGGCCCGATCGTCAGCTCGGTGCCGACCGCTTTATCCTCCGTGAGCGGCTTGCGGGCGAGCTGCGCCACCAGGATCTGGATATCGTCCCAGTGCGGCAGGTCCTTGCGCGGCACGCCCATCGCCCCCATCGGTCCGTGCCGGCCGAGCTTGGCCAGCCCGTCGCGCGCCAGCTCGTGAATCCGCGCCACCGTCGGCTCCTCGGGCGTCGGTTCCGCCTCGGGCGGGCCGTCGCGCTCGATCTCGGGAACCGGATCGCCCTTCTCGGCATCTCCGAGTTTCTCGTGCGTGCCGTCGCAGTAGGGCGCATCGCCGGTCGACTTGCACTGGCACAGGTAAGCCTCCCCGGCTTCATCGGGGGTGAACTCGAGCGGCGAGAGACCGGTGCCCTTGTGCGAGCCGTCGCAGAACGGCTGGGATTTCGACCGCCCGCAGCGGCACCAGTAATAGGTCTCGCCGGCCTCGAGCTCGACCTCGGCGGGTTCTTTTTCGGCAATGAGAGGGGCGTCGCGATCGCTCATGAAACACCTTTCCTGGCTGCGTAGCGGATTGAGGGGGAAGGCTTGAAGGAGGGCGGCTGCACCCGTGACCGGCGATGAAATGGAAATCCCCGGGGGAGTCCATCCAACGCACGACCATACAAGTGCGACCCGTCCCGACGCGAAGCGTCAGACCCTTGATCTGAGCGCAGCGCCGGAACTGTCAAGTCGTTCGCGCGGCATTCGATTGGCCGCGCCGCACCCCGGCAGGGTCGATTCCGGTTCGAGATCGACGAAGAACAAGGCTCACCGGCCCGGCCAGACCGGGTGGTGCAGGTCGATGACGTAGGCGTGGCTGTGCCGCAGCGGCGCGTGCCGGTGCGCATGGAGGTGCGGCTCCGGCCCCTCCCAGCCCTCGTGGTCGTGCTGGTGGTGCGCGTCGTGCACGTGCAGGTGCTCGTGGCCGACCGCCGCGTGCTCGTGCGCCAGCTCGGCCGGGTCGTGGCGCGGCCACAGAACGAGGGCGGCGAGCGTCGCCGCCAGGGTCAGCGCGGCGAGCACCGCAAACGTCGTGGTCAGGCCGAACGCCGCACCGAGCCAGCCTGCGAGCGGGTAGGCGACGAGCCAGCAGGCGTGCGACAGCGCGAACTGCGCGGCGTAGACGGCGGGCCGGTCGCCCGCGCGCGCCGAGCGCCGGAGCAAGCGTCCGGCCGGCGTCTGGACGAGTGACGACCCGGCGCCGAGGACGAACCAGACCGCCAGCAGGGCGAGAAGATCGGGCCTGGCGAGGCCCGCCAGCAGCCCGGCGGCCAGCACGAGGCCGCCGGACAGCATGAGCGGGCGGTCCGGCAGGCGATCGAGCAGGCGGGGCAGCATGAGGGCGACCACCATCGACCCCGCGCCGGCGGCGGCGAAGGCGAGCGCGGTGTCGCTGTCGGTGCCGCCGAGACGGTCGCGCACGTAGACCACCGTGTTGACGATCACCATCGCGCCGGCGGCGGCCACCGCGAGCGACAGCGCCAGCAGGCCGTGCAGCCGCGGCGTCCTGAGGTAGGCGCCGAGGCCGACGCCGATGCGGTGCCAGGTGCCGGGCGCGCGCTCGTGCGGCGCCGGCGCCGGCAGGCGTACCGACAGCACCAGCACGGCCGAGGCCAGAAAGGCCACCGCGTTGGCGGCGAACAGCGCATCGTAGCTCAGCACCACGAGCGCGGCGGCGGCGGCCGCCGGGCTCAGCAGGGCTTCGAGGTCGTAGGCCAGCCGCGACAGCGACAGCGCCCGCGTATAGCGCGCCTCGTCCGGCAGCACGTCGGGGATCGTCGCCTGGAAGGTCGGCGTGAAGCCGGCCGAGAACGCGTTGAGGACGAAGATCAGCAGGTAGACCTGCCAGACCTCCGTGACGAAGGGCAGGCAGGCGACGGCGGCGGCGCGACCGAGATCGAGCCCGATCAGCAGGGCGCGGCGCGGCAGAAGGTGCGCCAGCCCGCCGATAAGCGGCGCGATGCCGACATAGGCCACCATCTTGAGCGCGAGCGCCGTGCCGAGCACCACGCCGGCCCGGCCGCCGGCGAGGTCGTAGGCCAGCAGCGCCAGCGCGACGGTGGCAAGGCCGGTGCCGGCGAGGGCGGTCACCTGCGCCGTGAACAGGCGGCGGAAGGTGCGATCCCGGAGCGGCGAGGTCATGCCGGCAGGGTAGCGGAGTTTGCGCGCCGGCTACAGGTCTCAGTCAGAGGGCGCCCGGCGGCGCGCGCGCTTTTCGTTCGGCGGATGATCGCGCAATGCGTATGATGGCGCCGGCGATTGCGCCGCAGCCGGAGGAGACATGGCCGAGACACCGATGGGCAGCCCCGACGATGCCGCCGCCGCGCCCTGGGCCGCCGTCAACAGCGGTACCATCCGCACGCCGGTGCCGCCGGAGGCGCTGGGCACCGCCACCGTCACGCCGGACGGCGACTTCGAGGCCGGCTCCCACCAGAGCTTCACCCTGACCTACACCGCCGGCAAGTTCGGCATCGACGACTCCGGCAGTCTGCGCATCTGCTTCCGCTTCGCCTCCGACCAGACGCGGCCGCAGTTCGAGGACCCGGCGAAGCCCAACTACACCGTGATCGCGGCCTCGAACGACGCCGTCCTCGAGTACCGCTACGATCCCAAGGGCAACGTCCGGCCGTGGGACCGCACGCTCTATATCAAGGTGGTGCGCGGCTTCCTGCGCGCGGGCGACACGATCACCGTACGTTTCGGCGCCACCGAGGGGGGCTCCCCCGGCATGCGGATGCAGACCTTCTGCGAAGACACGTACGAGTTCCGCGTGCTGGTCGACCCGATCGCCACGTACAACTACCAGCCGCTGCCGCGGCAGCCGGCGATCCGCATCGTCCCCGGCCCGCCGGAGCGCTACCTTGCAGTGCTGCCGACCCTGCGGCGTGTCGGCGAGCAGTTCACCCTTAAATGCAAGGGCGAGGACAGATGGGGCAACCCGTCGGACCGCTGCGACGCGACCTTCCGCCTGCGCAGCAGCGTTCCGATCGACGACCTGCCCGATACCGTGACCTTCGCGCCGGGCGACTTCGCGGTGGAGGTGCCCGGCCTGTCGGTTTCGGCGCCCGGCGATGTCGAGATCCGGCTCGAGGACGACGCCGGCGTATGCATTGCCACCGCCAACCCGCTGCGCATCGTCGAACAGGCGCCGCTGCTGCCGTTCTGGGCCGACCTGCACGGCCAGTCGGAGGAGACGATCGGCACCAACGCCGCCGACGCGTATTTCGCCTTCGCCCGCGACCGCGCTTTTCTCGACGCCACCGGCCACCAGGGCAACGACTTCCAGATCACCACGCCCTTCTGGCGCGAGCTCGACCGGCTGTGCGACGCGTATGACGAGCCCGGGCGTTTCGTTGCCCTGCCGGGCTACGAATGGTCCGGCAACACCGGCCTCGGCGGCGACCGCAACGTGTTCTTCCCCGAGGCGGGGCGGCAGATCCGCCGCTCCTCGCACGCGCTGATCGACGACGTCTCGGACGTACACACCGATGCCAACTCCGCCGCCGAGCTGTTCGAGGCCTTCGCCGCCAACGCGGAATGGGACGTCGTGGTGTACGCCCATTGCGGCGGGCGCTATGCCGACGTGAAGCTGGCCCATGACGGGCGTTTCGAGAAATCGATGGAGGTGCACTCCTCCTGGGGCACCTTCGAGTGGCTGGTGCGCGATGCCTTCGAGATGGGCTACCGGGTCGGCATCGTCGCCAATTCCGACGGCCACAAGGGCCGCCCGGGGGCGAGCTATCCGGGCGCCTCGCTGTTCGGCGCCGTCGGCGGACTGACCTGCCTTCTGATGCCGGGCCTGTCGCGCGCGGACGTGCTGGACTGCCTGCGCCGGCGCCGCCACTACGCCACCACCGGCGGGCCGGGCGGGCGCATGCACATCGACGTACGCGTGCGGCTCGACAACGAGGCGACGCTCTACCATGACGACCCGGCGCTGGGTCCCGCCGAAGGCACCGCCGCCGCCGAGGCGATGATGGGCGATATCGTGCGGACGCGGGACGAGGAGGTGGAGCTCGCTGTCGATATCCTCGCCGCGGCGCCGATCGAGCGGGTCGACATCTTCAACGGGCTCGACCAGATCGAGACCGTACGCCCGTACGGGCCGGAGGCGCTCGGCAACCGCATCCGCGTGGTCTGGGAGGGCGCCGAGTATCGCGGCCGCTTCCGCCAGGTGATCTGGGACGGCACGGCGACGCTGTCCGGAAACCGCATCCTCGATGCCCGCCCGATCAACTTCTTCAACCGCGACAAGACGCTGGACCGTGTGGGCGACACCGGCCTTGCCTGGAAGGCGCTGACCACCGGCAATATCGGCGGCTTCGATCTGTGGGTCGAGGACACGTACGGCGGCACGCTCAAGATCGAGACGCCGCTGGTCACCTGCGGCGTGCCGCTGGAGGAGATCGGCTACGAGGACGAGGTGTTCGACCGCGCGGGCGCGCTGCCGCGCTACCTGAAGATCTTCCGCCTGCCGGCGGACAACGAGCACCGGGCGCTCCACTTCACCCAGCGCATCCGCCTGCACGAGGCCGGCGACAGCCCGCTGTTCATCCGGCTGACGCAGGAGGACGGCACAATCGCCTGGACCAGCCCGGTCTATTTGATCCGGTAGGGCGGTCCATGCGCGGCCTGATCCCGATAGTGTCGGTGGCGGCGGTCCTCTCGCTCTTCGCCCCCGCTGCGGCGGCGGGCCTGCGGGACTGCACCGCCATCGAGACGCCGGCCGAGCGGCTGGCCTGCTATGACGCGCTGGCCGTCGCGGAAGCCGCGGCCGCCGCAGGGCATGGCGTCTGGTCGCTCGACTCCGCGCCCTCCCGGCGCGATCCCGCGCTGACCGAGCTTGTGCTCTGGACCCGCTCGGTGAACCCGGTGTCGGGCCGCGCGCATGCGGTGCTGGCGCTGCAGTGCCGCGACGGCGATATGGCGGCGGTGTTCGACTTCGGCGCCTTCGTCGGCGGCGGGGCGACGCGCATCGAGTACCGCATCGGCAGCGGCGCGGTCCTCGCCGGCGATGTCACCGTGGCGCCGGACCATCGCCGCTTCGGCGTGTGGGAGCGCGACCGCGCCATCGGCTTCATCAAGGCGCTGTACGGCCAGCCGCAGCTGCGCCTGCGCGTCTCACCGCCTTCCGGAGAGCCGTTGCTCGCCGCCTTCGACCTCGGCGGGCTGGAGGATGCGATCGCCCCGTTGCAGGAAAGCTGCGGCTGGCAGTGAGGCGGCGCGCTAGCGGATGTTCAGCACCGAGGTCTCTGCCCGGCCCATCACGTCGAAGGCGACGCTGCCGACGATGAAGCGCTTGAGGCGGGATTTCCCCGAGTCCGAAACCACCACGACCGAGGCGGACTTGCTCGCCTCGAGGATCGTCGGCACGGGCGCGCCGCGTTCGACGCGGGTGTCGTCGACCGTAATGCCGGTCTCGCCGAGCCCGCGGGCGAAGCGCTCGACCCTGGCCTGCAGCGGCTGCGCCTGGTCTCGATCCGGCGCGACGGCGAGGATGCGCACCGGTTCGCCGACGGTCTGCGCGAGCACCGCGCCGCGCCGCAATGCACCTAGCGAATGATCGCTGCCGTCGGTGCACAGCAGGTAGCCGCGGCCGCGGCACGGCCCGCGCACCGTCAGCACGGAGCACGGCGCCAACATGGCGACCTTCTGCACCGTGCTCGGCTCGAGGAAGGAGCGGATCTCGCCGCGCCAGCGCTTCGGCGGGCCGACGACGATCAGGTTGTAGGGTCCCAGCTCGTACTGGTCGAGGATGCCGCTAGCCACGTCGGGTGCCGTCTTGAGCTTCAGCACGACGCTCTTGCCCGAGGGCGCCCGGTACTCGACCTTGTTGTCGCCCAGCGGGTCGCCGAACACGTTGGTGTGGTCGATATGCTCGTCCCATCCGCCGCCCAGGAAATCCTCCTCCAGCAGCATGTTGAGGCCGTGGCGCAGGAACTCGATGCCGGGGAGCTCGAGGCCCCATTCGAGCAGGTTCTGGCGCGCGATGCGCACCTGAAGCCCGCCGGAGTTGAGACCCTGGTCGATGCGCCGGACATAGAGCAGGATCACGTCGCAGACGTCGGACCTGCCGATCTCGGCGGCGGTCTCGACCCCCATATAGGAGTCGTCCGTGCCGTTGACGCAGGCCAGGATGCGGAAGCGGCCACGCCGGCGCACGCGGATTTCCTCCAGCTTCCGCCTGCGCTCGCGGGCGCGTGTGAGCGCCGACCGGCGCGCGCGGGCCATGCTCAGGTCCCCACCATCGGCCAATAGACGACGGCGGCGGCCAGCATCAGCAGGGTTGAGACCGCGACCATGCGCCAACCGACCTTGAGGAAGTCGCCGGGGGTCAGATAGCCGGCGGCGAACACGATGGTGCAGGCCGGCGTGCCGACCACGGTGAGATACGCGAAGGCCGATGAGATCGCGGTGATGAAGCCGATCACGATCGGGCTCTCTCCCGCGACGGTGGCCATGTTCAGCACGATCGGACCGAGCACGGCGACCGCGGCGCCGTTCGACATGGTGTTGGTCACGAAGGTGGTCAGCGCCGAGACCGCGGCCCACAGCCCGAGTCCCGCATCGGCGCCGATCGGCGCCAGCATGGCGATGAAGTTCCCGGCCACCCACTCGGCCGCGCCGGTCTCCTTCATCTGTACGCCGAGCGAGATCGCCGCCGCGTAGAGCAGCACCACGCCCCAGTTCACGCCGTTATTGATGTCCTCCCACCGTACCAGCCCGGTGACCAGGAAGGCGGCGGCGCCGAGGATTGCAACGATGCCCATGCCGAGCAGCGACGAGAAGAAGATCCAGCCGGCCAGGATCGTCAGGAACAGGACGATCGCCAGGTAGTTCGCCATGGTCATCGGGCCCTGAAGCTCGACGCGCGTGCGCAGCTTCGCGACGGCGCGCGAGAGGTCGCGGTATTCCGGCCTGAAGGTCCACAGCAGCACCACGGTCACGAGCGGCAGCTGCAGCAGAAAGACCGGATAGGCATAGGCCATCCACCGCACGTAGTCGATCAGGTAGCGCTGCGTCTCCGGGCTCGACGGATCGTAAAAGAACTCCTTCCAGTAGCCGATCATGATGGCGTTGCGGGCGCCACCCGACGGGGTGCCTATGCCGGCCACCGAGGCGCCGTAGCAGATCGAGAACAGAATCACGGCGGCAAGCCCGCGGACCTTCTTGCGGTCGTCCGAGGTCAGCGTGATCAGCGTTACGCCGACCGGCAGCATCATCGCAGCCACCGTATGTTCGCCGACGAAGGACGCGAGGAGGCCCGAAATCGCCGATATGCCGAAGGCGATACGCGCCGTCCGGGTGCCGGTGACGCGCACGATAAGCCAGGCGATCCGCTGATCCAGTTTCTGGCAGATCACCGCCACCGCCAGCATCAGCGAGCCCATGATGAACAGGACAGAATCGGTCATTAGGCTCTTCGCCACCTTGGTCGATTCGAGGCCCAGCAGCACGACCTCACCGCATATGATCAGCAGCGCGACCGTGGGCAGTGGCACCGGCTCGGTGACGAACAGAATCGTCGCGACGACCGACATCGCGAGGATGATCATGCCCTCGCGCGACAGCCCTTCGGGCTGCGGCAGGGCCAGCATCGCCGCGCCGACCGCGAGCGCGATGAAGAACCAGCGCTTCTCCCAGAAGTAATACAGGTTCATCTGCGCGCGGACGTAGCGCAGCCGGCGGTAGCCGAGCCGCGTTACCCGCAGCGACCAGTGGCCTGACAGCTCGTGCGGCTGGGGGCCATCTCTTACCAGATCGACTTCGCTCACCTGTCCACGCCTTGCGCCGAAAGACGATTATCAGAGACGATTTCGAGGTTGCGTCTTCGGTTCGCCCGTCGGGCGGGCTGCTGGAACTCTACACCCGACCGCGCCCGATTGACAAAACCTTCACATCGCCCGCCGACTCGTGGCGAGGCCTGAATCGCCGCCTGCTGCAAAAAGACCCACAGCTGCGCCTGGGCGTCTCCCCGCCGGCCGGCGAGCCGCTGCTCGCCGCCTTCGACCTCGACGGACTCGAAGACGCAATCGCGCCGCTGCGCGCGGCCTGCGGCTGGGAGTAGCGCGGCCCCGTGTCCCGTCAGTGCCCGCCCATGCCGGCGGAGCCCGTGATCCCGGGCACCAGGGCATAGTTGGTCAAGAGGTTCAGATGCGTTGCGTTGTCGACGCCCGGCCGCACCGGGATGAGCTCCCCGCCGTGCTGGAAGGCGAAGGAGTCGACCGCCCGGAGCTGCAGGAACCAGCCCGGGCAGGTGACGTTCTCGGCGCCGCCGCCGACATGCACCGACTGCTGCTCCCAGCTGTAGGTCACGGCGCCGTCGTCGAGCGTCAGCGTGCCCTCGACGACCATCCCCTCGAGCTCGCCCGCCATGGCGACGTCGCAGGCCGGCGGGATCTCGACGTCGTCCTGCGCCGCCTCGGTGCCGGCCGAGGTGATCCAGTGGAAATGGCTGAAACTGCCGGGTTGCGGGATCGCGGTGCGGCCGACCAGCCAGACCGGGTGGTCGTTGCCGTTGACGCCGCCGTGGAACAGGAAGGTCGCGTGGCCGGCGCGGCCGCGCAGCTTCCAGCCGACCTCGCAGTCGAGGTCGACGCCGCATTCCTCGCCGTGCATGGCGCCGCGCGGGTGCCGCGCCACCGGCAGGCCGGAGTCGGGGTCGATCTCGCCGGTGAAGTAGATCAGCAGCGCGCCCGACAGCGTGCCGTCGCGGCGCAGCCGCGTTTGCTGGTGGGTGTCGATATGGTTGCCGAACAGGAAATCGAAGGCCGGCGCGTCGTCGTCCCAATCGTCGTCGGCCACGGCGGGTGCTCCGGCCAGGGCCGGCACGAGCACCAGCGCGACGGCGCACAAGTACTGCCTGACGTTCATGGTGATGGTCTCCCGGTCTCCGGGTCCGTCGCGGGACCCGATGCTACGTCCTGGGGTGATGGTACCACAGACGTATCGATCGCGGGGATGGTCGGCATCAAGCGGCCCGGCGCCGGGGCCGAACCGGCGCCTCAGAACAGGATCGCCGCAACGATGCCAGCGGCGACGACGACCGCCAGCCCGACGCACATGAACCCGACGTCGGCGCCCTCGGAGTCGCGCCGGCCGAGGCGGGTCAGCGCCGCCGCCACGTACCAGGGGACGAAGGCGGCGACGCAGACGAGGAAGCTCGTGCCGATGCGCGCCGGATGGACGTAGCCGGCGTAGAGCAGGACCACGGCCAGCAGCGCCGCCGGCAGGAGGGTCATCACGTTGATGCCGACATGGGCCAGCCGGCTGCTTGTGTATTCGATCATCAGCGAGGTCTTCAGGAACTCGTTCAGGAAGAAGATGACCGAGATCACGGCGAGCGCGGCGATCGTGTCGCCGGGACCCAGGGCCAGGATCCGCAGCAGGGCCAGCAGGGGCTCGATGGTGGCCCCGTCGATGAATGCGCGCATCAGCTCCATGGCTTCGCTCCTCCCTTTGCTGCCTCAGCGCTCCGCGAGCGCGGCGCCGAACTGCCTGAGCGCGTCGAGGTCGCCATCGCTCAAACCGTAACGGGGCTGCAGGAACCATTTCAGGAACGCCGGGCGCCCCGTCTCCGCATAGGCCAGATAGGCAACGAGGCTGAACAGACGCGACGGCTCGCGGCCGATGTGGGTGTAGGCCCGCGCGCCGGCGAGACGCGCGCCCGCCCGCTCCAGATGCCGCATCAGCATCGCCTGGCTGCGCCGCCACAGGCCCCGGCAGACGACGAACACAGCCGCATCGCGGTCGCGGAAGAATGCATGGTTGGCCGGCTCGAGGAAGACCTCCTCGACCGGCGCCGACATGCCGACGAACCAGGTCTGGCTCTCGACGACGATGAGGTCGTAATCATGGTCCGCGGGCAGGTCGAGCGGCTCGATCTTCGCCCGCACGCGGAAGATGGCGCGCAGCGCGATGCGCAGGAAGCTGAAGACGGAGCGGAACGGGAAGCGGAACAGCTCCGCCTCGACCGGCCGGATCTCGATCGTATCGACCGCATAGCCCTTGGATTCGAGGCCGCTCTTCACCGACTCCATGCCGCCCCGGCCGGTGCCGGTCAGCGAGAAGCACAGGATCGCCGCCTTGCCCCGACTGCCCGCGCCGGGGCGAACGTCGCCGGCGAGCAGGTCCGCAAGATCGGGCGCCTGCAGCTGGAGCAGGTAGAGCCAGAAGATGGCCACGAACAGGGCATCCCAGACGCCGAACAGCAGGAAGAACCAGTGGATTTCGCCGACGACGTAGAAATGAATCGTGGTCAGGGCGAAGATGCCCTTGCCGACGATGCCGACCTTGAGCAGGCTGCGGTTGCCCGGCGGGTCGAGGAAGACGAGAGAGGCCAGCACGCCGTTGGTGAAGGACAGCCCCGCCATCCACACGAAGTAGGGCAGGTCGACCGGTTGCGGGATCGTCAGCAGGTCGAACAGCGGGCGGTAGAAGAGCAGCAGGAACAGGTTGCCGCCGGCGTTGGCCAGCGCCGTGACAAGGCAGGCGTAGCGATAGAAGCGAGACGGGATCATGGTCGCGATCCTCCTGTATCGGGCCGCCGCCCGTCACGCACCTCCCCGCGTCGGGAAACGGTCGGCGATGCGCTCGGCCAGTGCCGCGATGGTCAGCGACGGGTTGGGGCCGATCGAGGTCGGCACGATGCTGCCGTCGACGACATAGAGCCCCGGGTAGTTGAACACCTCGCCATCCGGGTTGACGACGCCGTCGGCGGGATCGTCCGCCATCACGCACCCGCCCAGCGGATGCACGGCGATCAGCTTGTCCAGCCAGGTCAGCGGGTTGACGAGGAAATCGCCGTCGAGCGCCTTGGCGATGCGTTTCATCTCGCGCTTCTGCCGGTCGACGTGGAGCCGGCTCGCCCGGACCTTCCAGATGACCGCGGCATTGCCGTCGCGGTCGAGCACGACCTCTCCGTCGGAGCGGTCGCGCCCCATGCCGAGCAGCAACAGCGTGCGGCGGATCGAATCGTCGCTGTCGATCATGTGCGCGACGTCGTCGCCGATGTTGATCTCCGGCCGCCGGCGCACCAGACGCACCACGAACTTCCAGGCCAGTCGCAGCCTTGCGACGAAATCGCGGGCGGACGGCAGCTTGCCGGCGACGTACCAGGCGAGGAAGTTGGGGAAGCCCGCATCCTCGATGTAGATCTGGTGGGCGAAGCCGTCGGGATACGGCGAGTAGGCGTATTTCACCGCATAGGTGATGACCGGGCCGTCGGTCGGCACGATGTCGTCGCTGGCCTTCAGCACCGTGCCCTCGAGGTCGCCGTTGCCGCACCACCCTTTGCCAACGGCGTCGCTCAGCTCCGGCAGCGAGCCGCCGCGCTTGAGGCGGAGCAGCAGGCCGGCGCTTCCGACCGAGCCGCACGCGACCACGACCTTCCCGGCCCTGAGCGTCGTCTCGGCGGCCGTCGCCGTCTCTCCGGTGGCGCGGCAGGTGACGACGTAGCCGCCGCCGTCCGGCACGATGTCGACGGCCTCGGTATTGGTGCGCACCTCCGCCGGCACGCCCGCGGGCCCGAGCAGGGCCGCGTTGCGTGCCCGCGCGATGTAGTTGAGGTCGAGCGTGTTCTTGGCGTGGATGTTGCAGCCGACGTCGCACTCGCCGCACTTGATGCAGCGCGACTGCACGATGCCGTGGTCGTTGACCGACTGCTCGCCCGGGAACGTACCCTTGAACCACACCGCAAGATGCGGGAAGAAGCCGTGCGGCGGCGCCGTTGCCTCCGGGTCCTGGGGCAGCTGGGCTGCCGCGTCCTTGAGCGCTTGCGACTTCGGCGTGTCGGCGTAGTAGGGGTCGCTGAACGGGTAGGGTGCGGCCTGCATCGTCGCCAGGACCTTGTCGTAATACGGGTCGAGCGCCGCGCGGTCGATGCCGCCCGGCCAGCCGGCGAACAGCTCGTCGTCCATCGGGATCAGCACGTTGGCGTAGATCAGCGAGCCGCCGCCGAGGCCGCTGGCCGTCAGGGTGCTCACGTCGCTGTCCGGATGTGAGCGGACCTCGAACAGGCCGTCGAGACCGTCCTTCGGGTCCCAGAACGCGCGCTTCAACTCGTGGATCCGGCGGGGAAACGCGTTGAAGCCGTATTCGCGGCCGCGCTCCAAGAGGCACACGCGGTAGCCCTTCTCGGCCAGGCGGCAGGTCATCACGGACCCGCCAAAACCCGAGCCGATCACGACAACGTCGAATTCGGATGCCTCACCCGCCATCGTCAACGTCCCGCGTCGCGACACGACAACCGGAAGCATATAACAGGTGATCGATCACCAGCAACGCAAGAATGTGCCGGGTCGCGGCAGACGGGGGTCGCGCATTGGCGGCCCGGCTGCCGCGCCGGCCCGCGCGGGACTCGACGGCCACGCGAAATGGTGGTCTTATGCTGCGGCAATTCCTTCAAAAAGAGCGGCGCGGCCGCACAGCGCGTCGCACCGCCGACAGGGTAGGAGAACGGCGATGTCGCGCATCAGGGCGATCTGCCTGTCCGACCTGCATTTCGGCTACTGGGGCAGCGTCCTGACCGCGGCGGACGGCCGCGAGGTCGCCCCCGAGGCGGTGAGCCCGGTCCTCGAGGCGCTCGTCGCCTGCATCAAGCGGATCCTGCGCAGCCACGAGGGCGACGGTAAGCCTGAGCTCGTGCTTGCCGGCGACGTCCTCGAGCTGGCACTGCAAAAGACAAATATCGCCGCCACCGTGTTCGCGCAGTTCCTCGAGCGCCTGTATGACGAGGACGACCTGCCGCTCGACCGGCGCATCGTCTACCTGCCGGGCAACCACGACCACCATCTGTGGGAGCTGGCGCGCGAGCAGCAGTACACCGGCTATCTCGACGAGGAGACGACGACGCTGCCGTTCCGCAACGCGCCTTGGCACGCGACCCACCTGTTCCCGTGGCGGCCGGAGCTCGAGGTGCCCGACCGCGACGTCGGCAACCTCCTGCTCGACACCGTCGCGAAGAAGGTGCCGGGCCTGACCGGGGAGCGGGCGGTCCGCTTCCTGTCCATGTACCCGAATTTCGGCCTGGTCGGCGCCGGCGGCGCCGCCTGCACCGTCGTTCATCACGGCCATTTCTCGGAATCGATCTACTACCTGATGACCGAGTTGCAGCGAATCCTTGCGCCGAACGAGGGCGCGCCCAGGGAAATCTGGGACGTCGAGGTCGAGAACTTCGCCTGGATCGATTTCATGTGGGGCACGCTCGGCCGCTCCGGCCGGGTCGGGGAGAGCGTCGGCTTCATCTACGAGATGCTGCAGAGCGCGGCCGGCCAGCGCCGGCTTGCCTGCCGGCTCGCCTGGAACATCCCGGCGCATTTCGGACGGCCGTGGTGGCTGCGCCCGGTCGAGATCCCGCTCCTTTATGTCGCGCTGCGCTGGCTGATGCGCCGCTTTTCGGGGCTCGAGCGCGAGATCCCCGGAACGTTGAGCGCGGACTCCTGGGCCCGGCTCGACACCTATATCGGCCGCTACGTCGAGGGCCAGCTGGTGCGCGAGCGCGCGCGACTCGGCGAGGACATGCCGGCGCACGTGAACTTCGTCTTCGGCCACACCCACAAGCCGTTCGAGGCGCCCCGCGTCATCGACGGCATCGCGCGCTCGGTGCACATCTACAACACCGGCGGCTGGGTGGTGGACAGCATCGCTGCGGCGCCGCAGACGGGCGGCGCGATCGTGGTCATCGACGCGGACGGCAACGCCGCCTCGGTGCGGATGTACAACGAGGCGGACGACCCGGCGGCGTACCGGGTGACGGTGGCCCGGGCCGGCGGCGACGGCGCCGCCGACAACCCGCTGTACGACAGCCTGCGCACGCTCGTGACGCCGGACGAGGCGCCGTGGTCGGACTTCTCGCGGGAAGTTGCGGCGGCTGTGCGCGACCGCCACGAAACCCTGCGGCGGCTATCGGGGGCATGAGGGGAGGCGGCGCGCACCGCACCGAGGAACCGGTCGACCTGGCCGCGCAGGCCTTCCGCCTGGCGCGACATCTCCTGGGCCGCGTCCAGCACCTGGCCGGCCGCCGATCCGGTGTCGCGGGCCGCGCGGTTCACGCTCTCGATGCTGCTGTTCACATCGTGCGTGCCCCTCGCCGCGTGCTGGACGTTGCGGGCGATCTCTAGGGTCGAGGGGCCCTGCTCCTCGACCGCGGTCGCGATGGCGGAAATCTCAGGATCGGGAAGAGCCCTACCGCGGGGCCAAGGGCAGTCGTTGATCCAGATCACTGCCCGCTCACCGGTCCTCGACCATACTGTCCTTGGTGCAGGCGGCACCGGTCCTGGAGCTACCCACATGGCCGCCGAAGAAAAGACAGAGACCGTAGTCGACGGAACTCGGGCGATCAGGTCCTTGCGGGTCTTCAGTTCGGGATGGGCCGAGCAGCACGACGAGCACCGCTACGGAAGCTGGAAGCCACAGCTCTGGTGGGCGCTGACATCGCGGAGTTGGGTCGAGCTGCCGCTCAGCTACTTCCTGATCGAGCATAAGGATGGACCCATCCTTTTCGATGCCGGGATGGACCCGGCCATCGTTTCCGACCCGGACTATATCTCGCAAGCGATCGGCCGGTTCCTGTTTCGGCGGGTTTTCCGAATGCATATCTCGGAGGAAGATCAACTCGACAAGGTGTTGGCAAATGCAGGTTTTGTGGCGTCCGATATCGAGCTTGCCATAATTTCACATCTTCACTTCGACCATGTGGGCGGTATCGCGCATATCCCGCAGGCCAGACTGCTTGTCAGCGAGCGGGAGTGGGCCCAACTTGCGCAGCCAAATCCGGAACGGGAGTGGATCCTGAAAGAACACATCGAGATCCCCGGCGCGCAATGGCGGCCTTTTGCGTTTCATCCCACCGACGATCCGCTCTTTGACGGCTTCGAGGGTACTTACGATGTTAAGGGCGACGGCTCGATGATCCTTCTGCCGACGCCGGGACACACGCCGATCCTTCTGGTGGGCGATTTGACCTATGAAGCGCGGCTTCTGGATGAAGATCGCACCCCAGGCAGAGGAGATCCTGCCATCCTCCGCGCGTCCTTCGCGAAGGTGAGGAATTTGAAGGATCGTCTGCCGGGCCTTGTGATCGTGCCCTCGCATGACTTCTCGGCGGCAGACGAGATAGCAAGGGCGACGCGCTCCGAACCGGCGCCTGGACCGGGGTGAAGGCCGAGTTGGCGGGTGACGGGGTCTGCGGCGATCCCGTCCGGCAGCGACCGGAGGCCGGGCAGAATGCGCCATTCCCGCCGCTTCACCGCGTCGCGTTCGTGGGGGAAGAAAGCACCCACCATCAGGTGGTAGAGAAATTCAGCTGTCATGGCCTCGCGTTGCCGTGAGCGTCACCCTCTGAACTTGGCGAACACTTTCGGGTCGACGCTGGCCGCCGCGAGGAGGCCTCCCCAGAGAGCCCCCGGGATGCCAGGGCTCGCCACGTCCTGACCGGCGAGGTAGAGACCCTCAATCGGCGTCTTTGCGCGGAGGGCATCGCTCATCACCCGATCCGGCGTCACGTCGAGCCCGTAGAACGCTCCCTCGCGATGCCCTGTGATGGCGACGGTGGCGAGCGGAGTGGCCAGTTCCCGGAATACCACAAGCCTGGCGAGGTCGGGGAAGTAGGCCTCGAATTGCGCGAAGAGCGTGTCCTCTACCCGGCTCTTGAATTCCCGGTAGTCGTCGCCGCGCGCACCTGCGGTGCGGTCCGCCCAGCGGGCGACGGTCGACCAGTTTGTCCATGCCAGCATCTCGCCCATGTGTTTCTGCCGGGGGCCGGAGTCGTGTGCGGGATCCTTGAGGGAGGCGAAGGACACGAACATGCCGGGCGGCGTCCCCTCGGGCGCAGTCGTCCAAAGTACATCGACCTCACCCGTCGGGTAGAGCCAGTGGTTCGACTTCGTTGCGCCGGCGTCCTCGATGTCGCCCTCGAAGCCAAGGAACAGGGTGTAATGCGCTATGCTGGACGACAGGGAACGGATTTCGGCGATCCAGTCCTGATGCGCAAAGTCCTCGGGCAGGAGCAGGTCGACGGTCTCGCGCGCGCCAATGTCTGAGATGACAACGTCCGAGCGTATCTCGGCGCCATCCTCTGTCCGGACCCCGACGACCGCGTCACCGTCGAACAGCAACCCTTCGACGCGCACGCCTGCGCGTGTTTCGCCACCGTTTCTGGTGATGGTCGGCAGGATGTGGTCGGCGAACGCGGCACCGCCGCCCACCGGATACCAGGCCCCGCATTCCAGGTAGGACCCGGCGATCAGGGCATGCATCGCAAAACTCGCCTTGCTGGGACGTCCGCCGTGATCTCCCCATTGCGCGGCGAGCGCCGCGGCAAGCTCAGGATGGTCCGTGATGTCGGCGATGACTTCCTTGGTCGTGCGGCCGCACCAGCGCTTGATTGCGCGGCGGTTCCACCATTTGAGAACATCGCCCGCGAACTCCGGCATCGCGCGGGTCGGGAAGATCTTGTACATGGCTTCTCGGCCGTTCCGGAGCGCCTCGGTCCACGCCTCGATCGCCTCGGCCTCGTCGGGGTATCGGTCCTTCAGGTCCATTTCCTGCGCCTCGTAGGGGCGGGACAGCGACAGCGTTTCCGCCGATCCGATGTGTACATTGTCGTAGACCGCTCCCATCGGCACGAAATCGATAGGCGTGTCCGCCAGCCAGTCGAGGATCTCCCGCTCGGGCTCTCCCGGCGCAACACCGCTCAGGTAATGAATGCCAACGTCCCACGTGAAGCCGTCACGGGAGAAGCCATGCGTCAGGCCGCCGAGCACCTGGTACTGCTCAACGAGAAGCACTCTGTGCCCGACCTTGGACAAAGCCGCGGCGGCGGTCATGCCTCCCATGCCCGAGCCGATTACGATGGCGTCCCAAGTGCCCCGGTCGACATCAATCATGGCAAGTGTCCTTTGCTCGGGCGAGTGGTTGGAGATCGGTCAAGTCTCTCGCAACCGGTTGCGGAACTTTACCAAAGCTCCGTCCGGCAGCTTTGATGTGCATCAACCTTTCTGTCCAAAGAAACCGCTTGGAAACTGCTTGCTTGAGAGGGCGCAAACGAGGTCGGGATTTCACCGTGCCGGTTTCAGGTGAAGTGCTCCAAGCCGCGCGAGCTTTACACAGGATTACACAGACGCCGTGCCGCTCAGGCCGCCACCGGCGGCGCCAAGGCCCGGAAATCCGTTGCAGGGCAGGGAGATAAGATGGTGCCCAGGGACAGATTCGAACTGCCGACACGGGGATTTTCAGTCCCCTGCTCTACCAACTGAGCTACCTGGGCGCCGGGTCGCGGACGCGACGGAAGGGTTACATAATCAAAACCGCGGGCTCTGTCCAGCACCGACGCGGCGCGGCCGACCCGCGCAACATCAACGCGCCTCCTCGTCTTCCGGCGGCGGGCCGCTGCCCTCCTCGGGCCGCTCGTCGGTCGGGATGCGATAGTTGCCGTTGAGCCAGCGGCCGAGGTCGACCTCGGCGCAGCGCTTGGAGCAGAAGGGCCGGTAGCTCTCGACCGTGACCTTGCCGCAAATCGGGCACTTCCCGCGCTTTCTCGACATGTGCTCCATTGTCTTCCCGAAAATTCCCGGTCTGCCGGGCGGGGCCGGGCCCGCCTTCCGGGTGCCATCATGGCCTATCCGGACAGGATTTCAAACCCTTGGCGGCCCGGCTCGGCCCGCAGCTCCGGGTCGCGGCCGAGCCGGCGGCCGACCTCGGCGAGCCCCGGCGCCAGCGTCCCTTCCAGCGCCGCGACGATGTCCGGCGACGCCGCCAGCACCGGCCGCCCGGTCCACGCCGTGCGCACCGCCGCGCGCAAGGCCGCGCAGGCCGCGGCCTCGGGAAGCGGGTCCGGGGCGGCGGGCCGCGGCCGCATATACAACGCCGCCAGCGGCCGGCCGACGCGCTGGCGCGTGATCTCGACCAGCCCCGCCGGGGTCATGCCGAGCACGTCGTGGCGCACCGCATCACCGCGCATCGCCCGCCGCATCGCCTCGACGATCGCGCGCCGGTTGGCCTTGCTCTTCATCGAGATGAAATCGACGACGATCAGCCCGCCGAGATTGCGCAGCCGGATCTGCCGCGCCGCCGCCCGCGCCGCCGCCCGGTTGGTCTCGAGGATCGCCGCCTCCCTGGGCAGGCGGCCGCCGCTGCCGCCCATGTTGACGTCGATGGCGGTGAGCGCCGCGGTCTCCTCGATGACGAGGCCGGCGCCGCCGGCAAGCGGCACCACCGTCTCCAGCGCCGCCTCGAGCTGCGCCTCGATGCCGAATTCCTCGAACATCGGCGTCTGGCCCCTGTACAGGGAAATCGCATCGCGCAGCGCCGCCTCGCGCAGCGCGGCATGGGCCCGCGGGTCGTCGACGCGCAGCGGGACGGCCGCCTCGCGCAGGATCCGCGTGCACAGATCCGGCGCCGGCCGCAGCAGGGCCCGCGGTTTCGCACGCTTCGCCGCGGCCAGAACGT
>JBFGQV010000044.1:0-19919 GCA_041563955.1 Alphaproteobacteria bacterium | reverse complement strand
CTCGATGCCATAGAGCGCGGCGAGAAAGCCCAGGATCACGATGTTGCGCGAGCGGGCCGAGCTCGTCGCACGCTCCGATATCTCACGCTGGTTCAGGCCGTAGGGAAGCTGCGTCGGGCGGATATGCGCGGTGATATGGGCCCCTTCCGGCTGCTGCACGATCGGCGACGCCTCGTAAATGACGGCGCCGAAATCGCAGACCTCGCCGACATGGGGAACTGCGTAGCTGTCATCGAGCGAGACCAGCACATCGGAATGACGCTTCAGGGAATAGGCCTGCTCGGTGGTCACCCGCACGCGCGAGATGCACTTGCCGAATCCGCGGATTTCGGCCGGATAGATATCGAAGGCGATGACCTTGTAGCCGAGACCCGCCATGGCGCGTTTGAGGATGTCGCCGGCCGCGATCGTGCCGTCGCCCGCGGACCCGATAATGGCGAACTGGATGTCGGTGCTCTCGGGTTTCTTCGCCATGGCTTAGTACTCCCAGAACGGCGAGTGGATATGGCCGTCGCGGCCGACGTGAAGGCGCTCGTCCCCGACCCCCTTGAAGGTCTCGTCGGCGCCGGTCACGTTGCGCGCCGCCACCTCGCCCATTTGCCGGACATTGGTCCAGCCGTAGTAGAAGCGGTACTCCTTGTCCTCGGCCGACCAGATCTGACAGACATCACCGGCGGCCCAGATATGGGAATCGGTGGTCTGCAGCTGTGGGTCGACCAACAGCCCGCGTTCGATGTCGACGCCGGACTTGAGCATGAACTCCGCCGTCGGGACCAGGCCGTAGAACGGCATTACGACATCGCCCTCGAGGTCACTGCCATCCTCGAACAGAACTTTGCGGGCCGGCTTTCCCGCCGCCCCCTCTTCGACCGCGACCGGCTTCAACCCGTCCATCACCTCGATGCCCATATGGCACAGCGCGGCGATGAAGCCGTCCCGCTCGTCGGCGTCGATGCGGTGCGGCCAGAAGGTGTATTCGTTGGCCACCAGGACGACGCGATGGCCGACATCGACGAGCGTGCGGGCAAGATCGAGGCCGATCATGTCGCCGCCCAGCATGATCGCCGTGCCGCGCTTGGGCAGCGCGCGCTGCATGATCATCGCCGATTCGAAGGAACCGAAACCGTGCATCAGCCCGTAATAATCGCTCAGCTCCTCGGGCAGATAGCCGCGCCCGCCGGCGCAGACCAGCAACTGGTCGTAATGCATGACCTCGTTGTGGGCGAAGGCAATGCTGCGCGAGCGGCCGTCGACCTCGGTCACCCGGCTGTTGCGGCGCAGGGTGATGCGGTTGTCGTCGTAATATTCGGGCGGATGTACCAGGATTTCTCGCCAGTCGTGGCAGCCGCGAAACACGCGCGGCAGGTCGTACCGGTTGTAAAACGGCAGGCTGCTCATGGTGATGATGGTGATGCGGCTGTCCGGATCACGCTCGCGCAGGGTGATCGCGGCACCGTTGCCAGCGCTGCCGTTGCCGATAATGACGTTGTGGGTCGCCTCCGCCATCGCTCAGATATCCTGCGTTACGAACTCGTTGCGCGTGATGCTGATGCATTTCGTCGGGCACACCATGAAACAGGCGCCGCAGCGGATGCATTCATTGTTGTCGATCCAGATCGCCCCCACCTCGTCCCACTCCTGCGTTTCCAGGAGTTTCCCGTAGGTGCCGTCGCCCCGGATCTCCACGCCCTCGACCAGTTTGATGCAGTTCTTCGGCGCGACCTCGATGCAGGCGCGGCAGTAGATGCAATTGTCGACGTCGATCTGGTATTTCAGATTGCAGAGATAGCAGCGCTTCGACTCCGTCGCCGCCAGCGCCTCGTCGTAGCCGGTCTCGACCTCTTTCTTCAGCGACTTGGTGCGCTCGCCCAGCGGCGCGGTCGGCATGTGCTGCCGTTCGATGAAATCGAAGCTGCGTTCCCGCAGCGGGCCATCGACCGGCTCGATGCGGACGACCTGCCGGCGGCGCTGGCGCCCCATCAGCCAGGTATCCATGCCGGCCGCGACGCGGCGGCCATTGCCGACCGCCTCGATGATCGTCGTCGGCCCGGTGACGTAGTCGCCGGCCGCATAGATGCCCTTGCGCGACGTCCGGCCGCTCTCGTCGGCCTTGACGCTGCCCCAGCGGTCGAGCTCCAGCTTGAGGTCGAGATAGTCGTTGATGGTGCGCTGGCCGATCGCGATGAGCAGCGTATCGCACGGCTCGAAGAACTCGGATCCCTCGATGGGGATGGCCTGGCGGCGCCCGTTCTCGCGCCAGCCGCCCAGCCGGTTCTGCACGAATTCGATGCCGCGCAGGCGGCCGTCGTCGTCGGCGACAAGCTGCGCCGGCGACCGCAATCCCTTGATCCGGACACCCTCACGCTTGCACTCGAAGATCTCGTCCTTGGTTACCGGGATGTATTCCTCGGAGGTGCGGATATGAATCGTGACCTCATCGGCCCCGAGTCGTTTCGCCACCCGCGCGCAGTCCAGCGCGGTAAAACCGGCGCCGACGACGGCGACCCGCTTGCCCACCGTCTTCTTGTCGCCGCGATGCATCTCCATCAGGAAATAGAGGCCGTATTCGACGCCATCGACAGAGTCCGGGGCCTCCTTGCCGACGCCGCCCTGCAGCGGCAGCGTCACCGGGGCCATGCTGCCGGTCGACAGCAGGACGGCATCGAAGTCCTTGCGCAACTTGGCCAGCGGAACCTGCCCCTTTGCCTTTCCCACCTCGACGCCGGTGCGCAATTCCACGCCGAGCCGCAGCGCGTTGTGCAACTCGACATGCAGGATGTCGCGCGGCAGGCGGAATGCCGGGATGCCGTAGCGCAGCATGCCGCCGGGATCGGTCTCGCGCTCGAAGATCGTCACGTCGTGGCCGAGCAGCGACAGGTCATGCGCCGCCGCCACCCCGGCCGGTCCAGCGCCGACGATGGCGACGCGCTTGCCAGACGGCGTATAGAGACTTTCGGTGATGCGGTGGCCGACGTGCTTCAGGTCGCTGGCCGCCCGCTTGAGATGACAGATATTGACGGTCTCGCCGTTGCCGGGCTGGGCATGGCGGCAGACATCCTCGCACGGGCGAGAGCAGATTCGTCCCAATATGCCGGGCAGGACATTGGCCTCGCGGTTGATCTCGTAGGCGCGGCCGTATTCCTGTTCCATGATCGCCTGGATGTAACCGGGGATATTGGTGCCGGCCGGACACGCCGACTGGCAGGGAATATTCTCCCGCACCCAACCGATATCCCGCGGATCATCGGAATACCAGACACCCTCGCCGGGCGTCGGCGCCGGTTGCGCCGCCTGCACCTTCTCTCTGCGCCGCCGTTCGGACATTTACGCCCCCTTCTTGCAGCGGGTGGCCCCGCAATGTTGTAACCCGTCAACTCGACCGCGCCCCGTGCAGGCCATGTCAGGCCTCCCGGGCGCTCTCTGCGAACCCTTCGATCTTGGCGCGCAGCGCGCGAAACCGCTCGACCACCGCATCGCCGAACAGGGGGTCGTCGCTGTGCTGCAGCCGGCCGTCGATTTCGGCCCAGTCGTCCGCCGACAGGACCTGCGCCGCCACCGGAAACACCCGTCCCTCCTCGAGCGCGATGTGGTGACGATATTTGCGGACGAATCGGCGCGTCAGGTTATGCACGGCCTGCCGGTCGACCAGCTCCTCGGCCAGCACCCGCCGCATCGCTTCCGCCAACTCCCGCGTCATCGCGCCGATCTTTCGGTGTTCGTCCTCGAGGTCGCCGACCAGTTGCGCCAGCTCCGCATCCCGCTCTTTCAGAATCCGGTAAATCAGATCCTCTTTCGGGTGATGTACGGCGTCCGGATAGTCCAGGCAGTACTCGATGACCATACCGATGAGGTCGTAGTCCGGCCGCTCACCGGCCGCGAACACCGCCAGCTGCCGGTCCAGCAGATCCAGCAGCTTCGAGAAATCCGCGTGCTCCTTGTTGAGCTGCCGCAGCGCCTCGGACATCGCGCCCCCTTTCACACATTCGTTTACATTAGGCGTGCACCGAACATACGCCAATAGTGGTTCGCGGGAAATTGACCTTTCTCAATCCGTGCCGCCGATACCGGGCTTGATGATTTGCCACCCGCATGCGAGATTCGCGCCACCTGTACGACCGGAATCGCCCAACATGCAAGCGTTGGACAGTCACGGGGGGATAACGTCATGGTGGACTACGCTGCGGCAGAGCAGGAATTCCGGGTCGGCCGCGTCCTATCACGTTCCTTCTCGACCCTGTTCCGCAATATCGTCCCGTTCGGGCTCCTGGCGCTGGTCATTTCGGCGCCACCCTATGTCTATAATATTGTCTTTGTTAACGTCGACTCGTTTGACCTGGCGAATATCGAGCCCGCCAGTCCTATAGCCAATATCATAGTTACGATCTCTCAGTTCCTGCTGGCCTATCTGCTCACGGCGGCACTGGTCTACGGGACCATCCAGGATCTGCGTGGCCGGGACGTGAATGTCGGAGATTGCATCGGCAGGGGCATTTCCATGATCCTTCCGGTTCTGGGCGTCGCCATCGTCTCTTTCCTGCTTTTAATGCTTGGGTTCGCGGCCCTGATCATTCCCGGCTTCATCGTTATGACCATGCTCTGGGTTGCTGTGCCGGCCGCGGTGATCGAGCGGAATGGTCTGTCGGCCCTGCCGCGCAGCGCGGCGCTGACCAAAGGCTATCGCTGGCGGATATTCGGCCTCCTTATTTCGCTCTTCTTTATCCTGTTCCTGTTGGCGCTCCCGGTCGGGGCAATCAGCGGCGTGCTGGTTTACACGATGATGACCGGGGGCGGCTCTCTCGGCGCGGCTCTGGTGCTCTCCATGGCCCTCAACTGGCTTGTGGCCTCGTTCACCGGCGCTTTTTTCGCCGTCGTGTACGCCGTAAGCTACCACGATCTGCGCGTCGCCAAGGAAGGTGCGGACACCGACCAGATCGCATCCGTCTTCGATTGATGGGGCGCCGGTCGCGGGCGGAGCGACGAGCGCGCCGGATATTGCCCATCCACGGGTGAAGCAGGGAGCTGGACATGGTTGACTATGCGGCGGCCGTCACCGAATTCCGGGTCGGTCGTGCCCTTGCGCGCTCGTTTTCGACGCTGTTCCGCAACTTCGCGTCCTTCGGGCTGCTCGCCCTGGTCATCTCCGCGCCGCCCTACGTTTACACGATCCTGGCGGGGCCCGCAGAGGCGGCGATGCTCGAGGATCCGATCATTTTCTGGTCGCAGCTGGGCGCCGCGCCGTTCGTCATCGGCATCGTCAATTTCCTGCTCGGCTATCTCATCATGGCGGCTCTGGTCTACGGCACCGTCCAGGATCTGAAGGGTGACCGGGCCGGTCTCGGGGAGTGCTTCTCGAAAGGCGTGGCGCTGATGTTTCCCGCGCTCGGGGTCGCCATCGTCGCGCTTTTGCTGCTGGCTCTGGTGTTCGTCTTCACGGTCGTCCCCGGCAGCCTCATCCTGGGCATGATCGGCGCGGCGACGGGATCAACCGCATTCGGCCTGCTCAGCATCCCGCTCTTCCTGGCCCTCTTCGCCCCGACGATCTACGTCTGGATCATGTTCTGGGTGATCATCCCGGTCGCGGTTATCGAGCGGCGCGGCCTCGGTTCCCTCAGGCGCAGCATGGCGCTGACCAAGGGATACCGGTGGCGGATCTTCTTTCTGCTACTGCTCCTGATCGTCGTCTTCATCGGCGCCGGATTGCTGATGGGCGTGGTCGGCTTCATCATCTCGGAAGTGGCGACGGCCGGCGGCGTCGATGCGACCTCCGCCTATTTCACCGGGGAGGTTGCGATCGAATGGGTCATCTCCGCGTTTCTGAGCGCCCTGTCCGCGGTTTTCGCCGCGGTGACCTACCACGACCTGCGCGTCGCCAAGGAGGGCGTCGACACCCAAGAGATCGCCGCGGTCTTCGACTGATGCGACGGCGGTTGCGCGCGGACTCCAGCCCCGCCAAATCACCAATGGTTACGAGCGATGTCTGATACCACAAGCGTTCCAGCCGCTGTCGAAGAGTTCCGCATCGGCTGGGTTCTGTCCCGGGGATTCGCGATCCTGTTCCGTAATATCGTTCCCTTCGGATTGATTGCCCTGTTCGTCATATTGCTTCCCTTTCTGTATACGGTCACGGTCGACCCCTGGGTTCTCCTGGGCGAGGACCAGCCGGCCGGGACCGATCTCGCCACCAGCCTTATCGAGGCCGTATTGGGCAGTTTCCTCGCCGCCGCCGTGGTTTATGGGACGGCGCAGGATTTGCGCGGGCAACGGGCGGGCACGGGCGCCTGTATCGGCCGCGGCCTCGCCGCGATGTTTCCGGTGCTGGGCGTGGCGTTCGTGACCGGGTTGCTGATCGGCCTGGCGACGCTGGCGCTGATCGTTCCGGGACTGATCGTCGCGACCATGCTCTGGGTTGCGATACCCGCCGCTGTCATCGAGAAAAGCGGGCTTTCGGCGCTGCCGCGCAGTTCGCAACTGACCCGGGATTACCGCTGGAAGGTCTTCGCACTCATCGTCCTTCTCTACGTCATTTTGATCGCACTGATCGTCGGCATTTCCTTGTTGATGGTCTTGTTCGAAGCGAACATCACGCTGCAGAACGCCTTGTTCCTGAGCGTGATCGCGCTCTACCACGTGCTGCCCGGAGTTGTCAGCACCGTCGGCTACCACGAGCTGCGCCGCCTGAAGGAAGGCATCGGCACACGCGAGATCGCCGCCGTGTTCGACTGACCGGCCGGTTCGCTAGTCCTTCCGGTCGTGCTTGCTCTCGCGGCGCTGGCCGAACAGCATGCGGTTCTCCAGATGCGCGCGCAGCGCCGCGTAGAACGCCGCAAGGAACCGCTGCGGGTCGACCTCCTCCGCGCCCTGCCAGTCGATCTTGCGGCGGATGCGGTTGCAGACCTCGGTCCGGGTTTCGTCGGCGGTGAACCCCTCCTGGCGCAGCACCGCCTCGAGCGTCTGCAACTCATAGATCCCGTAGATCTCCAGCTGCTCGCGGGTGAACGCGTATTCGGGCGCCTCCGGTTCGGCGGCCTCGTCCCCGGCCACCGCGGCCTGCGCCATGTCGGGGAGCAGCTGGCTCCTCGGTGCCTTGATCACCCAGGTGCCGCCGACGATGTCGCCGGCCCGCATGACGTCCTTGTTGAACAGCGGCATCAGCGTGAACAGGCTGGCCCAGATCAGGGCGAACAGGACCGACCAGCTGCCGGCGCCGATACTGCCGGCGCTGGCGACCAGGCTGAGCGGCAGGAACAGCTCGACCTCGCGCATCAGGTTGCGCGCGAAGACCGATTCCGGTCGCAGCCGGCCGCCATAGCGGTCGATCACGCGCATGCGCAGAGCGCGCTTGCCCGGCGTCGTGCCGTGCCAGCGCAGCTCGAAGAAGGTGAAGTAGAAATTGCGCAGGATGAAGAAGGCCAGCAGGCCGAAGGCCATCTGCCAGCCGGACAGGCCAAGCATGATCGCCAGCGCCAGCATCAGCAGCCCGAGGCCGATGATCGCACCGAAGATGATCGCCAGATCGATGATCAGCGCCGCCGCGCGGTCGCTGCGGCTGGCCAGTTCGAAGCGCAGCGGCACGCCCTCGGGCGTGATCACGTCGCGCAGGTTCTTCGGTCGCGGCACGGCCGCCGGCGTGCCGGTCTCAGGCAATGCGGTCATGGCGCCGCTCCCGCCCGGCAAGCGAAAAGTAGAGGAACCACAGCAGCAGCATGGTGCCGCCGATCAGGTAGCGCAGCACCGGATCCTGGATGAGCTGGCGCCCGAATCCTTCGAGCAGTCCCGCGATGAGCAGCATCGCGACCGCGCCGATCGCGATCATGCCGGCCTTGCGGCCGCGGCGCGCCAGGTTGTCGAGCCGGCTGTGGCGGCCGGGGAAGGCGAAGGCGCTGCCCAGCGAGAGCCCCGCCCCGCCGCACAGGATGACCGCCAGCAGCTCGGTGGTGCCGTGGATGCTCAGCCAGGCAAGGAACTCGACCGTCAGATCCCGCGAGCCGTAGAGCGCGACGAACGCGCCGATCACCAGACCGTTGTAGAACATGAGCAGGATGACCGGCACGCCGAGTGCGAAGCCGAGCGCGAAGGCCAGCATGCCGATCTGCGAATTGTGCGTGAACAGGTATGTCGCGAACAGGTACAGCGATTCGAGCACGCCGCCGCCGTCATCGTAGAGCACCTCGCGCAGCGACTCCGTCGTCGCCGTCGGCGAGCGGCCGCCGGCCATGCCCTCGGAGACGAAGGTGTAGAACCAGTCCGCGTTGGACAGGGTGAGCAGGCATCCGACCGCGATTCCCAACGCCATCGCGAAAGCCGCCGCCAGCACGTTGTAACGCGCATCCCGGACCGCCTGCGGGAACTGCCGGCCGAAGAACCTGGCGATGCCGACGCCGAAGCTGCCCCGTGCCCCGTAGACGAAGAAATAGGCGCGCGCCGCGAGCCCCTCCAAGTACAGCAACACGTTGCGGTCCAGGGTGATGCTGCGTGCGACCGACAGCGAGGAGACGGTTGCGCGATAAAGGTTGGGCAGCCGGAACAGCTCGGCCGGCGTAAGCGACTGGATGCCCCGCGACTCGGCGCGGGCCAGGAGGGCCTCGAGTTCGCGCCAGCTTTCCTCGCGCTCGCGCCGGAACTCGTAGCTCTTCAGCCGCACCTCCGCCATCAGATCAGCTCCTTGTTCTTGATCGCAAGATAGCGGTCCACCAGCTCCGTGCCTATCCGCTCGCTGGGCGCCTCCAGGCACTGCACGCCGAGGCGCCGCAGCCGCTCGAACACGACCAGCCGCTCGCGCGCGAAATCGTCGGCGATCACCGATCGGGTGACGTCCTCGAGCGACCGGGGCGGCGCGTCGATCGTGCGGTCGATGTCCGGATCGCGCAAGGTGACGAACAGCACGACGTGGCGCGACGCAAGACGCGCGAGATTGTCCACCATCAGCTCTGCCGTCGTGGTGTCGACGAACTCGGTCTGCAGGATGATCAGCGAGCGCTGCTTCAGGCGCATCGTCAGCTCGGTGAGCCCGAGCGTGAAGTTCGTCTCGTCCGGCCGGTAGTCCAGCTTCGCCGTGGTGCGCAGGAAGTGGTTGAAGTAATGCATGCCGCCGACCGGCTCGGCATAGAGCCGCGTCTGCGAGTCGAAGCCGAAGAGGCCGATCCGGTCGCCGTGACGCAGGCAGGCGTAGCCCAGCACCAGCGCGTTGTTGATGGCATGGTCGAGCTTCGGCAGCCCGTCCATGGGCTCGCTCATCAGGTGCCCGGTGTCGATGGCCATGACGATCTGGTGGTTGCGTTCGGCGCGGAACTCCTTGCACACCAGCTCGCGATGGCGGGCCGAGTGCTTCCAGTCGATCGACCGGCGATCGAGCCCGGGCACGTAGTCGCGCAACGAATCGAATTCCGACCCGTCGCCCTGCTGGTTCTGCGGCTTGATCCCGGTCGGCGCGTCCCAGGCGGTGAACCGGATCGCGGCGTTGCGGACGGCGCGGACGTTGGGCACGACGGGGATTTCCAGCGACAGCTCTTCGACGCGGAGCCGCTCCATCAGGCCCATCGGCCCGCGCCAGCGCAGCCACAGCCGGTGGATGTGCGCCGCCCCGCGGCGCACCGGCGTCAGCCTCACCCGTGCGTCGGCCGGCCAGCCCGCCGTCAGCGTGGTCCTCTGCGCCCGCGGCATCGCAAGGTTGGCGCTGGCGTCGCACAGCATCTCGATGTCCGTATGCGGGGCCGGTCGCGCCGGCTGCAGCGTGACCCGCAGCTCGTCGCTGCCGCCGGCGTAAAGCACGCCGGGCGCCTCAAGGTCGACCCGCAGCGCCCGTGGCGAGAGCGCCCGCAGGCCATCCAGGCCGGTCAGGAATATCGCAACCGCCAGCAACGCGAATCCGAACGGCCACAGGTTCGCGTTCGCAAGCACGGCGCCCAGCGATAGCGGAACCGTGGCCGCGAACAGCAGAACCGCGCGTCCGGTCGGGCGCATCAGCGCGGCGCCGGCGTCTGGTCGAGGATCTGCCCGATGACGCTGTCGACCCACAGCCCCTCGATCTCGGCCCCGGGCGCCAGCACGACCCGGTGCCGCAGGGCCGGCGCGGCGATGAACTTGACGTCGTCGGGAATGACGTAGTCGCGGCCGTTGATCGCCGCGGTGGCGCGCGCGGCGGAGGCCAGCATGTTGGCGGCGCGCGGCGAGGCGCCGAACTGCAGCGACGGGTTCTCGCGGGTCGCCCGCACGACCGCGACGATGTAGTTCACCATCTCGTCCGACAGGCGGATCGTCTCGACGAAGCGGCGCACCGCGATCAGGCTTTCCATGTCGGCAACCGGCTGGATCCCGAAATCGGCGAGCTTGGGCATGGCGGTGCTGTGCCCGTGCCGGGCGACGATGGCGCGCTCCTCCTCTTCCGACGGGTAATCGAGCACATGCTTGAACAGGAACCGGTCGAGCTGCGCTTCCGGCAGCGGGTAGGTGCCCTGCTGCTCGATCGGGTTCTGCGTTGCGATGACCATGAAGCCGTCGCCCAGGGGGTAGGTTTCGCCGTCGATGGTCACGGTTCGCTCCTGCATCGCCTGCAGCAGGGCGGCCTGGGTCTTCGGCGGCGTCCGGTTGATCTCGTCGGCCAGCAGCAGCTGGGTGAAGACAGGCCCCTTGGTCAGGGTGAACTGGCTGGTCTGGAAATTGAACAGGTTGGTGCCGAGCACGTCGCCAGGCATCAGGTCGGGGGTAAACTGTATGCGCCCGAAATCCAGCGACAGCGCCGCCGCGAAGGTCTGCACCAGCATCGTCTTGGCGGTGCCGGGAACGCCCTCGAGGATCACGTGCCCCTCCGACAGGAGGCTGACCAGCAAAAGGTCGAGCGCGGCATCCTGCCCGACGACCGCCTTTCGGACCTGTTCCCTCACCTGCGTGCTGACCAGCGCGATCGCCTCAAGATCCATCGATGATCTCCCGTTTCCATTCGTAAAGCCTGCGGGCAAGCCTGGCCAGGCGCGGTGCCTCGCCCCGGACCGTCCCGTCCAGCGTGTCCGCCCGGGCCTGCAGATCCCGGAATTTCACCGTCGCGCCACGCGCCTCGCCGACGCGGTCGACCCATCGGACCAACTCGTCGCTTTCCAGCCGCCGCGGCGCGTTGAGCCGGTGCGCCACGTCGCGCAGGGTGACGTCGGAGTAACGCCGCACGATCGCGCCCCCATGGCCGCCGAAGCGCAGCAGGCTTGCCGTGTTGTCGATCAGCGCCGTCTTGCCGGGAACCAGGCCGGGCCTCGCCGGCAGCGGTGCGCCGAAGCGGGCGGTCGCCGACCAGGCGAGAATGAGGACGGCCGCGAAGGCCAGAATCACCGGGATGATGAAGGGGACCTGGAACAGCGTCCGCCACAGGCTCGGCGGCTGCCAGTATCCGTGCACCGTTTCATCGAAGATCACCGCGCCGCCGGGCGGCCGCAGCGCGTCCAGAATGCGGATCGCGAGCACCGCGTTGTCGCCCTTACCGAGCCCGTGATTCGAGAGGATATCGGGGTCCGACAGGACCCAGATCGTCTGGTAGCCCTGCCTCAGCTTGCCGAGCAGGATGCCCTCTTCGCTCCAGATGACGGGCTGCAGCAAATCGGACGTTGCGAGCTGCGGGTAATCGATGGTGGGGGCGACCTCGAACTGCCGCGGATGCCACCGCTTCGGGGCGGTGCGCCGCACGGTGGCTCCGGGGACGACCTGCTGCAGGATCGATTCGATGTAGTCGGGCGGCAGCATGCCGGCGATCCACAGCCAGTGACTCCGAGCCCGGCCCTTGAACCCGTCCCATTTCGGCAGGACGAGCAGGACCGTCCCGGCCCGCTGCGTCGCGCCGATGGTCTCGTCGTACCAGCTCTCGCGGCGCGGCTCGGCCACCACGAGCAGCGACGAATCCCCCGCCTTGGCCGCCGAATCGGCGCGGCTCACCAGGACCGGGACATCCAGTTCCCGCAGGGTATCGACGAGCGCCCTGTGGCCGATCGCGGAGTACGAGAAGGCGTTCGCCTTGGCGGCGCCGACATCGCTCTGCGCATAGATCATGAAATAGGCGGCGGCGGCGAAGGACAGCACGCCGACCGCGAGCAGCCAGTAGACCGTCCTGGCGGAATAAGGCTGGACCTGGGTCACGCAGCCCCTCCCGCGGCGCTCTGCGCGATCCGGTGGAACAGGTCGCGGCACCGCAGGAAATCGTCCTCGGTCGCATCGCGGCCGCCGAAATGGGTCAGCTCGGTGACGCCCACCAGGGTCTTGAAGGCGTCCTTCTCCGGTTCCTCCAGCGGCGCCCGAAGCAGGATCTCGCGGCTGGTCAGCGAGGTCGACAGGGCGGCGCCGCGGTCGCGGATCAGCATGATGCTGCGCAGCAGCAGGACATGCACGGCTTCGGCATATTCGCCCCGGGCCGCCAGGCTCTCGGGGTCCTCGAGAGCGGCGACGGATGGTGCGGTCGACTCGACGCCCGCCGCGCCGGCCGCACCGTCCGACTGCCAGCCCGCTTTCTTCCAGCGGGAGAACAGCCGCGCCTCGTTCAGGAGGTAGTAGGCAACCAGGGCGCCGCCGGCGACGAACACGATCCACATCAGCACCCGCAGCACCTGGCGAAGCGCCGGCGGGATTTCGAAGTCGAACACGTCGGAGTCCGCGTCCGGGCTGCCCGGCCGATACAGGTCGGGCGCCTGGGCGTCGCCCTCGTTGCGCCACCAGTCGGGATCGGCCATCGGGTGGTCGCCGCCCCGGCCTTCGCCCTCCGAAGCCTCGTACAGCGGCAGTTCGCGCTGGTAATCTCCGGCCGCGTACGCACGGCCCAGGGCCGTTTCGACCTCCTCGTCCGGGGCCGCGGCCAAAACCGGGCCGCCGGCCGAGACCAGCGCCAGCAGCACCAGCGCGGCAAGACGTGCCATCACGCCGTCCCTGCGGCCACCGCAGTCCATGCGGAACGCCGTGGCGGTGGACAGTACGGACGGGCCTGGCGGATCGTGTTCGACTTGCAACTTTGCCTCATGCGGACGACCTTTTCGGGCCGGCCGGTCGTCCAGCGCGCGGCCGCGCCGGCGCGCGGGCCGGGACTCCCCAACGCGGGAATCTTAACGCAGCCGCGTGCGGATGAATAGTCACCACGCCGTCTTCGCGGCGGTTGACGCGACCGGCGAAGGCTGGCTCCATGCGCATTCGATCACAGGGATCCGATCCGCCATGCCCGACCGGCCGGCCGCACGCCACGACATCGTCTTCCGCAACGCAACCATCGTCGACGGCACCGGGGCGCCGCGCTTCGCGGGCGACGTTGCGATAACGGACGACCGTATCGTCGCAATCGGCGACCTCGGCGGCGAGTCGGCGATGCAAGAGATCGACTGCGCCGCGCGGATTCTCGCGCCCGGCTTCATCGACGTGCACACCCATGACGACAACGCCCTGCTGCGTGACGGCGCCATGCTGCCCAAGCTGACCCAGGGCGTGACCACGGTGGTGACCGGCAATTGCGGCATCAGCCTGGCGCCGCTCAGGTCCAAGGGGCCACCGGTGCCGCCGCTCGATTTGCTGGGGGCGCGGGAGGACTTCCGATATCCCGGCTTCGCGGATTACGTCGCGACGCTGGAGCGCGCGGCGCTGCCGGTCAACGCCGTGCCGATGGTCGGCCACACGACGCTGCGCGTCGCCACCATGGCGGCGCTGGACCGGCCGGCCAGCGACCGCGAGCTCGCCGCCATGCAGGCGCTGGTCGCGGAGTGCCTTGCGGCCGGGGCCGCCGGCCTCAGCACCGGGCTGTTCTATCCGCCGGCCCGCGACGCCCCGCGCGAGGAGATCGCGGCGCTGCTGGAGGTGCTGGCCGGCAGCGGCGCCGTCTACACCACGCACATGCGGGACGAGGGCGACCACGTCGCCGAGTCGCTCACCGAATCCTTCGAGACGGCGAAGGGCGCCGGCGTGCCGCTCGTCGTCTCGCACCACAAATGCAGCGGGCGCGAGAATTTCGGGCGCAGCCGCGAGACCCTGGCGATGTTCGAGGCCGCCCGCGCCGACCAGGACGTCGCGCTCGACGCGTACCCGTACGCCGCCAGCTCGACGGTGCTGCTCGACGACTACATGGCGAAGGCGGAGCGCATCATGATCGCCTGGTCGCAGCCCTATCCGGACATCTCCGGACAATACCTCGACGCCATAGCCGCCGACTGGGGCTGCAGCGAGGCGGAGGCGTTCCAGCGCCTGAAGCCCGGCGGGGCGATCTATTTCGTCATGGACGAGCAAGACGTACGGCGGATTCTCGCATACAAGTACACGATGATCGGCTCCGACGGGCTGCCGCACGACAGGCACCCGCATCCGCGCTTGTGGGGCGCCTTTGCCAGGGTGCTGGGCCATTACGTACGCGAGATCGGGCTGATGACGCTGGAGCAGGCGGTGCACAAGATGACGGGCCTGTCGGCGGCGCGCTTCCATCTTGCCGACCGCGGCATCATCCGCGCCGGCGCGTACGCCGACCTGGTGCTGTTCGACGCCGACCGCATCGCCGAGTGCGGGACGTACGAGGATCCGGCCCGGCCCGCGGCGGGGATTGAGACGGTGCTGGTCAACGGCCGGCCGATCCTCGCGGACGGCAGGCCGACGGGCGAACGGCCGGGGCGTCCGCTGCTGCGGCGCGCCGCGTGACCCCGTGGACGGCCCCGCCGACAGCCTCCTTAAGCGTGTCCTCTACCGCGACGGGCTGATGCTGGTGATCGACAAGCCGGCCGGGATCCCGGTCCATGCGGGGCCGGGCGGCGGTCCCAACCTCGAGGCCGGGTTCGATGCCCTGCGCTTCGGCCTGAAGCGGGCGCCGGCGCTGGCCCACCGGCTCGACCGGGATACCAGCGGCTGCCTCGTGCTCGGCCGCCATCCGAAGGCGCTGCGCCGGCTGGCGCGGCTGTTCGCGGACGGGCGCGTGACCAAGATCTACTGGGCCATCGTCACGGGCACGCCGGAGAAACCGTCCGGGACCATCGATCTGCCCTTGCGCAAGCTGTCCACGAAGACGGGCGGCTGGCGCATGGTCGAAGACGCGGAAGCCGGCAAGCCGGCCGTCACCACCTGGCGCACCCTCGGCGCCGCCGATGGCCAGACCTGGCTGGAGCTGCGACCGAAGACCGGGCGTACGCATCAGGTACGCGTACATTGCGCCGCGCTCGGCTGCCCGGTGCTGGGCGATCCCGTCTACGGCGCGCCGGCGCGGGACCGCCGGCCGCCGCTGCACCTGCACGCCCGCGCCGTCACCATTCCGCTCTATCCGAGGAAGGACCCCGTCACCGTCGTTGCCGCGCCGCCGCCGCACATGCAGGCGGCGCTGGCCGCCTGCGGCTGGGACGGCTCCTGAGCCTAAGAGAAGGAAAACCGGCCATGGCGAAGAAACGCTACCCGCTGCCGAAACGGTTCGCCGCCGCGCTCTCGGACCCCGCCTACGCGCGGCTGCGGGAGCTGAACGCCGCGTACGGGCTCGGCAACAACTACCTGCTCACCGTGCTGCTGGAGAACCTCGACGACATCGCCGACTCGCAGGCGCTGCGCCAGGCCTTCGAGAGGTTCATCGCCGAATACGGCGCCCCGGCGGGCGGGATGAAACGCGGCGGTCCTTAGCCGCCCGCTATCGCCCCGTCCGCGCGCGCCGGCCCTTCCTGTCGCCGCGCCGCATCGGGATCACGTTCGCGCCGGGGAACTGCACCGCCTCGACGAAGATCGCCTGGAACTCCGGGTCGGTCGCCAGCGAGACATGCTCGATGCGGCGCGCGAGCTCCGACGCGCGGGTGCGCTCCGTCTCCGACAGCAGCGCCATCTGGGCGCCGAGCGCGGCGGCGTTGCCGAAATAGGTGATGCGCTCGGCCGGCAGCTCCGGCAGCAGGCGGATGCGCAGCGCGCTTGCCGTGTTGATGTAGTTGCCGAAGCCGCCGCACAGCATCAGCTCGGCGATCTTCTCGGCCGGCAGCCGCATGACCCGCTGCAGCAGCATGACGCCGGAGCAGATCGCCCCCTTGGCCAGCTGCAGCTGGCGGATGTCGCCCTGGCTGAGCGTGATGTCCTCGTCGATCCCCGAGTCGCGCGCCCAGGCGAGCGCGAAGGCGACGCCCGCGTCGTCGCGCACCAGCCGCTCCGCCAGCTTCGGCGGCAGGTCGGTGCGGTCCTCGCCCCGCAACCGCCCCGACGGGTCGAGCACCCCTGCGTCGAGCATCCTGGCGATGGCGTCGATCAGCCCCGACCCGCAGATGCCGACCGGCGGGGCGTCGCCGATCACGCCGAGGGTCACGTCGTCTTCGATCGCCACCGTCTCGATGGCGCCAACCGCGCCGCGCATGCCGTGGCGGATCTGCGCACCCTCCAGCGCCGGGCCGGCCGGCGCCGAGCAGGCCATCAGCCCCTTGCGCGAGCCCATGACCACCTCGCCGTTGGTGCCGATATCGACGAGGGCGCGGATCTCCTCCGACTCGTCGAGCCTTGTCGCCAGCACCGCGGCCACCGTGTCGGCGCCGACGAAGCCGGCGACCAGCGGCAAGAGGCAGACCCGCGCGTTCGGCGTCGATTTGAGCGGGACTTCCGCTGCCGGCAGCTCGATCGCATCGCGCACCGTCGGCGCGTAGGGCGCAAGGCCGACATGGGTCGGGTCGATGCCGAGGAAAATATGGTGCATGCAAGTGTTGCCGACGACGACGAGTTTGTGGATATGGCCCGCCTCGATCCCGGCCGCCTCGCAGGCCTCGCCGACGAAGCTGTTGACCGCGCCCAGCACCTTTGCCCGCAGCGTCTGCAGCTTCTTCGGGTCGAACTGGGCGTAGGCGATGCGCGACATCAGATCGCCGCCGTGGACGGCCTGCGGGTTGAGGCCGCCGACGGTGGCCAGCTCCTCGCCGCTATCCAGGTCGATGAGCGAGGCGACGATGCTGGTGGTGCCGATGTCGAACGCCATGCCGTATTTGTGCGCCGTCGTATCGCCCGGCTCGATGGCGATGACCGCGCCGTTGAAGGTGGTCACGGTCAGCGACCCGCCCTTTTCGCGCAGCATCGCGGGCAACCGCCGCACGATGTCGACGGGGACGCCGTCGGCGAGGCCGTCGCCGTAAGCCGCGCGCACCTGGTCCCAGTCCGAGGTCTGGTCGTTCTCGTCGTCCGGCGGCGTCGCCCGGATGTGGCGTTTCTCGACCCCGGAATCGAGGGCCATGCCGGCAGCCAGCTCCCCGGCCGCGAGGATCTTGTGGCCGGTTTCCGCTTTCGGCGGCGCCAGCAGGATCGCGCTGTCGGCGATCACCTTCGTCTGGCAGGACAGTCGGAAGCGTTCCTGCACCTCGTCATGGCCGAGCTGCACCTGGTCGGTGATCCCCGGCGGCGGCACATCGCCGGCGAGGATCTTGACCCGGCAGCTGCGGCAGCGCCCGCGGCCGCCGCAGGTCGCAGCGATGTCGAACCCGGCGCGCTGCGCGACCTCGAGATAGGTCTCGCCGGGCGCCGCCGGCACCGCCGTGCCGTCGGACCCCGTGGCCCTGTCCGTGATCGTGACCGTCAGTGACTTCGTCATCACCCTGCTCGTCCGCGCCGGCCGTCCCGTGCCCGACCACTCCAGGATATGACGGACACGTCCGCCATGCTCCTAATGCTTTTGCACCCGCTCGTCGAGGCCTAGTTGCCGGCGCCGAATAGACCGCCTGAGGTCATCATCCGGTTGTAACCCCACTGGTATTCCGGCGGAGCGATGTCCTCGGATCCGCGCGTCCATGCCCCGGAGCAGATGGCGTTTGCTCCCATGACGTAGGGCTTCGCGGTGGTCAGCTCGGGATTGATATGTTTGGGATCGATGTTGTGCGGCGCTCGCGCACCACTCCCGTCGCAGACCGTGAACCAGGCAAACGCCGCTGAGGCAATCCCCTCCATGGGGTCGCATCCGAGCCGCGCAATCCGGCTCAACCATGCTGCGGGGTAACGCCTACGGCTGTTTCGGCGTCTCGTATTCGGCTTCCTTCTGGAATGGTTCCCAGACGGTCTCGTAACCAACAAATCCCTTTTCGTTTGGCGCCATCTGACGCGTTGTCAAGAAACGCGTGTGGCCGTCAGGAACTTTGGTGGTGGGTTTTTGCTCGCTCATAAGTCACCCTCTTTGCCGTGAAGCCAGGATTGCAAGTGCACGTAACCAAAGCCGAAATCTGTCCGATGTCCTTCAACACCGCTGCTCAGACAGGTCTCATGCGTGACGGGTCGATATCCGCCTCCGCGATGATCGCCCCGCCCGCTCTTGTCTCTTCCTCCGTCGCAACTCGCACGGTCAATATCTCGAGCGTAAAGACGACCTCTCTGCCGCAAAGCGGATTGTTGCCATCGACAGTCAGTGTCCTGTCGTCCATCCGCGTCACGATAAAGCTGCGGGTCTGGCCCTTGTCGTTTTCCATGAGAATGGAGGTGCCGATCTGCCGATACATCTCGGGGACGTTCTCGATGCGATCGGTAAAAACCAGCGACTCGTCTCTGGGGCCGAAGATCTGATTGCCATCGATTGGCACTTCGATGACGTCGCCAGCGGACTTGCCCTCCAGCTGCTTATGGACGGAAGGGGCCAGAATTTCACTGTGTCCGTGAACATAGCCCAACGGGAATTCGACCTCGGTGAGGACATGCCCCGACTTCCTGTCGGTCACCTTGTAGGTGAGTTCGACAAACTTGCCGTCCTGGATGGTTTCAATCATGTCGGATCCGAACGAACTGCTCAGAAGATGGATGCACCAAAAATCTTGACCTCTCCATTTTCATAGCCGAGGACAAGTCTGCCAAGCCATTCGCCCTCCTTTTTCGTGCTCCGCTGCCGGTACAGAACCGTCACATGTTCGCCCCGGCGTATAATGCCGAGCGAGTCGACGTCTTCAGACAGACTTCTCGCCAGTTCGCTGTTTGCGAACTGATGGCCCGTCACAACCTGGTTCATGGCACGCGCCAGGGAACTGGAAAAGTTCTTTACGAATTCTCCGTACTTGCCTTCGTTCGAATATTTGACGAGGTCGCGCCACAGCGGATCGGCCAGGACCAGAATCTCTTCATCGGTTTTGTCAATAATGTTCACGCGCGGCTCTCTGCGACCGGAAGAGACCGGCTTTGTAGGGCTCACAACACACGACATGCCAGTCTCTCTTGCGCCAAGCAGAAGGTCAACGCGAACCTCCACCTGGAAATATCGCTACTCGTCTGGCTCGACCAAGTGATAACAAGGCGCCTTCTCCATGGTGTATTCGCCGGTTTCCGGATCGCGACGCGAAACAGTCAGCACGTGCCAGTTTTCGTCGTCCACCTTCATGGCGTCGCCTCGGTAGTAGTAACCCGGCCAGCGGGTCTCCTTGCGGAACAGGGTGTGCTGCGTGACGCACTCCGCAGCGCGATGACGGTGCTTCAATTCCCACGCACGCAGCAACTCGTGAATATCCTTCGCGGCCAGGTTCTCCAGGTCTTCCTCCATGATCCTGAGCTTCTTGAGACCGATATTCAGGAGCTTCTCGTTGGTCATGTAGTTGACGGTCGCTCCGGCGCAGTATTCGTCCATCAGCTTCTGCAGACGGTCCAGGCCCTGCTGGGGATTGATGTAGTGCGGGTTGACATCGCCCGCCACGATCGCATTGCGGTAGGTCCTGTAATGCTCGAGGGGTTTGTAGATCTCTTTCTTGCGGCGGTTGATCTGCTCATCGGACACGACGATGCCTTCGGCCTTCCCGTCGTCGATGTATCTGCAGGCGGCCTTCGCGGCGAGACGCCCTTCGGTGAACGAGCCGGACGAGAAGGCATGCGGCGTGCCGCCGACCGCGTCACCGGCGCCGAACAGACCTTCGATCGTCGTCATGCGGTTGTAGCCCCAGAAATACTCGGGCGGGGAGACGTCCTCGGGACCCGAGCACCAGGCACCCGAGCAGGTCGCGTGGGAGCCCATGACGTAGGGCTCG
>JBFGQV010000043.1:0-20199 GCA_041563955.1 Alphaproteobacteria bacterium | reverse complement strand
CCGACGCACCCGGCAACGACGTCGCCCGCGGTCGTCGGCGAAATCATCCGCGAGTCGATCGGGTTCGACGGGCTGCTCCTGACCGACGATCTGTCGATGAAGGCTCTGGGCGGCACCATGGCGGGTCGCACGAAGGCGGCGTTGGCGGCGGGCTGCGATATCGTGCTGCACTGCAACGGCGACCGATCCGAAATGGAACAGGTGGCTGCGGCGGCGCGTCCTCTGGACGAACGGGGACGGCAGCGCTACCTAAGGGCGGGCGCCGCGATTCGCGGGCCGCAGCCGTTCGACCGGCAGGCCGCAATGACGGAGCTCGCCGGGCTGATCGGTGACGAGTATGGAGTTTAGCGCCGGAAAATGGAACAAATCGCCCTGACGGTGTCGGTCTGGCTGTTGCCGGTCCTGCTCGCCATCACCTTCCACGAGGCCGCCCATGGCTGGGTCGCCTGGCGCCTCGGCGATCCGACCGCCAAGCAACAGAACCGGGTGACCTTCAATCCCCTGGCCCATATCGATCCGATCGGCACGGTTCTTCTGCCGGCGATGCTGATCCTGATGCGGGCCGGCTTTGTGTTCGGATGGGCCAAGCCGGTCCCGGTCGACCCGCGCTATCTGCGCAACCCGCGGCGCGATATGGTGCTGATCGCGGCGGCCGGTCCCGGAGCCAACGTCGTCATCGCATATATCTCATTGCTGCTGTTGCATGCGACACCGTTGCTGCCGGGAATGGCGGCGGAGTGGGCAGCAACGACGCTGCAGATTTCCGTGTGGCTAAACGGCCTGCTGGCGGTGTTCAACATGATCCCGTTGCCGCCGCTCGATGGCGGAAAAGTCGCCGTCGGACTGCTGCCCTATCGGCTCGCACGCCCGCTGGCGGAGCTCGAACGGTATGGTTTCCTCATCATTCTCGGCGCATTCTTCCTGCTGCCGATGCTGGGGGACAGTATCGGAGTCGAACTGCGAATCGTACAATGGGTGATCCGGGCCCCCTTGGAGCTTCTTCTGGAAGTCTTGGAATTCGCCTCCGGGCACGGTTAGGATTTGCACATGAGCGAAAGCGACGAAACCGGAAGATCAGAGGAGGACCCGTTCGAGGAGGACGCCCCTCCGGGAAACGCGGGCGATCTCGACCGGTTGCAAATCGATATCGAGGGTTTCGAGGGTCCGCTCGATGTCCTGCTTGCTCTCGCCCGCGACCAGAAGGTTGACCTGACGCGTATCTCGATCCTGGCCCTCGCAGACCAGTATCTTGCGTTCATCGCCCACGCCCGCCGGCTCAGCCTTGAGCTGGCGGCCGATTATCTGGTCATGGCGGCGTGGCTCGCCTATCTGAAATCGCGGCTCCTGCTGCCTGCGCCGCCCGGTGACGACCAGCCCACCGGCGCCGAGATGGCGGCGATGCTGGCCTTCCAGCTTCAGCGTCTCGAAGCCATGAAGGAGGCCGGGGGGCGGCTGATGGATCGCGCCCGCCTGGACCGTGATTTCTTCGCACGAGGCGAGCCGGAACCGCTCAAGATCGACAACCGCCCTGCCTTCGAGATCACGCTTTACGACGTCCTGAGTGCATATGCGCGGCAGCATGCGCGCCAGCAGGCGTCGACGCTGCACATCGCCCCGACCGAGCTGTTCTCGATCGAGCAGGCGGTGACGCGGCTGCGCGGCCTGGTCGGAAACGTGCCCGACTGGTCGTTGCTGTCGTCGTTTCTGCCGGCCGGACTGCGGGATCCGCTGCTGGTGCGCTCGGCGCTGGCCTCGACCTTCGTTGCGGCGCTGGAGCTCGCGCGATCGGGCCGCATCGAATTGCGGCAGGGCGACGCTTTCGCACCGCTTTACCTGAAAACCGCGCGGAGGCCATCCCCATGAGCGCCGATCGCTTCGAACTGCTGCGACGTCTGGAAGCGATGCTGTTCGCCAGTGCGGAACCGCTGCGGGAAGCCGATCTCGCAGCGCGGCTGCCCGAGGGCGCGGACGTCGCCGGTCTGATCGAGGAACTGCGCGCCCATTACGAAGGCCGCGGGGTCAATCTCGTGCATCGCGGCAAGGGCTGGGCCTTTCGCACCGCGGCGGACGTCGCGCCGCTCCTGAAGCTGGAGCGTGAGGTGCCGCGCAAGCTGTCACGTGCGGCGATCGAGACGATGGCGATCATCGCCTATCAGCAGCCGGTCACCCGGGCCGAGATCGAAGAGATCCGGGGCGTGGCGCTGAGCCGCGGGACGCTCGACATCCTGCTCGAGGCCGGCTGGATCAAGCCGAAGGGCCGGCGCCGGGTGCCGGGCCGTCCGGTCACCTGGGGGACGACCGAAGCCTTCCTCGACCATTTCGGGCTGGAAAGCCTCGAGGCGCTGCCCGGGATCGACGAGCTCAGGGCGGCCGGCCTGCTGGACCGGTCCGGCATCATCTCGGCGATCGCCATGCGCGAGGGTGAGATGCTCGACGCCGGCGCACCGGAGGCGGACGACGAGGAAGCGACGCCGGCGGATTTCCTCGAGGCGACGCTCGAGACCGACGAGGTGCCGCCGGTCCGGCCGAAAGTGGCCAGCGATGCCACCGGCTAGCACCGGTGCCTCGGTGCGTGCCGCCGCCGGCCGGGAGCCGGAGCGGGCGGACCACGCGGTTGCCGATACGCCCGCGCTCGAGTTGACGGAGCTGAGCCACCGGTTCGGCGATGTGCGCGCCGTCGACGGCGTGAGCCTTGCGGTGTTCCGCGGCGAGGTCCTGTGCCTGCTCGGCCCGTCCGGATGCGGCAAGACGACGGTGCTGCGCATCGCCGCGGGCCTGGAGACGCCGCAGGGCGGCCGCGTCGCCATCGAGGGACGGACGGTCGCCGGCGACGGCGCCGCGGTGCCGCCGGAGGCGCGCGGAGTCGGGCTTGTGTTCCAGGACTACGCCCTGTTTCCTCACCTGACCGTGAGCGAGAATGTGGCCTTCGGACTGCGGCGGCTGGATGCGGCGGAGCGCGGGCGGCGCATCACCGAGGCGCTGGGCGCGGTCGGTCTCGGCGGCTTCGAGGCGCGCTACCCGCACATGCTGTCGGGCGGCCAGCAGCAGCGCGTTGCGCTGGCCCGGGCGCTGGCGGCGGGACCTTCCGTCGTGCTGCTGGACGAGCCGTTTTCCGGCCTCGACGCGCGGCTCCGCGACAAGGTGCGCGACCAGACGCTGCATGCCCTCAAAGGCAGCGGCGCGGCGACCCTGATGGTCACCCACGACGCCGAAGAGGCGATGTTCATGGGCGACCGCATCGCCGTCATGCGCGAGGGGCGGATCCTGCAGACCGGCACGCCGGACGAGCTGTACTGCCATCCGCGCAGCACCTACGTCGCCGAGCTGTTCGGCGAGGTCAACCAGCTCGAAGCGGTGGTTCGCGACGGCCAGGTGGAGACGCCGTTCGGCCCGCTGCCGGCGGCGGGGATCGCCGACGACGTCGCCGCGGAGATCCTGATCCGGCCCGAGGCGCTGCGCCTGTCGCATGCGCCGGGAACGCCGATGGCGCGCATCGTTGCAGCGCGGATGCTTGGCCGGACCAGCCTCATTCACATGTCGATCACCGATGATGCGGGGCGGGACGTGCACCTGCACGCCCGGGTGCCGGGGCGCTTCCTTCCTGGCGAGGGCGACAAGCTCTCGATCGCGCTCGATACCAGTCAGGCCTTTGTTTTTCCGCAAAAGAACATTAAATAGCCGCTTAGCGTTGTGGCGACATTGCAGGCGGCGGGGCTTTCTGCGATGATCCGCCGCTTGATTTTGTGGGGCGCGGCGCGCGTTCCGGCAATGAGGGAATTTGCATGGGTACGTTTAGCATCTGGCACTGGCTGATCGTTCTGGCCGTCGTCCTGGTCCTGTTCGGAGGCGGGGGCAAGATCTCGCGTCTCATGGGCGATTTCGGCAAGGGTCTCAAGAACTTCAAGAAGAGCATGAAGGAGGACGAGGACGCCGGCGCCGAGTCGACCAAGGAGATCGAGTCGGAGGCGACGCCGAAGGCCGAGGCCCCGGCAGCCGAGAAGGACAAAGCCGCGAACGGCTGATTGCTGGGGCGCGTGCCCCACAACAATGCGGGTGACCTGCCGCGATGCTCGATATCGGCTGGCCTGAACTTCTGATCGTTGCCCTGGTCACCATAATCGTGGTCGGACCGAAGGAGTTGCCGCGCGTCCTGCGCACGGTAACGCAATTGGTGCGCAAGGTGCGCGCCATGGCCAGCGAATTCCAGAGCGGCATCGACGATCTCGCCCGCGAGGCGGAACTCGACGACCTGAAGAAGGACATCGAGCGGACCGCCTCGACAGATATTGCCGGCGAACTCGAGCACGAGATCGATCCCACCGGGGAGGTGGCCAAATCGATGCGCGAGATCGAGACGTCGCTGAAGGAAGATCCGCGAGAGTCGCCCACCGCCGACACGTCGCCGGATCCGGACAGTGAGGCACCGGTCCAGGTGGCTCCTGCGATCGAGCAGGCGCGCCCGGGCGACAAGATCATCGCGACCGACAAGGCGCCGGCCAGTGCCAAGACGAAGAAGAATAAGGCGCCCGCCCGGGCCAAGAAGAAGGCCGGCGGGAGCGCCTGATGCAATATGACGACGACAAGCAAGCGGAGGAGGCCGACGACAAGAAGATGCCATTGCTCGATCATCTGATCGAGCTTCGGCAGCGGCTGATCTACTCCGCGGTCAGCCTGGTCGTGGTCTTTTTCATTTGCTTCTTCTTTGCCGACGGCCTGTTCAAGTTCCTCGTCCAGCCCCTGGTCAACATCTGGGAGGCGAACGGCCAGCTCGAACAGCGGCGATTCATCTTCACGGCACTGCACGAGAAGTTCTTCACCGACATCAAGGTCGCGTTCTTCGCCGCCCTGTTCTTCTCGTTCCCGCTGATCGCAAGCCAGGTGTGGATGTTCGTCGCGCCGGGCCTGTACAAGAGGGAGAAGCGGGCGTTCCTGCCGTTCCTCGTGGCAACGCCGATCCTCTTCTTCCTCGGCGCGGCCTTCGTCTACTACGTCGTCATGCCCGTCGCCTGGAACTTCTTCCTGAACTACGGCGAGAACCTCGGCAGCGCGATGGGCGGCAATCTCGAGGCCGGCGACGTGCGCGTCGAGCTCGAGGCGCGGGTCGCCGACTATCTGGCGCTGTCGATGCGGCTGATCTTTGCCTTCGGCATCAGTTTCGAGCTGCCGGTCGTCATCACGCTGCTGGCGCGCGCCGGTCTCGCCACCAGCGCCGGGCTGCGGCAGAAGCGCCGCTATGCGATCGTCCTTGCCTTTGTCGCCGCCGCGATCCTGACGCCGCCGGATCCCTTGAGTCAGATCGGCCTCGCCCTGCCGATCATCCTGCTCTACGAAATCTCCATCATCAGCGCCCGCCTGATCGAGCGGCAGCGTGCGGCAGCGGAGGGGATCGAGGAAGAGGAGTGGGACGACGACGAAGACGTCGATGCGGCGCGGGACGACGGCGCCATCGCCGGCCCGTCGGGCGGCGGAGCCGACAAGAGCAGCTGATTCCATTCCCTGGCGCGCCACTTCTGGACGCGGACATGATCCTTGCGTATAAACGCGGCGCGCGCAATTCCGCAGGGATTCCCTAATGCACGACCTGAAGCTGATCCGCGAGACACCGGATGCCTTCGACGCCGGACTCCTGCGCCGCGGGATGACTCCGCAATCGACGAAGGTGCTCGAGCTCGATGCGACCCGCCGCAAGGTGCAGACCGAACTGCAGGACATGCTGCAGCAGCGCAATGAGGCCTCGCGCGCGGTCGGCGAGAAGAAGCGTAAGGGCGAGACGGCGGACAGCCTGATCAAGAAGGTGCAGACACTCAAGGAGCGCATCGGCGAGGCCGAGGCGCGGGAGCGCACGCTCGGCGAAGAGCTGGAGGCGCTGCTCGCCAACCTGCCGAATCTGCCGGGGCCCGACGTCCCCGACGGCAATGACGAATACGACAATGTCGAGGTGCGCCGGCACGGCGAGCCCGCCCGGCCCGCCTTCGCGGCAAAGGAGCATTTCGAGCTCGGCGAGGCGCTGGGGCTGATGAGCTTCGATCTCGCGGCCAAGATGTCGGGCGCCCGCTTCGTGGTGCTGCGCGGCGCGCTGGCGCGAATGGAGCGGGCCCTGGCGTCCTTCATGCTGGACCTGCATACCGGCGAGCACGACTACGCGGAGATCCTGCCGCCGGCGCTGGTGCGCGACAACGCGGTCTACGGCACCGGCCAGCTGCCAAAATTCGCCGAGGACCTGTTCCACACCGACGACGGCTACTGGCTGATTCCGACGGCCGAGGTGCCGCTGACCAACCTGGTTGCGGACGAGATCCTCGATGCCGAGGATTTCCCGATCCGGGTAACCGCGTGGACGCCGTGCTTTCGCTCCGAAGCCGGCGCCGCCGGCAAGGACACCCGCGGCATGATCCGTCAGCATCAGTTCAGCAAGGTGGAGCTGGTCAGCATCGTGCATCCCGACGAGTCGGATGCCGAGTTGGAACGCATGACCGGCTGCGCCGAGGAGGTCCTCAAGCGGCTCGGCCTGCCGTACCGGGTGGTGACGCTGTGCACCGGGGACATGGGATTCGGGGCGCGCAAGACCTATGACATCGAGGTCTGGCTGCCGGGACAGGGCCGCTACCGAGAGATTTCCAGCTGTTCCAACTGCTGGGACTTCCAGGCGCGCCGCATGGGCGGCCGATTCCGCACCCCGGGCGAGAAGGGCACCCGCTTCGTGCACACGCTGAACGGCTCCGGCGTCGCCGTCGGCAGAGCCATGATCGCGGTGATGGAGAACTACCAGAGCGAGGACGGTTCGATCATGGTGCCAGACGCGCTACGCCCTTATATGGGCGGCCTGGAGCGGATCGCCGCCGGCTGACGGACCGCCATGTTCGAACCGCCGCTCGACCTGTCCGCCGCACGCATCCTGATCACCAACGATGACGGGATCAATGCGCCGGGCCTGCGCGTGCTCGAGCGGGTGGCGCTGGAGTTCTCGCAGAATGTCTGGGTCGTCGCGCCGGAAACGGAGCAGAGCGGGGCGGGCCATTCGCTCACACTGTCGCGGCCGTTGCGGCACCGGCATCTGTCGGGCCGGCGCCATGCGGTCAACGGCAGCCCCACCGACTGCGTCCTGTTCGCGATCGCCCATATCATGGACGGCCGCAAGCCCGATCTCGTGCTGTCCGGCGTCAATCGTGGCGGCAATCTGGGCGAGGACATCACCTATTCGGGGACGGTGGCGGCGGCGATGGAGGCAACGCTGCTGGGCGTTCCCGCCATTGCCTTCAGCCAGGTGACCGGGACCCTGGAGCAGCCGGTGCACTGGGGCACCGCGGAACGCCATGCCCCCGATATCCTGCGCATGCTGACCCGAGTCGCCTGGCCCAAGGACGTCTTCATGAACGTCAATTTCCCCAACCGCCTCGCCGACGAGATGACCGGGATCCGGATCGTCGCGCAGGGCCGCCGCGAGTCCAACTACAACCTCGTCAGCCTTACGGATCCGCGCGGCAACGACTACTACTGGATCGGCCCGCAGCAGGTCGGCGAGCTTTTGCGGCAAGACGATACCGATTATCATGCGATCGACGACGGGGCCGTCAGCGTGACGCCGCTGCACGTCGACCTGACACACGACGAAACCCTGCAGAAGCTGAGGGAGGCTTTCGAGTGAGCGACGCGGACGGCCGGGTACGCCTGATTCTCGAACTCCGCCATTGCGGCATTGCCGACCTCCGCGTCCTCAACGCGATCGAACGCGTTCCGAGGGAAATGTTCGTGCCGCCCGCCTTCGCCCACCAGGCCTGGGAAAACGTGGCGTTGCCGATCGACTGCGGGCAGACCATCAGCCAACCGGCTGTGGTGGCGCGAATGACCGAGGCGCTGCAGCTCGATGACCGGCTGCGGGTCCTGGAAATCGGCACCGGATCGGGCTATCAGACCGCCGTGCTGTCGCATCTGTGCCGCCGCGTATACACGATCGAACGGCACCGCGAACTGCTGCAGCAGGCCGAATCGCGTCTGGCCGCGCTGCGGCGGCGCAACATCACCACGCGTCCGGGCGACGGTGCGCTCGGCTGGCCCGAACAGGCCCCGTTCGAGCGCATCCTGGTCACCGCCGCGGCCATCGACGTTCCGCCGAAACTGTCGACACAGCTGGCCGTCGGCGGAATCATGGTGGTACCGATCGGCGACGATGCCGCCAGCCAGCGCATCGTCCGCGTGCGGCGCGACCAATCGGGCCTCAATATCGAGGACCTCGGTCCGGTCAAGTTCGTGCCGTTGATCTCCGGCCGGACTGACGAAGCGATGGCTGGATGATATAGTTTCGCCATGACCTGGCTTCGAATCGCGTCGCCCCTGCAGCTCCTCGTCCTTGTCGTGCTCGCACTGGCCCTGGCCGGATGTGCGCGATGGTATGACGAGAGCGAGTCGCAGCCGCGGTCTGCCGCGGCCGGGACACAGAGTCGGGGCGGCGGGTTTGTCCCGGTGCCGCCGCCGGGAGCCCGGCAGATCCCGATTCCGGCGAACGGTGTCCACACGGTCGTGCGCGGCAACACGGTCTACTCGATTTCCCGCCTCTACGGTGTGCCGGTGCGCTCGATCATCGAAGCCAACCGGTTGCAGCCGCCGTACTTGCTCAAGGTCGGTGACACGTTGCGTCTGCCAACCCGGCGGACCCATCGCGTCGCGCGGGGCGATACGGTGTATAGCATCTCGCGCCAGTACCAGGTGCCGATGAGCGAGCTGATGCGGGTGAACGCGATCCAGCCGCCCTACACGATAGTCGTCGGGCAGGAACTGGCGGTCCCCACCGGGAGCGGCCATGTTGCGACTCCTGTGCAAACGTCGCTGCCGGCGACGCCGGCAGCCGCGCCGAGGCCTGCCTCTCGCCAGGCGACGCCCAGCCAGGTCGCGGTTCTGCCGAGCCCGCCGCCGCGCACGGGCCGGCTGTTCCGGTGGCCGGTCGAGGGGGAGATGCTCTCGGGCTTCGGTGCCCAGCCCGGCGGTCGGCACAACGACGGCATCAATATCGGGGCGCGGCGGGGCACCACGGTTGTCGCCGCGGAAAGCGGGGTCGTCGCCTATGCCGGCAACGAGCTGCGCGGCTTCGGCAATCTGCTGCTGATCAAGCATGCGGACGGCTTCATGACGGCGTATGCGCATAACGACGCGCTTCTCGTCCAGCGCGGCCAGAAGGTGAAGAAGGGCGACGCGATCGCCCGCGTCGGCAGCAGCGGCAGCGTCGGCAAGCCGCAACTTCATTTCGAGATCCGCAAGGGCCGCAAAGCCGTGAATCCGCTCGAGTATCTGCCCAAGAAATCGGTGCGCGGGTAGGGCCCCGGGCCGTCGCCGAGAGCGGTGCCGGGCTCAGTCCTTTTCGACGAGGTGCTGGCCGAGACGGCCGGCCAGGTCCTGAATGAACTGCCAGGCCACGCGGCCGGAGCGCGCGCCGCGCGTCACCGACCATTCCACCGCTGCGGCCCGCCATTCCTCCTCGCTGACCTTGAGCTTGTAATGATCGACATAGCCTGCGATCATCGCAAAGAATGTGTCCTGGTTGCAGTTGTGGAAGCCGAGCCACAGGCCAAACCGGTCTGACAGCGACACCTTCTCCTCGGTCGCCTCCGATGGATTGATGGCGGTCGAACGCTCGTTCTCGATCATGTCGCGCGGCATCAGATGGCGCCGGTTCGAGGTCGCATAGAAGATGACATTTGGCGGCCGGCCCTCGATACCTCCCTCGAGGACCGCCTTGAGCGACTTGTAGCTGGTGTCCCCGCTGTCGTCGAAGGACAGGTCGTCGCAGAACAGGATGCAGCGGCGCTCTGTGCTGCGCAGCAGCGTCAGCAGGCGCGGCAGCGACGCGATGTCCTCGCGGTGAATCTCGACCAGCACCAGCCTGTCCGTCGCGGTCCGGTTGACCTCGGCGTGCACCGCCTTGACCAGCGAGCTCTTGCCGCTGCCCCGCGCCCCCCAGAGCAGCGCGTTGTTCGCCGGCAGCCCGTCGGCGAAGCGTCGCGTGTTGTCCAACAGCTGATCCGCCTGATGATCGATTCCCTTGAGCAGGCCGAGCGCCACCCGGTTCACGGTGGCAACGGGCTCGAGGCTGTCATTGTCGGCCCGCCACACGAAGGCATCGGCCCGGCCCAGATCGGCCGCCGCGTGGCTCGGCGGGGCCAGGCGCTCCAGCGCGTCGGCGATCCTGCGCAGCGTCTCGTTGTCCTCCATCGTTGCGCCCTTCCGTGCGCTGTTGCGATGCCGTGCCGCCATGCCTATGTGCAGTGTGGCGGCGGATGCATAGCACAAGGTGGCGGCCGGTCAAATATATGTGCGCCGGCGGTGTTGAGTCCCGTTTGCATTCGACGCGCAGGCCGTTATAGTCCGGCGGTCCGCGGGTTGGGGCCTTGGCAGCAGACCGCGCCGACCACTGCCGGTGACGCATTTAAGAGGGAGTTTTGCATGTTTATTTCGACCGCCTGGGCACAGGGCGCGGAGGGCGGCGGCGATTTCTTCGTCTCGCTGATGCCGATCATCCTCATCTTTGCGGTGTTCTATTTCCTGATCATCCGTCCGCAGCAAAAGAAGCACAAACAGCACCGCGAGGCGATCGGCGCGGTGCGCCGCGGCGATCGCGTCACCACCGGCGGCGGCATCGTCGGCACGGTCGTCAGGGTCGAGGACGGCAGCGACGAGATCATCGTGGAGATCGCCGAGGGCATCCGGGTGCGGGTGAAGAAGCACACGCTGATGGATATCCACGCCAAGGGCGTCCCGGCGGCCGAGTCGGGCCGCAAATAGCCGGCGGGAGGGCATACGGCCATGCTGCAGTTCCCGACCTGGAGAAAGGTGCTCGTTCTGGTCGTATGTGGCCTCGGTATCCTGTATTCCGCGCCCAACTTCATGGCGAAGGAAACGGCGGAATGGATCCAGTCCTGGATGCCGGAGGGCGGCCCCGGAAAACAGGTGAGCCTCGGACTCGATCTGCAGGGCGGGGCCTACCTTCTTCTGGACGTCAAGGCGGAAGGCGTGGTGACGGAACGGCTGGACGCCAATATCGATGCGGTGCGCACGGCGCTGCTGGAGGCCCGCGTCCGCTATCGCCCGGCGCCGCACATCCAGGGAAATGACATCGTCTTCAAGATCCTCCAGCTGGAGCGCCTGGCCGAGGTCGAATCGCTGATGCGCAGCGTCGATCCCGACATGGTCGTAGAGGCCGGCGAGGACGGGACGTTCCGGCTGCGCTTCACCGAGCAGGCCGTCATCGAGATCCAGCGGCGCGTCATCGAGCAGTCGATCGAAGTCGTCCGCCGCCGCATCGACCAGACCGGCACGCGCGAGCCGTTGATCCAGCGCCAGGGCGCCGACCGCATCCTGGTGCAGTTGCCCGGCGTCGAGGACCCGGAACGCATCAAGACAATGATCCAGAAGACGGCAAAGCTGACTTTCCGCTTCGTCAGCGACAAGATGTCGGTCGAGGAAGCACGCCAGCGCGGCGTGCCGCCGGGCTACGAGATTGTCCCCAGCGATGACGATTTCCAGCGCGATTATCTCCTGGAACGGCGGGTCATCGTCAGCGGCGGCAATCTGGTCGATGCGCAACCCAGCTTCGATGAGAACAATATGCCGGCGGTCAGCTTCCGCTTCGATGCCGTCGGCGGACAGAAATTCGGCAAGGCAACGCAGGACAATGTCGGGCGGCTGTTCGCCATCGTGCTCGACGGCAAGGTGATCAGCGCGCCCAGGATCCGCACCGCGATCCTCGGCGGCGCCGGCATCATCACCGGCAATTTCACGACCCAGTCGGCCGGCGACCTTGCGTTGTTGTTACGCGCCGGCGCCCTGCCGGCGGATCTGGTGATCATCGAGGAGCGGACCGTCGGGCCGGGCCTCGGGCGCGACTCAATCGAGGCCGGCAAGATCGCCAGCGTCGTCGGGCTGATCGCGGTCATCGTCTTCATGGTCGTCGCCTACGGGCTGTTCGGGGTTCTGGCGGATATCGCGTTGGCCTTCAACATCGTGCTGATCCTCGCCGCCTTGTCGGCACTGCAGGCTACGCTCACCCTGCCGGGCATCGCCGGCATCGTCCTGACCATCGGCATGGCGGTCGACGCCAACGTGCTGATCTTCGAGCGGATCCGCGAGGAGGTGCGAGCCGGCCGTTCGCCGCTGAACGCGGTCGATGCCGGCTACAAGCGGGCCTTGACAACCATCATCGACGCCAATCTGACCACGCTGATCGCGGCCTCGCTCCTGTTCATGTTCGGCTCCGGCCCGGTCAAGGGATTCGCGGTCACGCTGATGATCGGCATCGTCACGTCGATGTTCACCGCGATCATGGTGACGCGCCTGATGGTGGCGACCTGGCTGCGGCAGCGGCGGCCGGCGGCGTTGCCGATCTGACGGGAGGGCGGACAAAGTGAAGAAACTGAGGATCATCCCGGCGGACACCTCCATCGATTTCATGGGCAGACGGCTGTTCGCCTTCGCCTTCTCTGCCGTGTTGGTGCTTGCCTCGGCCGGTCTGTTCGCTGCCCAGGGGTTGAACCTGGGCATCGACTTCCTCGGCGGCATCCTGATCGAGGTCAAGACCAAGGACGATCCGGCCGATGTCGGTACGATGCGCTCGACGCTGGGTCAGCTCGGCTTGGGCGATGTCAGCCTGCAGGAGTTCGGGGCACCGGACGTGGTGCTGATCCGCATCCAGCGCCAGCCGGGTGGCGACGAGGCGCAGCAGGCGGCGGTTACGGCGGTCAAAGACGCGCTCGGCGAAACTGTGGAGGAATACCGGCGCACCGAGACCGTCGGGCCGACGGTCGGCGAGGAGCTGCAGGAGGCGGCGATCATCGCCGTACTTGCGGCGATCTGCGCGATCCTGATCTATATCTGGTTCCGCTTCGAATGGCAGTTCGGGATCGCCGCCGTCATCGCGCTGCTGCACGACGTGATCACCACCATCGGCTTGTTCTCGCTGTTGCAGCTGGAGTTCAACCTGGCGACGGTCGCCGCGATCCTGACCATCGCCGGCTATTCGATCAACGACACCGTCGTCGTGTTCGACCGGGTGCGCGAGAATCTGCGGAAATACAAGAGAATGGTGTTGCCGGACCTGTTCAACCTTTCGGTCAACGGCACCCTGTCGCGGACCGTGATGACCAGCCTGACGACGTTGCTGGCGCTGGCCTCACTCTATATTCTCGGCGGCGAGGTGATCCGCGGATTCAGCGTGGCGCTGATCTGGGGCGTCGTGGTCGGAACCTACTCGTCGATCGCGCTCGCCGTGCCGTTGCTGCTGTATCTCAAGATCTATCGCGGCACTGCCGACGAGGCGGTCGAGACCGCGGGGGCCGAAGCCAAAGGCTGATCGGCGGCGGCGGGAGGCGCCGATGGACATCACACCGATGGTGCCGCAGGGCAGCCAGGTCATCCACAGCTACGGCGTGGGCATGTTTCGCATTGCCGGAGTCGTGCACCGGGGATCGGTGCTGGTGTTTCCCGAGCGCACGATAGCGTGGAACGTGGTGTCGGCCGAGGCGCTGACGATTGCCGATTTCGGCCAGCTGACGGCGCCCGGCGAGGCCGTCGATATCCTGCTGCTGGGCTGCGGCGAGCGCATGTTTCTGCCGCCGCAGGCCGTGCGCGAAGAACTGCGCGGCCATGGCATCGCCTTGGATCCCATGGATACCGGTGCCGCCTGCCGCACCTTCAACGTGCTGCTTGCCGAAGGGCGCCGGGTCGCGGCGGCGCTGATCGCCCTGTAAGGGACCGGTGTCGGGCCCGTCCTATTGCGCGGACCTCGTCCGCCGCGACGATTCCGACCGCTATCTGACCGCACTGTTTGCGCCGGCGCCGCGGCGCCAGGACCTGTTCGCCCTGTATGCCTTTAATGTCGAGGTTGCGCGCAGCCGCGAGGCGGTATCGGAACCGATGCTCGGGCGGATTCGTCTGCAGTGGTGGCGCGACGCCATCGCCGAGTGCTACGCGGGCCGGCCGCGCCGCCATCAGGTGGTCGGGCCGCTGGCGGCGGCGATCGACGCCCACGATCTGCCGCCCCCGCTGTTCGACCGCCTGCTCGACTCCCGGGAGCAGGATTTCTTGGACGGGCCCTACGAGACGCTGGACCGGCTCATCGCCTATGCCGAGGCCAGCTCGGGCGGGCTGACGCGGCTGGCGCTGCATGTTCTAGGGGGCACCGGCGAGTCGACGCAGAAGGCCGGCTCTCTGGTCGGCACCGCCTGGGCGCTGACCGGGCTGATGCGCGCATTGCCCCACCAGCTCCGGCAGGGCCGCTGCGCCCTGCCGCGCGAGGTCATGGCCCGTCATGGTGTCGAGGAGCGTGCACTGCGCGAGCTGAAACCATCAGTCGCTATCTGCAAAGCAGTTGAAGAAATCTGTGCAGTTGCATTGAACCAGCTTACTGAATCCCAGAGGGTCATGCCGCGCCGGATCGGTGCCGGCCTGCCCGCGCTGCTGCCCGGTACGCTGGCCCGCGCCTACCTCGCGCGGTTTGCGCGGCTGGGCCATGATCCGTTCGATGCCCGCAACGCGGCGCCGTTGCCATTGCGCTCCTGGCGTCTCATGCTGCACGCCGTGACCGGCCGTCACTGAGGCTTCCGGCCCGACTTGCCAGCTCGGCCGTTGCACACCGAGATAAGCAATTCGTTAACGCGAGGGGGCGCACTATGCGGGGGCGGCAGAGACCGCGCTGGGCTCTTGAAGGAACGTGCTCATGATGGAACGGGATGCGTCGGAAAAACTCGCTGGGCTGATGCAGGACATCGGCACGCAGCTCAAAACCGCGGCCGACCTCATCCGCGACAGTGGCGATGAGGAGGAGCACAAGACCTATATCGCCACCATCGAATTCGTGCTGGGCTACCTGAGGCAGGACGTAATGCAGCCGATCTTCACCGATTACCCCGATCTCGCCCCCGACGACTGGGAGCACGGCTGAGCCAGGCTATTCGGCGGCAGCGCGGGTGGCACCGCGCCAGGCCTCCAGATCGGCGAGCGCCCGCTCGCTCATCGCCTTCTTGCGATCTCGGCCCTTGATCCGGCGCTTGCCTGCCTGCGGCTCAATGGCCGGGAACAGCCCGAAATTGACGTTCATCGGCTGGAAGGTCTCGGCTGCGGCGCCGCCGGTGATATGCGCCAGCAATGCCCCGAGCGCGGTGGTCGGCGGCGGTGGTACGACCGCGCCGCCGCGACGCTCGGCCGCCGCGAACCGGCCGGCGACGAGGCCCATGGCGGCCGACTCGACATAGCCCTCGACGCCGGTGATCTGCCCGGCGAAGCGCAGCCGCGGCGCCGCCTTCAGCCGCATCGTCTCGTCCAGGAGGCGCGGGCTGTTCAGGAAGGTGTTGCGATGGATGCCGCCGAGGCGTGCGAACTCGGCCCGCTCCAGCCCCGGAATCATGCGGAAGATGCGCGTCTGCTCGCCGTATTTCAGCTTGGTCTGGAAACCGACGATGTTGTAGAGCGTGCCCAGCGTGTTGTCCTGGCGCAGCTGGACCACCGCATGGGGCCGCCCGCCGCCGCGCGGGTCGGTCAGCCCGACCGGCTTCATCGGCCCGAAGCGCAGCGTCTCGCGTCCGCGCGCGGCCATCACCTCGATCGGCAGGCAGCCCTCGAAATACGGCGTGTCCTTCTCCCAGTCCTTGAATTCGGTCTTCTCGCCGGCCAGCAGCGCGTCGATGAAGGCCTCGTATTGCGCCGCGTCCAGCGGGCAGTTGATGTAATCCTTGCCGTCGCCCTTATCGTAGCGCGACTGGAACCAGGCCTTGCCGAAGTCGATGCTGTCGCGGTGCACGATTGGCGCGATCGCATCGAAGAAGGCGAGCGACTCCTCGCCCGAGAGCTCGAGCACGGCGGCCGACAGGGCAGGGGAGGTGAGCGGGCCTGTCGCGACGATCACCGAGTCCCAGCCTTCCGGCGGCAGGCCAGCGACCTCCTCACGGCGGATCTCGATCAGGGGCTCGGCCCCCAGCGCCGCGGTCACGGCTGCGCTGAACGCCTCGCGATCGACGGCGAGCGCCCCGCCCGCGGGCACCCGCGTGCGGTCGCCGCATGCCATGATGAGCGAGTCGCAGCGCCGCATCTCCTCGTGCAGCAGGCCGACCGCGTTGTGCTCCGCGTCGTCCGAGCGGAAGGAGTTCGAGCATACCAGCTCGGCGAGGCCGTCGGTGACATGCGCGTCCGTCCCGCGCTTCGGGCGCATCTCGTGCAGCACCGCGGGCACGCCGGCGCGGGCCAGCTGCCAGGCGGCCTCGGACCCGGCGAGCCCGCCGCCGATGACGTGGACGGCTCTGAGCGATTGCGACATGTGCAACAGATAGAAGCGGGGGTCCGCCGGGTCAATGCGATCACCGCCGCCACTCGCTGTGGCGCCATGGCGCCAGGCGGTCACGGATCGTTAACCCTGTTCGGCTAGGATCGCGCGGCAAACCGTGGAGGATCGACTGGTGGTGCGCCACACCGTGTATGCATTCGCCGTCTACCTGTTCGGCGCTGTCGGCCTTCTGTACTGGTCGCTCTCCGGGTTCAACGCCGGCGCGCCGCGCGAGGACTGGGCCCTGATGATCGTGCTGCCGGCCGCCTGGATCTTCAGCTTCTGGCCGCTGTTCGGCACGCTGGTGCTGATCTGGAGGATCCGGGCCGCCCAAGGATTGCTGGAGCGCATCGCCGAGCGGCTCCGTGCGGAGGGCACGGCCGACGTAACGGACCTGCGGGAGCTGGAGGATCTCGCCGTCAAACTGGCGGCGCGGGAGAACCGGCTCCCCGAATTCGTCATGCGGCCGCTGGTCCGCAAAGTGGTGGCGCGCATCGCCGCAGGAAGGGTCGCGGCGCACGACGCAAGCGCCGGATAAGGGCGGTTTCGGATGGAGACGCGAATACTGTTGCCGGTCGCGCAGTGGTGCCGCCATTATGGTGGGAAAGGCCACTCCAAGGCCGGCATGCATAAGGGATTAGGGCAATGATCCGACGAATTTGCCTATGCCTGTCTGCGGGTATCCTGGCCGGCGGCTGTACGTTTCCCGTCGAGACGTTCCGAGCTGCCGCCTACAGCGAGATCGCGCGCGTCCAGATGGCGTCCGGCGATCCGGCCGGCGCCCGCGACACGGCGGCGCGCGCCGTCGCCGCCATTGCCGATGCCGACACCGCGGATGAGCGGGTGTTCGGTATCCCGGCCGCCGCCATCGCCCAGCTGCGCGCCGGTGACATCGACGGCGCGGAGTCGATAATCGAACGCATCGACAAGGACGACGGCCTTGCGTTCGGCTACGTGGCGCTGGCCATCGCCCTGATGGACTCCGGCCATCCAACGCGGGCGCGACAGGCCGCTTCGCGTGCGCTGGAGACCGCCGCAGGCAGCGAGGACGAAAACAGCAGGGACGAGATGACGGTCTATGCGGCCTGGGCCCAGGCCGTTACCGGCGATCCCGCCGGCGCGCGGCGGCGCGCGGCGGGTGTGAGCGGCAGGGAAGAGCGGGACGGACTGCTGGCCCTGATCGCCGAGGCTCAGCTGGAGGCCGGCGATACTGCCGGAGCGCGGGCAACGGCCGACACGATCGGCGACGATGCGGCGCGAACGGATAATGAGGCGTGGCTGTTCGGCCGCATCGTCCGGGGCCTGGCCATCGACCCGATCGCTGCCTTCGACGACGTCGTGTTCCACGGCGAAGTGCCGATGAAGTCGATCCTGCTGACGCGGATCGCGGTCGCCCAGGCGCGGACCGGCAACCGCGACGGCGCGCGGCAGTCCTTCGCCGCGGCTTTGGACGTCGTCGGCGAGATCGACGCCTTCAGCGACCGCCTGCGGGCCGTCCGCTCCATCGCTCTCAACCGGGCCCGGATCGGCGATGTTGCGGGTGCCATCGAAATGCTGGATGACGCCGAGCGCGAGGTCGCCGAATTGGCGACCGGGCCGGTCGGCCCCGGCGCGGAGGCGTTGATTTACCTGCAGGTCGCCCGCAGCGCCATCAGGGGTCAGCCCGTGGTTGCCGAGCTCGCAGCGCATCCGTCGGAGGCGGATGACGAGGATCTGGTCCTCGCGGCCATGGTGCACGTGCAGCTGGGCAACGCCAGGCAGGCGGAAGGCGATCTTGCGGTGGCCGCGATGCACATCTCCGGAAACGAGCTGTCGCTGCTGACGGCGGCCTATGCCAGCCTTGCCGAACTGCAGAGAGCCCGGGGCAACAGAGCCGGTGCCGGCGCGGCGGCGCGACATGCGCTCGCCAACGCGGACCGGTTCCCGGAGCCGAGCGACGACCAGGCCGTCGGTCAGTTCTTCGCCGCCGTCGCCCTGGCCCGGAGTGGCGATATCACCCGGGCCCTGGAGACCGCGGCCCGGATGCGGAAACCGTCCGGCCGTTAGGTCTGCACCGGCCGGTCGGACCGCTGCCGGCTGGCGCCTTGGCGCCAGGTCGTCCTGCATTCATAGATGACCGAAAGGCTTGCTCTGCGGCGGCGACGGTCGGGTTTGGTCAGGCCGGGGCAAAGATCTCCTGGGGTTCGGCGATACCCTGCAGGTCGAACCGGCCGAGGCTGCGCACGGGCGCCGACACCGCTTCGGCGAAGGCTGCGGAAAGGGCGACGGGAAGCTCAGCCTCGCGGCACACGTGCTCGATGCGGCTGACCAGATTGACCGCCGGGCCGATGACCGTGAAATCGAGGCGATCCTTCGTGCCGATATTGCCGTACAGCACGTCACCGACATGCAGTGCCATGCCCGACGCCAGCGGTTCGCTGCGCCCGGCGTTCAACTCGGACAGGGCGGTATTCGCTGTTATCGCGGCCGTCAGCGCCGTATCGCAGGCGCTGCGCAAACCTGCCTCGTCGTCACCTTCGACCGGCAGGATCGCCAGCATGCCGTCGCCGACGAACTTCAGGATCTCGCCGCCTGCTTCGGTCAAAGGCTCCGCGATCGTCTCGAAATAGGCGTTCAGCAGATCGATGACCGTCGTGCCGGGCAGGGACTCGGACAACCTTGTGAAATCGCGCAGGTCGCTGAACATCAGAACCGCCCGGATCCGGCTGACATCGCCGCGCCGGATGCGGCCCTCGACGACCCGCTGGCCGGTCGACGGACCGAGATAGGTCTGCAGCACAACCTGCGACATCCGCTCCAGATTGATCAGCTCCGTGACTGCGGAGAAGGCGGGCAGAGCCGCCCGGACCAGGGCCAGGTTCGCGTCGCTGAAGCCGCCCGGCTGGTCGGTCGCCAACGTGACGGCCTGGCCGACGCCGCGCCGGAACGGCAGGCCGATTGCGACGTAATCGGTGGCACCCATCTCGTCGAGGTCGGCGAGGATCGGGAAATCGCGCGGAGTCGCGGGCTCGTGAAGGCGCCGGCGGACATCCTCGCCGCGCTCGTAAACGATGAACAGGGGGCTGTCGAGGTAGGCCGCGGTCTTTTCGATGCCATGCTCGCGCGGTGTCTCGCTGGCCGCCGCCTCGCCGCGCAGCCACGTGAATGCGCGCGAATAGTACTGCGGGTGCAATTGCCTGATATGGACCGTGCAACGCAGAATCGGGACACCCGCCTCGGTCAGGCGGCAGCAGAACCCCGCGATCAGCTGCGCGAGCCGCATCGCCTTGCCTTCGGCGAGCACCCAGTCCTCCACATCCTGAAGACTGGCCGCGGTCTCCGCCGGTATCGCGATGTCGTCGCCGGCCACCGCCGTCACGCCCGCTTCCTCGGTGCGCTCCGCTCCAGATAGGGTGCGAGGAACCGGCCGGTATAGCTTTCCGGCACGCGGACGACGTCTTCCGGCGAGCCCTGCGCTACGATGCGGCCGCCACCATTGCCGCCTTCTGGGCCGAGATCGACGATATGGTCGGCGGTCTTCACCACCTCCATGTTGTGCTCGATCACGACGACGGTGTTGCCCTGGTCGACGAGGGCATGCAGCACCTCCAGCAGCTTCTCCACATCCGCGAAATGCAGCCCGGTCGTCGGTTCGTCGAGGATGTACAGGGTTCGTCCGGTCGCCCGCCGCGACAATTCCTTCGCCAGTTTCACCCGCTGCGCCTCGCCGCCGGACAGTGTTGTCGCCTGTTGGCCGACATGGATATAGCCGAGCCCGACGCGGTCGAGCGTCTGCAGCTTGTCGCGGATCGCCGGAACCGCCTTGAAGAACTCGGCCGCCTCTTCGACCGTCATATCGAGAACATCGGCGATCGATTTGTTTTTGAACGTTATCTCCAGCGTTTCCCGGTTGTATCGCT
>JBFGQV010000042.1:0-20398 GCA_041563955.1 Alphaproteobacteria bacterium | reverse complement strand
CGCCGGGCTCTATGGCTGCCCCAGCACGGTCAACAACGTCGAGAGCATCGCCGTTGTGCCCGACATCATGCGGCGCGGCGCCTCCTGGTTCGCCGGGCTGGGCCGCGAGAACAACACCGGCACCAAGCTGTTCTGCATCTCCGGCCACGTGAACAAGCCCTGCAACGTCGAGGAGGAGATGTCGATCCCGCTGAAGGAGCTGATCGAGCGACACGCCGGCGGCGTGCGCGGCGGCTGGGACAACCTGTTGGCGATCATCCCCGGCGGCTCCTCGGTGGCCTGTCTGCCGAACACGATCTGCAACGACATCCTGATGGATTTCGATTCCCTGAAGGACGCACAGAGCGGGCTCGGGACGGCAGCCGTCATCGTCATGGATAAGTCGACCGACATCGTCCGCGCGATCACCCGGCTGGCGCAGTTCTACAAGCATGAGAGCTGTGGGCAGTGCACCCCGTGCCGGGAAGGGACCGGCTGGATGTGGCGGGTGATGGAGCGGCTGTGCGAGGGCGCCGCCAGCATCGAGGAGATCGACATGCTGGACGAGGTGACGCGCCAGGTCGAGGGGCACACGATCTGCGCCCTGGGGGACGCGGCGGCGTGGCCGATCCAGGGCCTGATCCGGCATTTCCGGCCGGAGCTGGAACGGCGCATCGTGGACAGGCGGGTGTCCGGCCCGGCTGTCGCAGCGGAATAGGAACGGGCGATGCCGAAACTTACCATCGACGGCAAAGAGGTCGAGATCGAGGCCGGCACCAGCGTGCTCCAGGCCTGCGAGTCGATCGGCATCGAGATCCCACGCTTCTGCTACCACGAGCGGCTGTCCGTCGCTGGCAACTGCCGCATGTGCCTGGTGGAGATGGAACGCTCGCCGAAGCCGATCGCGTCCTGCGCCATGCCGGTCGCCGACGGCATGGTGATCCACACCAACACGGAGACCGTGCGCCGGGCCCGCCAGGGCGTGATGGAGTTCCTGCTGATCAACCATCCGCTCGATTGCCCGATCTGCGACCAGGGCGGCGAATGCGACCTGCAGGACCAGGCGATGGCCTACGGCTCGGACAGCAGCCGCTATCACGAGAATAAGCGCGCGGTGCGCGACAAGTACATGGGCCCGCTGATCAAGACGATCATGACCCGCTGCATCCACTGCACGCGCTGCGTCCGCTTCGCCACCGAGGTCGCCGGTGTCGAGGACCTCGGCCTGCTCGGGCGCGGCGAAAGCGCCGAGATCACGACCTATCTGGAGAAAACACTGGCCTCGGAGCTGTCCGGCAACGTCATCGATCTGTGCCCGGTCGGCGCGCTGACGTCCAAGCCGTACGCCTTCCATGCCCGGCCGTGGGAGCTCACCAAGACCGAATCGATCGACGTCATGGATGCGGTCGGCAGCAACATCCGTGTCGATACGCGCGGCAACGAGGTGATGCGGATCCTGCCGCGGCTGAACGAGGACGTAAACGAGGAGTGGATCTCGGACAAGACCCGCTATGCCTGCGACGGACTGCGGCGCCAGCGGCTTGACCGCCCCTATGTGCGCGGCGCCGACGGCAAGCTGGCGGCGGCGGACTGGGACCAGGCCTTCGCGGCGATCGCGGCGCGCCTCAAAGGTCTTGACGGCGGGAAGATCGCGACCATCGCCGGCGACCAGTGCGACGCCGAGGCGATGTTCGCCCTGAAATCCCTGATGGACGCCCTCGGCTCGGCCAACATCGACTGCCGCCAGGACGGGGCGGCGCTGGATGCCGCCGGCGCGCGGGCCGGCTGGCTGTTCAACAGCGGTTTCGCGGGAATCGAGGACGCCGACGCGCTGCTGCTCATCGGCGCCAACCCGCGCGCCGAGGCGCCGGTGGTCAATGCCCGGATCCGCAAGCGCTGGCTGCAGGGCGGGTTCCCGATCGGCCTGATCGGGCCGCAGGCGGATCTGACCTATGGCTGCGACTATCTCGGCGCCGGGCCGCAGACCCTGGCCGAGATCGCCGACGGCTCGCATCCCTTCGCCAAAACGCTGGCCAAGGCGGAGCGGCCGATGCTGATCGTTGGCGCCGGGGCGCTGGCCCGCAGCGACGGCGCGGCGGTGCTGGCGGCGGCCCGCAAGGTCGCCGAGACCGCCGGCATGGTCGGCGATGACTGGAACGGATTCAACGTTTTGCATGCGGCGGCGTCGCGCGTCGGCGGGCTCGACCTCGGCTTCGTGCCGGGGCCGGGGGGCCGCGCCGTCGAGGCGATCCTGGACGGCGCCGGCAAGGGCGAGATCGAGGTCGTCTATCTGCTCGCGGCCGACGAGGTCGACATGGCCCGGCTCGGCAGCGCGTTCGTGATCTATCAGGGCCACCACGGCGATGCCGGCGCGCACCGCGCCGACGTGATCCTGCCGGGTGCCGCCTACACGGAAAAGAGCGGCACCTATGTGAACAGCGAGGGCCGGGTGCAGCGCGGGCTGCGCGCGGCCTTCCCGCCGGGCGACGCGAAGGAGGACTGGGCTATCGTGCGGGCGCTGTCCGCGGCGCTGGACAGGACCCTGCCGTTCGACTCGCTGGCTGAGCTGCGGGCGCAGCTGCAGGCGGCGTACAAGACCTTCGCGACCCTCGACGAGCGGGTGCCGGAGGCCTGGGGCGATTTCGGCGGCGCCGGCGGGAAGCTCGGCGACGGGCCGTTCGAACCCGCGGTCCCGAACTTCTACATGACCTGTCCGATCAGCCGCGCCTCCGCGACGATGGCGGAATGCGCGGCGGCGTTTGCGGGCACGGGGGAGGCGACGGGTACCGATGGTTGAGGTCTTTGTCGATACGGTCTGGCCGTGGATCAAGATTCCGGTCTTCATCGTCGTGATCATCGTGCCGGTGCTGCTGTCGGTCGCGTACCTGACCTACTGGGAGCGCAAGATCATCGGCTGGATGCAGCTGCGCAAGGGCCCCAACGTGGTCGGGCCGCTCGGCCTGCTGCAGCCGTTCGCCGACGGGCTCAAGCTGTTCCTGAAGGAGACGGTCATTCCGTCTGGCGCCAACCCGATCATCTTCCTGATCTCGCCGATGATCACCTTCGTGCTGGCGCTGGTCGCCTGGGCGGTGATCCCGTTCGACGAGGGCTGGGTCCTCGCCGACATCAACGTCGGCATCCTCTACCTGTTCGCGATCTCGTCGCTTGGCGTTTACGGCGTCGTCATGGCCGGCTGGGCGTCGAACTCGAAATACGCCTTTCTAGGCGCCCTGCGCTCGGCCGCGCAGATGGTCTCCTACGAGGTGTCGATGGGGTTCGTCATCGTCACGGTGCTGTTCCTGGTCGGCTCGCTGAACCTCTCGGACATCGTGCGCGCGCAGGCCGGCGGGATCCAGAACTGGCATGTCGTGGGCATCCTCGCGCCGATGTGCGTGGTGTTCTTCGTCTCGACGCTGGCCGAGACAAACCGCGCGCCGTTCGACCTGCCCGAGGCGGAGGCGGAGCTGGTGGCCGGCTATTTCGTCGAATATTCGTCGTTCCCGTTCGCCATGTTCTTCCTCGGCGAGTACGCCAACATGATCCTGATGGCCGGCATGACCACGATCCTGTTCCTGGGTGGCTGGCATGCGCCGATCCCGGCGCTTGACTTCGTGCCCGGCATCATCTGGTTCGCCCTCAAGGTCGCCTTCGTACTGTTTTTCTTTCTTTGGGTTCGCGCCACCTTTCCGCGCTACCGCTACGACCAGCTGATGCGCCTCGGCTGGAAGGTGTTCCTGCCGCTGTCGCTGGCCTGGGTCGTGCTGGTCGCCGGCATCGTCGAGTTCGCGAACTGACGGGAAGGGGAGGAGAGACGAGATGAGCCATATCACCCGCGCTGTCTGGAGCTTCGCGCTGTGGGAGCTGCTGTCCGGCATGGCGCTGACGTTCCGCACCATGTTCCGCCGCAAGGCGACGCTGAACTACCCCTACGAGAAAGGCCCGCTCAGCCCGCGCTTCCGCGGCGAGCACGCGCTGCGCCGCTATCCCAACGGCGAGGAGCGTTGCATCGCCTGCAAGCTGTGCGAGGCGGTGTGCCCGGCGCAGGCCATCACCATCGAGGCCGAGGAGCGCGCCGACGGCAGCCGCCGGACCACGCGCTACGACATCGACATGACGAAATGCATCTACTGCGGCTTCTGCCAGGAGGCCTGCCCGGTGGACGCGATCGTCGAGGGGCCGAACTTCGAGTACGCCACCGAGACCCGCGAGGAGCTGTTCTACAACAAGCAGAAGCTGCTCGAGAACGGCGAGCGGTGGGAGGCGGAGATCGCCGCGAACATCGCACTGGACGCGCCGTACCGCTGAACCGACGACACCTGCAAGCCCGGGAAGGGGCATCGATGATCCTGCCAGCACTCGCATTCTATCTCTTCGCCTTCGTCGCCGTCGCCTCGGGCGTGATGGTGATCGCGGCGCGCAATCCGGTGCACTCGGTGCTGTTCCTCATCCTCGCCTTCTTCAATTCGGCCGGGATGTTCGTGCTGATGGGCGCGGAGTTCCTGGCGATGCTTCTCGTCGTCGTCTATGTCGGCGCCGTCGCCGTCCTGTTCCTGTTCGTGGTGATGATGCTGGACATCGACTTCATCCGGCTGCGCGAGGGCTTCATGCGCTACCTGCCGGTGGGCGCGATGATCGGGCTGTTGCTGCTGGCCGAGCTGGCGGTGGTCATCGGCGGCCACTTCCTGGCGCCGGAGTTCCGCGAGGCCGGCGCGATGGCGGGACCCGCGGTCGGCGAGCTTACCAACACCGAGGCCATCGGGCGCCTCATCTACACCGACTACGTCTACATCTTCCAGGCGGCCGGCCTGGTGCTGCTGGTCGCCATGATCGGCGCCATCGTGCTGACGGCGCGCCGGCGCAAGGGCGTCAAGCGACAGCGCGTCGCCGACCAGAACGCGCGCCGGCCGGATGAATCGATCGAGATCGTCAAGATCCCGACGGGGAGCGGCGTGTAATGGTCATGGTCGGACTCGGACATTACCTGACGGTCGCGGCGATCCTGTTCACGCTCGGCCTGTTTGGCATCTTCCTGAATCGCAAGAACGTCATCGTCATCCTGATGTCGATCGAGCTGATGCTGCTGGCGGTGAACATCAACCTGGTGGCGTTCTCGGCCCATATGGACGACCTGACGGGCCAGATCTTCGCCATGTTCGTGCTCACGGTGGCCGCCGCGGAAGCGGCCATCGGCCTTGCCATCCTGGTCGTCTACCACCGCAACCGCGGCTCGATCGAGGTCGAGGACATCAACTTGATGAAGGGCTGAGCCGTGCTGACCCTGATCGTATTCCTGCCGCTTCTGGGCGCCGCGCTGGCCGGCCTGTTCGGCCGCTTCCTGGGGGACCGCGGGGCGCAGGTGATAACCTGCACGCTGCTGGTCGTCTCGACGCTGCTGTCCTGGATCGTCTTCTTCGACGTCGCGGTGATGGGCAACGTGCCCGGCCAGATCGATCTCGGCACCTGGATCCGCGTCGGCGGCTTCGACTTCGAATGGATGCTGCGCGTCGACCAGTTGACGGCGGTGATGCTGATCGTGGTCACCACGGTCTCGGCGGTGGTGCATATCTACTCCGTGGGCTACATGCACCACGACCCGTCGATCCCGCGCTTCTTCTCGTATCTCAGCCTGTTCACCTTTTTCATGCTGATGCTGGTGACGTCGGACAACTTCATCCAGCTGTTCCTCGGATGGGAAGGCGTCGGGCTCTGCTCCTACCTGCTGATCGGCTTCTGGTACGACCGGCCCTCGGCGAACGCGGCCGCGATCAAGGCCTTCATCGTCAACCGGGTCGGTGATTTCGGCTTCGCGCTCGGCATCTTCGCGGTCTACGTGCTGTTCGATTCGGTACGCTTCGACGAGGTGTTCTCGGCGGCGCCGGAAAAGGCCGGCGCCAGCCTCGAGTTCCTGAGCTGGCAGCTGCCGGCGATCACCACGATCTGCCTCCTGCTGTTCGTCGGCGCCATGGGCAAGTCGGCCCAGATCCTGCTGCACACCTGGCTGCCGGACGCGATGGAGGGCCCGACCCCGGTCTCCGCCCTGATCCACGCGGCAACGATGGTGACCGCCGGCGTGTTCATGGTCGCCCGGCTGTCGCCGCTGTTCGAGTATTCCGAGGTCGCGCTCGCGACGGTCACCATCGTCGGCGCGGTCACCGCGTTCGTCACCGCCACCATCGGGCTGACGCAGAACGACATCAAGCGCGTCATCGCCTATTCGACCTGCTCGCAGCTCGGCTACATGTTCTTCGCCGCCGGCGTGTCGGCCTATTCGGCGTCGATCTTCCACCTGATGACGCACGGCTTCTTCAAGGCGCTGCTGTTCCTCGGCGCCGGCTCGGTGATCCACGCCATGTCCGACGAGCAGGACATGCGCAACATGGGCGGCCTGCGCAAAAAGATCCCGGTGACCTACTGGTTCATGTGGGCCGGCAGTCTCGCCCTGATGGGCGTCGGCCTGCCGATTCCCGGGCTGCCGATCGGCTTCGCCGGCTTCTATTCAAAGGACATCATCATCGAGGCGGCGTACGGCGCACACACCTGGTTCGGCATGTTCGCCTTCGTCGCCGGCATCCTGGCCGCGCTGATGACGGCCTTCTATTCGGCGCGCCTGATGTTTCTGACCTTCCATGGCACGCCGCGTTGCGACGAGGAGACCTTCGCGCATGTGCACGAGTCGCCGAAGGTCATGCTGCTGCCGCTGGTCGTCCTGGTGCTCGGCTCGCTGTTCGCCGGCGCGCTCGGCTACAGCTACTTCGTCGGCGGCGGCATGGAGGCGTTCTGGGGCGATTCGGTCCTCGTGCTCGAACAGCACGATTCGATCGAGGCGGCGCACCACGTGCCGTTCTGGGTCAAGGTCCTGCCGCTTGCGATGGCCGGACTCGGACTGCTGCTGGCGTGGATGATGTACCTCCGCTGGCCGGCCCTCGCCGGGTTCACGGCGCGGGTGCTGCGGCCGCTCTACCTGTTGTCCTACAACAAGTGGTACTTCGACGAGATCTACGACTTCCTGTTCGTGCGGCCGGCCTTCTATCTCGGCCGCGGCCTGTGGAAGTCCGGCGACGGCGCCATCATCGACGGTGTCGGGCCGGACGGGCTGGCGGATGTGACGCTGAAGGTCTCGAAGAGGGCCAGCGCGCTGCAGAGCGGCTATGTCTATCACTATGCATTCGCGATGCTGATCGGCGTGGTGCTGTTCATCACCGCTTATCTTTACGTTCAGGTGGGGTAACCGGCGATGGGCGAGATCCCCTGGCTGTCGATCATGACCTTCCTGCCCACCGTGGTGGCGGTGGGGCTGTGGTTCGTCAATGACGAGGACCCCGAGGTCGTCGCCAGCAACGTGCGCGGCGGTGCCCTGCTGGCGTCGCTTGCGACCCTCGTCATCGCCCTGGGGCTCTGGACGGGCTATGGGGTCTTTCCCCATTTCGACGGCGCGACCCACGAGTTCCAGTTCGTCGAGCAGCGCGAATGGTTCGGCGCCGGCGGCTTCGCCTACCACATGGGGGTGGACGGCATCTCGCTGTTCTTCGTCGTGCTGTCGGCGTTCCTTACGCCGCTGTGCATCCTCGCCAGCTGGACCGCGATCAAGACCCGGGTCAAGGAATACATGATCGCCTTCCTCGTCCTCGAGACGATGATGATCGGCATGTTCTGCGCCCTCGACATCGTGCTGTTCTACGTGTTCTTCGAGGGCGTGCTGGTGCCGATGTTCATCATCATCGGCGTGTGGGGCGGGCCGCGGCGGGTCTACGCGGCGTTCAAGTTCTTCCTGTACACGCTGCTCGGCTCGGTGCTGATGCTGCTGGCCATCATCGCCATGTACTACCAGGCCGGCACGACCGACATCCCGACCCTGATGGCGTTCGAATTCGCCCGCGACCTGCAGATCTACATGTGGCTGGCCTTCTTCGCGTCGTTCGCGGTGAAGGTGCCGATGTGGCCAGTCCACACCGGGCTGCCGGACGCCCATGTCGAGGCGCCGACCGCGGGCTCCGTGATCCTCGCCGGCGTGCTGCTGAAGATGGGCGGCTACGGCTTCCTGCGCTTCTCGGTGCCGATGATGCCCGAGGCGTCCGAATACTTCACGCCGCTGGTCTACGGGCTGAGCATCGTCGCCGTGATCTATACCTCGCTGGTGGCCCTGGCGCAGACCGACATGAAGAAGCTGATCGCCTATTCCTCGGTCGCCCATATGGCGTTCGTGACCGCCGGCATCTTCGCGATGAACGAGCAGGCGGTCGCCGGCGCGATCTTCCAGATGCTCAGCCACGGAGTCGTCTCGGCCGCGCTGTTCCTCATCGTCGGCGTCGTCTACGACCGCATGCACAGCCGCGATATCTCCACCTATGGCGGGCTGGTGCACCGTATGCCGAAATACGCCGCGGTGTTCATGCTGTTCATGCTGGCCTCGGTGGGGCTGCCCGGCACAAGCGGCTTCGTCGGCGAAATCCTGGTGCTGGTCGGCACCTACCGGGTGAATACCTGGGTGGCGGCGCTGTTGGCCACGGGCATGATCCTGGGCGCAGCCTACATGCTGTACCTGTACCGGCGCGTCATCTTCGGGGCGCTGGTCAAGGACGAGCTGAAATCGATCCTCGACCTCGATCGCCGCGAGATTCTGGTGTTTGCACCGCTCATCCTCGCGGTGTTGTGGATGGGGATCTTCCCGATGACCTTCCTCGGGCCAATCGAGGCGTCCGTCGCGAACCTGATCGACAATTATCAGGCGGCTCTGGCCGCGGCGGGCGGCATCGCCGACGGGCCCGTTCTGGCGGCCAGGTAGGGCAGGGGGCGTACGGCGATGACCGAACTTCCAATCATGACGCCGGCCGTGCCGGAGATGTTCCTCGCCGTCGCCGGCATGGTGTTGCTGGTACTCGGCGCCTTCACCCGGCCGGACGCCGCCGAGAGCACCGTGACCAGGTTGACGGTGGCGACCCTGGCGGTGGCGCTGGGCCTCGTCGTGTTCGTCGGCAGCGGCACAGCCACCGCCTTCGGCGGCATGTTCATCACCGACGGTTTCGCAATCTTCATGAAGGTGCTGGTGATCCTCGGCTCGCTGCTGGCGGTGCTGATGAGCCGTGAGTACCTGGCGCATGAGGGAATTGGCCGCTTCGAGTATCCGGTGCTGATCCTGTTCGCGACGCTGGGCATGATGGTCATGATCTCGGCCAACAACCTGATGTCGCTCTATCTCGGCCTTGAGCTGCAGAGCCTGTGCCTTTACGTGATCGCCGCCTTCCACCGCGACTCGCTGCGCTCCAGCGAGGCCGGGCTGAAATATTTCGTGCTCGGTGCGCTGTCGTCCGGCATGCTGCTGTACGGCATCTCGATCGTCTACGGCTTTACCGGCAGCACCGGGTTTGCCGGCCTTGCGGACCGGCTTGCCGGTGCCGGCGAAGCCGAGATCGGGCTGATCATCGGGCTGGTTTTCGTCATCGCCGGGCTCGCCTTCAAGATCTCCGCGGTGCCGTTCCACATGTGGACGCCGGACGTCTACGAAGGGGCGCCGACGCCGGTCACGGCGTTCTTCTCCGTTGCGCCGAAGATCGCCGGCTTTGCGCTGATCCTCCGGGTCATGCTCGATCCGTTCGGGCCGCTGATCGATGAGTGGCGACAGGTCATCGTCGTCATCGCCATCGCCTCGATGGCGCTTGGCGCCTATGCCGCGATCCCGCAGACCAACATCAAGCGGCTCATGGCCTACAGCTCGATTGGCCATGTCGGATACGCGCTGATCGGCCTGGCGGCGGGCACCCCGGACGGCGTCAGCGGCGTGCTCGTCTACCTTGCGATCTATCTGGTGATGAACATCGGCGCCTTCGCCTGCATCCTCTCGATGCGGCGCCACGGCGACGTGGTCGAGGGCATCGAGGACCTCGCCGGCCTGTCGGCGACAAATCCGCGAATGGCGCTGATGCTGACCGCGTTCATGTTCTCGCTCGCCGGCATCCCGTGGTTCGCGGGATTCTTCGGCAAGCTCTACGTGTTCATGGCGGCGATCGATGCCGGGCTCTACCTGCTCGCCATCCTCGGCGTTCTCGCCAGCGTGGTGGCCGCGTACTATTACCTGCGCATCGTCAAGATCATGTATTTCGATACCGCCGTCGAACCGCTCGACCGGCCGACGAGCCGCACCCTCGGCCTCGTCATGCTGGTCACGGCGCTGCTGGTGACCACCTTCATCATCTATCCCGGGCCGCTGATCGACAGTGCCACGCAGGCCGCGGCGACGCTGGTGCCGGGCTGACTCCATGGGACCCGACGTGACGCTTCCGGCCGGCTACCGGCTGGTCGCGTGCGAGGCGCTCGATTCAACCAACGACGAGGCGGCACGCCAGGCACGCGCCGGCGCACCCGACGGCACGGTGATCTGGGCGCGGCGGCAGACGGCGGGGCGCGGTCGCCACGGCCGCCGCTGGGAATCGCCGGACGGCAATCTCTATTGCTCGGTGCTGCTGCGCCCCGAATCCCTGCCCGCTGAGGCCGCGCAACTCACCTTCGTTGCGGCGCTGGCGCTGGGCCGGGCGCTGGGCGAAGTCCTTCCGGAGGCGGCGACGCTCACCTTCAAGTGGCCCAACGACGTGCTGCTGGACGGACGCAAGGTCGCCGGAATCCTGCTCGAGTCGTCGGGCAGCCGTGACGGCCGCCTCGATTGGCTGGTGGTTGGCTGCGGGCTCAACGTCCGGCACTTTCCGCTGGACGCCGCCTTTCCCGCGACCAGCCTGTGCGCGGCCGGCGTGCCGGCGCCCGACATCGGCGCGCTCCTTGCCGCCTTCCTCGAGTCATTTGCGCTGTGGCGCGGACGGTGGCAGGCTGACGGACTGCCCCCGGTGCGCGACGCCTGGCTTGCGCGGGCGGCGCGGATCGGCGGCGATGTCTCGGTGCGTCTGCCGGATAGCACACTGCGCGGCCGGTTCGCCGGTCTCGACGCGGCCGGGGCGTTGCTGCTCGACCTGCCCGACGGCAGCCGGCGGACGGTGACCGCGGGCGACGTCTTCTTCCAGTGAGGCTGCCATGCTGCTCGCCATAGACTCCGGGAACACGAACGTCGTTTTCTCCGTCTACGACGGGGATGCGTCGCAGGGCGTGTGGCGCTGCTCCAACAACCCGCGCCGGACCGCCGACGAATACATGGTCTGGCTGATGCAGCTGATGGAGCTGGAAGGGGTCGAGCGCAGACGCATCGACGCCGCGATCATCGCCAGCGTCGTGCCGGAGGCCCTGTTCCATCTGGTCAGCCTGTGCCACCGCTATTTCGGGTGCGAGCCGCTGGTGGTCGGCGAGAAGGGCATCGACATCGGGATCGAGGTGCGAACCGACCGGCCAGAGCAGGTCGGCGCCGACCGCCTCGTCAACGCCGTCGCCGCGCACGACCGATACCGTAAGCCGCTGATCGTGGTCGATTTCGGCACCGCCACCACCTTCGACGTGGTCGACGGCGATGGCAACTACTGCGGCGGCGTGATCGCGCCCGGTATCAACCTCTCGCTGGAGGCGCTGTACCTCGCGGCCTCGCAGCTGCCGCGGGTGGAAATCCGCCCGACCGACAAGGTCATCGGCAAGGCGACGGTGCCGGCCATGCAGTCGGGCATCTTCTGGGGCTATGTCGGGCTGATCGAGGGCCTGATCCAGCGGATCCGCGGCGAATGGGGCGTCGCCGACATGCCGGTGGTGGCGACCGGCGGCCTCGCGCCGATGTTCGCCGAGGCGACCACGCTGTTCGACCACATCGACCGCGACCTGACGATCCACGGTCTCGTGCTGCTGCACCGGCGCAACACGGGATGACCTCCGAGCGCTTCGACATCGACCGGCTGGGCAAGCGCGACCTGGTCTTCCTGCCGCTGGGCGGCGCCGGCGAGATCGGCATGAACCTCAACCTCTACGGCTACGCCGGCGCATGGCTGATGGTCGATTGCGGGATCACTTTCGGCGACGATTCGACGCCCGGCGTCGAGGTCATCATGCCCGACCCGGCCTTCATCACAGCGCGGAAGGACGCGCTCGCGGGCCTCGTCCTGACGCACGCCCATGAGGATCATCTCGGCGCCGTGCACTGGCTGTGGCCGCAGCTGGAATGCCCGATCTACGCAACGCCGTTCACCGCGGCGGTGCTGCGCCGCAAGCTGGCCGAGGCCGGCCTCGAGCGCGCCGCGCGGATCACCGAGGTGCCGATGTCTGGCACCTTCAAGGTCGGGCCGTTCGATATCGAGCTGATCACGCTGACCCACTCGATTCCAGAGCCCAACGCGGTTGTGATCCGCACGCCGGCGGGCGCCGTCCTGCACACCGGCGACTGGAAGCTCGATCCGGACCCGCTGGTCGGCCCGAGCACCGACGAGCAGGCGCTGATGCGCGTCGGTGCGGAAGGCGTCCTCGCGATGGTCTGCGATTCGACGAACGTGCTGGTGCCGGGCAGCTCCGGTTCGGAGGCGTCGGTGCGCGAAAACCTGATCGAGCTGGTCGGCCGCCTGGAGCACCGCGTCGCCGTCGCCGCCTTCGCGTCCAACGTCGCCCGGCTGGAGACGATCTGCCGCGCCGCGGAGGCCAACGGGCGGCGCGTCGCCCTGGTCGGGCGCTCGATCAAGCGCATCGTCGAGGCCGCGCGGGAAACCGGATATCTGGGCGATGTCGCGCCGTTCGTCGCCGACGGCGACGTCGGCTACCTGCCGCGCCGCGAGGTGCTGCTGATCTGCACGGGAAGCCAGGGCGAGCCGCGCTCGGCGCTGTCGCGCATCGCCGACGACGACCATCCCGAGGTCAGCCTCGAGGCAGGCGATACGGTGATCTTCTCGAGCCGCGAGATTCCGGGCAACGAGCGCGCCATCGGACGGCTGCAGAACAAGCTCGCCTCGCTCGGCATCGACATCGTCACCGCGCGCGACGAGGCGGTGCACGTCTCCGGCCATCCGGCGCGCGACGAGCTGATCCAGATGTATCAGTGGGTCCGGCCGAAGATCGCCGTGCCGGTGCACGGCGAGGCGCGGCACCTGATCGCCCATGCCGAGCTGGCCCGCGAATGCCAGGTGCCGGAGCCCGTGGGTGCCCGCAACGGCTATGTGGTGCGCCTGGCGCCGGGCCGGGCGACCGTGGTCGACGAGGTGCCGCACGGGCGGCTCGCGGTCGACGGCACCCGGTTGATCCCGATGGAGAGCGCGGCGCTGCGCGACCGCCGCCGGCTGGCCTGGAACGGCTCCGCGGTCGTTACCGTGGTGGTGGATCGGGAGGGGCGCGTCAAGGGCACGCCGCAGGTGGCGGTCGCCGGCGTCTTCGACCGCGACGTCGAGCCGGAGATCGCCCATGAGGTCGAGGACGCCGTCACCGCCGCGATCGAGGATCTGCCGAAGCCGCGCCGCCGCGATGACGGCGAGGTACGCGAGGCGGCGCGGCTCGCGGTGCGCCGCTCGGTCCGCGCACTGTGCGGCAAGCGCCCGCAGATCGACGTGCATCTGGTGCGGGTGTAGGGGTACCGCCGCGCGACTGTTGCAATAGGCTGCCGCTATCCCCTAATGATGGGCCGCGCACAGACGAAAGCGAGCAAAGCATGATCGGACGCCTCAACCATATCGCCATCGCCGTGCCGGACCTCGACGCCGCGACCGCGACCTACCGCGATACGCTGGGCGGCGCGGTCTCGCAACCGCTCGACCAGCCGGAGCACGGCGTCACCGTGGTGTTCGTCGAGCTGCCGAACACGAAGATCGAATTGCTGCACCCCCTGGGCACCGAGTCGCCGATCGCCAATTTCCTCGATCGCAACCCCGCCGGCGGCATCCACCACGTCTGCTACGAGGTCGCCGACATCATCGCAGCGCGCGACCGGCTGACGGCCGAGGGCGCCCGGGTCCTCGGCGACGGCAAACCCAGAACAGGCGCCCATGGCAATCCCGTTTTATTTCTTCATCCCAAAGACTTCTTTGGAACTCTTATTGAGTTGGAAGAGGTCTAGATATGGACTTCGTCGGTGGCCTCGTGGCCTTCGTCATCATCTGGGTCGTGGTGCTGTTCACGGTGCTGCCGTTCGGCGTGCGCCAGCCGGACCGGCCCGACGAAGGCCACATGCCCGGCGCGCCCGACAACCCGCGGATCGGCATGAAATTCGCGGTGACCACGGGGATCACCGCGGTCTTGTGGGCGATCCTCTATATCGTGGTCGCGAACGGCTGGATCAGCCTGCCGCTCCCGTGAGCCGGGCCGCAGCGCTCAGCCATCCCCGAATCCTTTGCCTTCCTTGCGGTATTCGTCGCGCGGCGGGGCGAACACGTCGAGGATGACGGCGCCCTCCGGCCCGGCCTTCACCGTGTGCGGCACGCCGCCGGGCGTGCGCCAGAAATCGCCGGCCCTGACCGTGAAATCCCGGCCGTCCTGGGTGCGGGTTGCCGAGCCCTCGAGCATCACGCCCCACTGTTCCTGGGGGTGGCTGTGCAGCGTTCCCTCGGCGTTCGGCTCCAGCCGGACCACCGACAGCATGGCCTGGTCGCCCGGAAAGATCCGCGTGGTGATGCCTTGCGCCAGCTCGCGCGCGATGCCCTGGCTCATGTCGTGAAGGTTGAAGAGATCCGTCTCGGCCATGTTCCCATCGACTCCCTGGTCACGTCATCCGGCCGGACTCTAGGCGAGGCGGCGCAGCTTCGCCAGCCCCAGTTGTCCACAAAAGCATCCACAGAATCCTGCCGCGAAAACAGGCAATACCCGGATTGAACAACAATCGGGCAGCGTTGCAGCGGTCTTGCGACGCCGCCCCGCACCCGCCCCGGATGCGGGTCCGGGGCGGGGTCCGGCGCCACCGGGGGTCAGCCCGGCAGAAAGATGAACTTGAGGACGAACAGCACCGCCAGCACGTAGACCGCGATGCTGGCTTCGCCCGGCCGTCCGCTCAACAGCTTGATCGCAGCGTAAGCGACGAAGCCGAAGGCGATGCCGTTGGCGATCGAGAACGTCAGCGGCATGGTCACCGCGGCGACCACGCCCGGCACGTATTCGGTGACGTCCTCCCAGTCCAGCTCGGCAAGCCCGCGCGCCATCAGGCACGCGACGAACAGCAGGGCGGGCGCGGTGGCGTAGGCCGGGATCGAGGTGGCGAGCGGCGCGAACAGCAGGCCGAGCAGGAACAGCATTGCGGTCACCAGGGCGGTCAGCCCGGTGCGCCCGCCGGCCTTGATGCCGGCGGCGCTCTCGATATAGCTGGTGGTCGTCGAGGTCCCCATCGCCGCGCCGGCGACGGTGGCGACGCTGTCCGCCAGCAGCGCGTTGCGCAGCCGCGGCAGACGCCCCTGCGCATCGAGCAGCCCGGCCCGGTGGGCAACGCCCACCAGCGTGCCCGCCGTATCGAACAGGTCGACGAACAGGAAGGCGAAGATGACGCCCCACAAACTGGCCTCCAGCGCGCCGAGGATATCCATCTGCAGGAAGGTCGGGGCGATGCTGGGCGGCGCCGAGACGATGCCGCCGAACTCCGATTCGCCGAGGATCATGCCGACGATGGAGACGCCGAGGATGGCGATGATGATGGCGCCCGGCACCTTGAGGCGGTCCAGCGCCACCATGGCGACGAAGCCGAGCACCGCCAGCACCGTCGTGTGCGCCGTCATGTCGCCGAGCCCGACCAGCGTTGCCGGGTTGTCGACCACGATTCCGGCGTTCTTCAGGGCGATGATCCCGAGGAACAGTCCGATCCCCGCCGAAATCGCCATCTTCAACGATTTCGGGATGGCGTTGATGATCCATTCGCGCACCGGCAGCACGCTGAGCAGGAGGAAGATCACGCCGGAGATGAACACCGCGCCGAGCGCCACCTGCCAGCTGTTGCCCATGCCGAGCACGACGCCATAGGTAAAGAAGGCGTTCAGCCCCATGCCGGGGGCGAGCGCGATCGGATAGTTGGCCGCCAGCGCCATGATTGCGGTGCCGATCGCCGCGGCAAGGCAGGTCGCCACGAACACCGCGTCGCGGTCCATGCCGGCGTCAGCCAGGATCATCGGATTGACGAAGATGATATAGGCCATCGTCAGGAACGTCGTGATTCCTGCGATGACCTCGGTGCGCACGGTCGTGCCGTGCGCGCTCAGCTCAAAGAACCGCTCGAGTTGTTGCATGAGTGAATACCCCCCTGGATCGCCGGGATCGGGGCCCGGCCGATGGCGCGACAACGGTAGTCCGGCGCGCCAAGGGTGGCAACAGCCGATCGCCGGAGCTTGCCGATGGACAAGGGCGGGGCCTTTTCCTACATTCCCTCTGCCCGAAAACCGCCCGATTCATCGGCATAATCACCGACACGAGTTCGAGAGCCCGCTTGATGCGCCTGTCCCAGTATTTCCTGCCGACCCTGAAGGAAACGCCGTCCGAGGCCCAGATCGTCTCGCACCGCCTGATGCTTCGCGCCGGCATGATCCGCCAGTCGAGCGCCGGCATCTATTCCTGGCTGCCGCTGGGCTTCCGCGTGCTCAAGCGGATCGAGCAGATCGTGCGCGAGGAGCAGGACGCCATCGGCTGCCAGGAAGTGTTGATGCCGACCATCCAGCCGGCCGACCTGTGGCGCCAGTCCGGGCGCTACGACGACTATGGGCCGGAGATGCTGCGCATCCGCGACCGCCACGAGCGCGACATGCTGTACGGCCCGACCAACGAGGAGCAGATCACCGAGATCTTCGCCGCCTCGGTGCGCAGCTACCGCGACCTGCCGAAGCTGCTCTACCACATCCAGTGGAAGTTCCGCGACGAGATCCGGCCCCGCTTCGGCGTCATGCGCGGCCGCGAGTTCCTGATGAAGGACGCCTATTCCTTCGATCTCGACAAGGACGGCGCCCGTCATTCCTACAACAAGATGTTCCTGTCCTACCTGCGCACCTATGAGCGTATGGGACTGACCGCGATTCCGATGGCGGCCGACACCGGCCCGATCGGCGGCGACCTCAGCCACGAGTTCCTGATTCTCGCCGACACCGGCGAGAGCGAGATCGCCTGCCACAAGGACTTCCTGGACAAGCGCTGGACCGACCGCGACATCGACTGGGAGGGTGACCTGCAGCCGATCGTCGACGAGTTCACCCGCCAGTATGCGGCGACCGACGAGAAGCGCGATCCGGAGACGGAAAAGGCGCTGGGCGACAAGCTGGTCACCGCGCGCGGCATCGAGGTCGGCCACATCTTCTATTTCGGCACCAAGTACTCCGAGAAGCTGGGGGCTGTCGTCGCCGACCGCGACGGCAAGGAGGTGACCGTCGAGATGGGCTCCTACGGTATCGGCGTCTCGCGTCTGGTCGGCGCGATCATCGAGGCGAGCCACGACGACAATGGCATCGTCTGGCCCGAATCGGTGGCACCGTTCCATGTCGGGCTGATCAACCTGAAGGCAGGCGACGCGAAGACGACCGGCGCCTGCGACGACCTCTATGCGAAGCTCACCGCCGCCGGCGTCGCCGTGCTGTATGACGACCGCGAGGAGCGGGCGGGGCAGAAATTCGCCGAGATGGACCTGATCGGACTGCCCTGGCAGCTGATCGTCGGGCCGCGCGGGCTCGCCGGCGGCGTCGTCGAGCTGAAGAACCGGGCCAGCGGCGCGCGCGAGGAGGTGTCGCCCGACTCCGCGCTGGCGCGGCTGGCAGGCTGAACCGCCATGGCCTTCTCCCGGTTCGAGCGCCTTGTTGCCTTCCGCTACCTGCGGGCCCGCCGGCAGGAGGGGTTCATCTCCGTCATCGCCGCGATTTCCTTCGTCAGCATCCTGCTCGGCGTCGGCACGCTGATCGTGGTGATGTCGGTCATGAACGGCTTCCGGGACGACCTGCTGGCGCGCATCCTCGGCGTCAACGGCCATGTCACCGTGGTCGGCCAGAAGGCGCCGATCGCCGATTACGACGCGGTGGCGGAGCGGATCCGCGGCGTCCCGGGCGTGGTGCAGGCGACCCCCCTGGTCGAGGCCCAGGTCATGTTGACGGCGCATGGCTACGGCGTCGGCGCCATGGTGCGCGGACTGCGGGCGGAGGATTTCCGCAATCGATCGCTCCTTATGGACGGTTTGCAGCCGGACGACGAGACCGGTGGTCCGATGGCTAAGGAGTTGCGGGAAAAGTCACTTGCGGATTTTGCGAAGGGCGACGGGGTCATCATCGGCAGCCGCCTCGCCAGCAAGCTGCGCGTCGTGCTCGGCGACGATATCACGCTGGTCTCGCCGCAGGGCGAGGTGACGGCGTTCGGCACCGTGCCGCGAATGAAGGCCTATCCGGTCGTCGGCATCTTCGAAGTCGGGATGTACGACTACGACAGCAGCTTCGTCTACGCGCCGCTGGAGGCGGCGCAGCTGTTCTTCCGTTACCGCGACAGCGTGTCTCACATCGAGATCATGCTGGACGATGCCGACCGGGCCCTCGCGCTGCGGCCGGCGATCGCCGAGGTGGTCGGCGACGCGGGCGTCACCTACGAGTGGCAGCGCGTCAATTCCAGCTTCTTCGCGGCATTGATCGTCGAGCGCAACGTCATGTTCATCATCCTCACCCTGATCATCATAATCGCCGCCTTCAACATCATCTCCGGGCAGATCATGCTGGTGCAGGACAAGGCGCGGGGCATCGCCATCCTTCGCACCATGGGCGCAACGCAAGGCATGGTGCTGCGCATCTTCTTCGCCGCCGGCGCCAGCGTCGGCGTGCTCGGCACCGCGGTCGGCGCCGTGATCGGCATCGCGTTAGCAGTCAATATCGACGCGATACGGGTTTGGCTGGAGGCCACCTTCAACGTCAATCTGTGGCCGCAGGAGCTCCGGTTCCTGGCCCAGATGCCGTCGAAGATCGACAGCACCGAGACGGTGCTCGTGATCGTCGTGGCGCTGATCCTCACCTTCCTCGCCTCGGCCTATCCGGCATGGCGGGCGGCGCGACTCGATCCGGTCGAGGTGCTGCGCTATGAGTGAGATCGCGCCGGTCATGGAACTGGACGGCGTCGTCCGAACCTATCGGACGCCGGGCGCGCCGCCGCTCGAGGTGCTGCGCGGCGCCTCGCTGCGCATCGCCCGCGGCGAACTGGTCGCGCTGGTGGCGCCGTCCGGTGCCGGCAAGTCGACGCTGCTGCACGTCGCCGGCCTGCTGGAATGGCCGGACGGTGGCGACGTTTTGATCGGCGGCCGCTCCTGCGCGGCGATGACGGACGATGAACGCACAGGTGTGCGCCGCCGCGACGTCGGCTTCGTCTACCAGTTCCACCACCTGCTGCCCGAGTTCTCGGCGCTGGAGAATGTGGCGATTCCCAAGATGATCGCGGGAAAATCGAGGGGCCAGGCGCGCGACGAGGCAATGGCGCTGCTCGAATCGGTGGGACTGAAGGACCGGGCGGCGCACCGGCCGGCGCGGCTGTCCGGCGGCGAACAGCAGCGCGTCGCCATCGTCCGGGCCTTGGCCAACGAGCCGAAGCTGCTGCTGGCCGATGAGCCGACCGGAAACCTCGACGTGCATACCGCCGATTCGGTCTTTGACATGATGCTCGGACTGGTCCGCGACACGGGCCTGTCGGCTCTGGTCGCGACTCACAACCCCGATCTCGCCCGCCGCATGGGCCGCGCGATCACGATCGCCGACGGCAAGCTGGTCGACACGACCGTCTGACTCCCGCAGGAATCCTGTTATCCCCGAAATCCACAGGCTGGCCGCGATTCATACGTTGGCACGGTGGTGATGGCGCGGGTAATTTGGGACTGCGATGCCGCATGCCGATTTCGTCCACCTGCGCGTCCATTCCGCCTACTCGCTGTCGGAAGGCGCACTGAAGATCCCCGAGCTGGTCGGGCTGTGCCGGCGCGAGCGCATGCCGGCGGTGGCGGTGACCGATACCGGCAATCTGTTCGGCGTCATGGAATTCGCGCCGGCGGCGGCGGCGGCGGGGGTGCAGCCGATCGTCGGGGCGCAGCTCGCGGTGCGGCGCGAGGATGCCGGCCCGCACGGCGGCGCCGCGCTGGCTCCCGACCCGCTGGTTCTTCTGGTCCAGAACGGGGCCGGTTACCGGAACCTTCTGGCGCTGCTCAGCAAATCGTTTCTCGAGACCCCGGGCGGCGAGCAGCCGCAAGTCGCACTGGCCGACCTTGCGGCCGCGCATGACGGGCTGATCGCGCTGACCGGCGGCCCGGCCGGCGCGATCGGGCGGCTGCTCGGCGACGGCCAGGAGGCGGCGGCCCGCGCGCTGGCCGAGCGGCTCGCCACGATCTTCGAGGGCCGCCTTTATGTCGAGCTGCAGCGCCACGGCATGGCGGAGGAGGCGCGCGTCGAGCCGGGACTCGTCGACCTCGCCTATACGCTCGGCCTGCCGCTGGTCGCGACCAATGAGGCGTTCTTCGCCGACCGCGATATGTTCGTGGCCCACGATGCGCTGCTGTGCATCGCCGGCGGCGCCTACATCGCCCAGGCCGACCGCCGCCGCCTGACGCCCGAGCACT
>JBFGQV010000041.1:0-20819 GCA_041563955.1 Alphaproteobacteria bacterium | reverse complement strand
CCTCCTCGCGCAGCGCCTCCATCAGCGTCAGCACCTCGCCGCCCGGCACCCCGAACACGTGCCGGCATCCCGCTTCGGCGAGTCGCTTGGCGATCAGCTGCGCGGCGGTGGCCATCGGTTCCTCCTTGTGCGTTACGGGCGGTGCGGCATGTTGAGATAGCCGTCGCGGGTCTGCGGCAGCTTGCGGTCCAAAAGGCGCGCGGCGGCCACGGTGCGCAGGATCTGCGCCGTGCCGCCGCCGATGGTGAACATGCGGGCGTCGCGCACCATGTGCTCCAGCGGCAGGTCGCGCGAATAGCCGGCGGCGCCGAAGACCTGCAGCGCATCGTTGGTGACGGCGATCGCCGATTCGCTGGCGAAGATCTTGGCCTCGGCGGCCTGGGCGACGTCGGGAAAGCCGGCCCCGGCGCCCGCCGCCGCGCGGTGCAGCAGCAGCCGCGCCGCCTCGAGCCGCGTGTGCATGTCGACCAGCATCCACTGCAGGCCCTGGAACTCGCAGATCGGGCGGCCGAACTGCTCGCGCTCCTGGGCGTAGGCGAGGGCGAGGTCGAAGGCGCCGGCGGCGATCCCCAACGCGACGGTGCCGGCGCCGAGGCGCTGTGCGTTGTAGGCGTTCATCAGCCCGGCGAAGCCGCGGCGCACGCCTTCCGGCGGGATCAGCGCCATCTCCGCCGGCACCTCGAGATCCTCGAGGAGGATCTCGGTCTCCGGGATGCCGCGCAGCCCCATGGTCTTCTCGCGCCGGCCGATCTTCAATCCCTTGGGCGTGCCGGCGTCCGGGTCGCGCACGACGATGAAGCCGGCGATGCCCTGCTCTGCGCCATCCTCGAAGACGCGGGCGAAGATGAGGTGCAGCTTCGAGACGCCGCCGCCGGTGATCCAGTGCTTGCCGCCGTTGATGACGTAAACGTCGCCTGTCCTGTCGGCCCGCGTCGTCATCTGCGAGGCGGCGCTGCCCGCCCCCGGCTCGGTGATGCAGATGGCGGGCTTGTCGCCGGCGAGGACGAGGTCCGCCGCCAGCCGCTTCTGCGCCTCGGTGCCGTAGGTCATGATCGCGCCGATGGCGCCCATGTTGCCCTCGACGACGATGCGCGCGGTCACCCCGCAGACCTTCGCGATCTCCTCGACGATGAGCAGCACCTCGAGGTAGCCGAGGCCCTGGCCGCCGTAGGCCTCGGGCAGGGTGAAACCCATGAAGCCCGCCTTGACGAGGGCGTCGACATTGTCCCAGGGATAGGATTCGCTGCGGTCGATCTCGGCCGCAAGCGGCGCGAACGCCTTCGCCGCCAGCGCCCGCGCCTGCTCCTGCAGCTGTCTCTGGGTGTCGCTCAATTCGAACATGGTGTCTCCCGGGCGCCGTGCCGCACGGGCGCAAAAATAACGGGGAATTCCCGTTCGCGCCAGCGGCGCGCACCGGCAGGGGGCGGTTCGGGGACCGTCATGCTACAGGCGCTTCAGGCACAGCCCCGTGTCGCCCGCCTCCGACAGCACCGGAATCGTGGGATCGGCCGCCGCCGCGGCGAGAAGGTCGCGCCGGACGGTCTCGCCGGCCCCGTCGCGCACGGTGATGAGGAACCCGGTCAGGCGGATGCGGCGCGGCCCCTCGGAGCGCAACGTCAAATCGTAGGTGATGGCCGCCGGGCGGCCGTCGATCACGCCTTCGGTCTCGACCCTCAGCGGCAGCGTGCCGCCGGGATCGGCCCGGCCGACCAGCGCCTCCGCCCGCCGCGCCTCCTCCAGCATGAAGAAGCGGGCGACATGGAAGGCCGAGGGGTCGCCATCGCCGGCGCCGGCTATGGTGAGGAACACCGCGTCGGACAGGTCGAGCCGTTCCGCGCAGCCGTCGCCCGCCGTCGCCGCCCAGTCGCCGGCGAAGTCGTAATGCAGGACGACCCGCTGCGGCGGGGCCGCGACACCGCCATCCCGCTGCGGTGCCGTCGCGCAGCCGAACAGCGCCAGGGCCGTGGCGATCGCCGTGATGCAACGTCGCGTCATGAGACTGTCCTCCACAAGATCGTCCGCGAGGCGGAAACCGTATGCGTTTCCATTTCCGGGCGAAAGATGGCACAAAAACCGGGAGGGGTTCGGAAAAAGACCGCGGGGCGCGCTGCACCGCGCCCGGATCATTGACGGCCCGACTTGGAGGAGGTGAAGATGTTGTCCAGAACATTCTGCGTGACCCCGCTGCTGGCCGTGCTGGCGGCGCTGCTCCCGGCCGCCGGCGCCGCGGCCCAGCCGGCCGACCTGTCGCGGCTGGTCGTGGTTGGCGATTCGCTCTCGGCCGGCTACCAGAACAGCTGCCTGTTCGCGGACCAGCAGGTCAACGGCTACGCCAGCCTGATCGCCCGGCGCGCCGGCACCAGCCTGCCGCTGCCGCTGATCGGTGCGCCCGGCGTGCCGCCGTGCCTTGCGCTGGTCGATCCCGGGCCGCCGCCGGTGGTCTCGCCGGTCTCGGGCGGGCTGGGCGCCCGCCTCGACCCGACGGTGCCGACCTTCAACCTTTCGGTTCCCGGCGCGCGGGTCGGCGACGCGCTGAACCCGACCCCCGACAATGCCTTCCACGGCCTGTTCGGGCTGCCGTTCGCGGAGCTGCACGGCCTCGTTCTGCTGGGCCATGACGGCCTGCCCAAGAGCCAGGTGGATCTGGCCGTCGATCTCGCGCCGACGGCGCTGATCGTCTGGCTCGGCAGCAACGACGTACTGTGGGCGGTGATCGCCGGCGACCCCATCTTCATCACGCCCGAGGCCGTGTTCCACGCCCAGTTCGCGGAGATGATGGCGCGCCTTTCGGCGACCGGCGCGGCGATGGTCGTCGGCAACGTGCCCGATGCGACCAGCGCGCCGTTCCTGACCCCGGCCGCGGCCGTCGAGGCGATCACCGGCGTGCCGATGGCGGTCTTCGGCCTCGCGCCCGGCGATTTCGTGACGCCCCTTGCGTGGGAGTTCATCGCCGCCGGCCTGCCGCTGCCGGACCCGGCCGTGCTCGACGCGGCCGAGGTCGAGGAGATCCAGGCCGCGGTCGCCGCCTTCAATGCCATCATCGGCGAGCAGGCGGCCCTGCACGGCGCCGTCGTGGTCGACACGAACGCCGTCCTGCGGTTCGTCAGGCAGTACGGGCTGGTGGTCGGCGGGCGCCGGCTGACCGCCGATTTCCTCGGCGGGTTCTTCACGCTCGACGGCCTGCACCCGACCAATACCGGCCAGGTCATCGTCGCCAACGAGTTCATCCGCGGCCTGAACGAGGGGTTCGATGCCGGCATCCGGCCGTTCAAGGTCGGCGAGATCGCGCATATCCTGCACACCGACCCGCTGGTCCTGCGGGGGGTCGGCCGGCCGCCGCGGGACGAGCCGTTCACCGCGCTGGAGGTTTTGCGCGGCCTCGACGTGATCCGCAACGGCTTCTGACGCGCGACGAAGGTTCAGTCGAAGGCGAACGCCCGCATCGACAGGACGCCGTGGATCCAGGCGCTGTGGATGACGCGGCCGCGGCCGCCGCCGGCCCCCATGGCGACCGGCAGGGGCAGGAAGTGGTCCGGGGTCGGGTGGCTGCGGGCGTAGTGCGGCGCGCCCGCGGCACCGGCGATGGCGTCGACATCGCCTTCCTCGACCGCCGCGGTCGCCCAGGCCTCGAATTCGGCGGCATAACCCGCCGGCGGGTCGTCCAGCTCGTGCTCGCGGAACTCGCGCAGATTGTGGGTCAGCCCGCCACTGGCCAGGATCAGCACGCCCTCCTCGCGCAAGGGCGCCAGCGCCCGGCCGAGCGCCACGTGCCACGCCGCATCGCGGCCCGGCTGCACCGAGAGCTGGACGACCGGCACGTCGGCATCCGGATAGACGAAGCGCAACGGCATCCAGGCCCCGTGGTCGAGGCCGCGGTCGGGGTCGGTCGTCCCGCCGGTCAGTTCGGCGGCGCGGCGGGCCAGCGCCGGCTCGCCCGGTGCGGGATAGGCGATCTCGTAGAGCGGCTGCGGGAAGCCGTAGAAATCGTGGATCGTCGCCGGGCGCTCCGGACCGTTGGCGACCGGCGCATCGGTCTCCCAGTGGGCCGAGACGCACAGAACGGCGCGCGGCCGCGCGAGCTCCCGGCCGAGCGTGCCGAGGAACGCGGCCGTCTCGTCCGGCTGCAGCGCCATCATCGGCGAGCCGTGGCTGATGAATAGTACGGGCAGGGTGGCGTCGGTGCCCATGACAATGAGTCCCGGGAACTTGGGGCGGCCCGCATCCGGGCCGCCCCGTCAGGTCAGATCTCTCGGCCGAGCTTCGCGTCGACCGAATAGGTGCCGGCGCCGCGGAACAGGATGACGAGGGCGAGGATGCCCCACATCAGCGGGTACTCGTAGCCGCCCTTGTTCCAGAAGAAACCGTTGCCCCAATGGACATAGAACGCGGCGACCGCCATGAAACCGACCACCATCGCCGCGATCGGGCGGGTCAGGAAGCCGGCCGCCAGCATGATGCCGACGAAGAACTCGAGCAGGGCGATCACCCAGGCCCAGAATATCCCCGGCGCCAGGCCGATCGAATCCATGAAGCCGGCGGTGCCGTCGATGGCGCCGGCGTTGAACAGCTTGACATAGCCATGCGGGATCAGCAGGACGCCCGTGGTGACCCGCACCACGAGCCAGGAATACGGCGAGAATTTCTCGTAGATTCCGCCCAGGGCGGGAATGATCAGCTTGCTTCGATCCATCGGCGGGTGGGTCATCGTAACGTCTCCTTCACAGGTCAGGGATTCATCGCTTGTCTGCGTCACGGCAGGTCGGCGAGCAGCAGCTCGCTGTCCTCGACCGCCTCAATCAAGATGTCGTCCTCGCCGGAGATGGCCAGCCCGTCGCGCGCGGCGACGCGCTGCCCGTTGGCCGAGACCTCTCCGGTCGCGGGGACCAGATAGCCGCTGCGCCCGACGCCGAAGCGGTGGCGGACGGCGCTGCCGGCGCGCAGCGTTGCGCCATACAGGGTGGCGTCCTGGTGGATCGGCAGCGCCCCTTCGACGCCCGCCTGGCCGGAGGCCAGCGGCACCAGCGCGCCGGCCCGGTCGCCCTTCGGGAAGGCGCGCGTCTGCCAGCGTGGTGCGTGGCCTTCGGCATCGGTGTGGAACCAGATCTGGAAGATCCAGGTATCCTCGTCTTCGCGGTTGTACTCCGAGTGGACGATGCCAGTGCCGGCCGACATCACCTGGACGTCGCCGGCCTCGGTGCGGCCGCGGTTGCCCATGCTGTCCTCGTGCGTGATCGCGCCGCGCCGCACATAGGTCACGATCTCGAAGTCGCGGTGCGGATGCGGATCGAACCCGGTGCCGGGCCGGATGATGTCGTCGTTCCACACGCGCAGCACGCTGTGCCCCATGCGTGCGCGGTCGTGATACTCGCCGAAGCTGAAATGATGCCTTGCGTCGAGCCAGCCGAGGCGGAAGTGGCCCAGCTCCGCGAACGGGCGCAGCTCCAGGCTCATGCCGCCCTCCTCAGCTTCTCGCGGCCGTGCGGCGTAGCGAAGTCGATCTCCGGGCCGACGGGCACGATGCCGGTCGGGTTGATGGTGCGATGGCTGCGGTAATAATGCTCCTTGATGTGCCGCAGATCGACCGTTTCGGCGATGCCGGGCATCTGGTAGAGCTCGCGCGTCCAGCCCCACAAATTCGGGTAATCGACCAGCCGGCGGCGGTTGCATTTGAAGTGTCCGAAATAGACCGCATCGAACCGGACCAGCGTGGTGAACAGGCGCCAGTCGGCCTCCGTCAGCCGCGCGCCGGCCAGGTAGCGCTGCCCCGACAGGCGGTCCTCCAGCGCGTCCAGTTCCGCGAACAGGGCCGACACCGCCTCCTCATAGGCGGATTGCGTGGTCGCGAACCCGGCCCGGTAGACGCCGTTGTTGACCCGTTCGTAGATCGATTCGTTCAGCGCGTCGATCTCGTTGCGCAGCGCCTCGGGGTAGAAATCGGGGACGGTGGCGCCGACACCGTCGAACGCGGCGTTGAACATGCGGATGATCTCGGCCGATTCGTTGTTGACGATGGTCGCGCTCTTCCTGTCCCACAGCACCGGCACCGTCACCCGGCCCGTATAGGCCGGATCGGCCGCCGTATAGACCTCGTGCAGCCGGCGCCTGCCGTTGACGGTATCGCCGATCACGCCGTCGCCGGGCGCGAATGTCCAGCCCTCGTCCAGCATCAGCGGATTGACGACCGACACCGAGATCATGTCTTCCAGCCCCTTGAGTGTGCGGAAGATCAGGGTGCGGTGCGCCCACGGGCAGGCCAGCGACACGTACAGGTGATAGCGCCCGGGCTCGGCCTTGAAGCCGCCGTCGCCGGTCGGCCCCGGGGCGCCGTCCGCCGTCACCCAGTTGCGGAAGGCCGACTCCTGCCGCACGAACCGGCCGCCGGTCTTCTCGGTGTCGTACCACGCGTCGCGCCAGGCGCCGTCGATCAGCAGACCCATCGCTTTTTCTCCATCTCTTCCCGTCAATCGCGCCGGCCTCGTTGCGGGCCGGTCGCAGTGCTCAGCCCGCCAGCTTGCTGGCGATCTCGGCGACGTGGCGGCCCTGGAAGCGGGCCAGTTCGAGCTCGTTCCCGCTTGGCTGGCGCGCGCCGTCGCTGCCGGCGATCGTCGTTGCGCCGTAGGGCGAGCCGCCGGTGACCTCGTCGACCCCCATCTGACCCTGCGCCGAATAGGGCAGGCCGACCACGACCATGCCCTGGTGCAGCAGCGTGGTGTGGAAGCTGGTGATCGTCGTCTCTTGGCCGCCGTGCTGGGTCGCGGTCGAGACGAAGACGCTGCCGACCTTGCCGATCAGCGCGCCCTTCATCCACAGGCCGCCCGTCTGGTCGAGGAAGTTGCGCATCTGCGCGGCCATGTTGCCGAACCGCGTCGGCGTGCCGAAGATGATCGCATCGTAGTCGCTGAGCTCGTCCGGCGCGGCGACTGGCGCCGCCTGGTCGAGCTTGATGCCCGAGCTGCGGGCGACGTCGTCCGGCACCAGCTCCGGGACCCGCTTGATCGTAACCTCAACGCCCTTGACCGACGCCGCGCCTTCGGCAACTGCGTTGGCCATGGTTTCGATGTGTCCATAGCTGCTGTAGTACAGCACCAGCACCTTGCTCATTCTCTACCCCCGATCTCCACGCCGGACCGTGCCGGACTTCCCGTCAAGCGCGTATCCATTTCGTATGCCTCTCGACAATGGGGGTTGTCGCTGGACACGACAATCCATCGCGGTGTAAAAACATTGTTTCTCTTAGCGAAACAATCAGGGTGCGCAGTGGACAATCTTGCCGGCATGACCGTCTTCGCGCGAGTCGTCGAAACCAACAGCTTCACCGAGGCGGCGCGTCGGCTCGGCATGTCGAAGGCGGCGGTCAGCAAGCAGGTCTCGAAGCTGGAGGAACGGCTCGGCGCGCGGCTTCTCAACCGGACGACCCGGCGGCTGAGCCTCACCGAGGTCGGCGCCGCCTTCTACGAGCGCTGCGCACGGATCGTCGCCGAGGCCGAGGAGGCGGAACTCGCGGTATCGCGGCTCAACGCCACGCCGCGCGGCACCCTGAAGATCGACGCGCCGGTCAATTTCGGCATGCAGTATCTGGCGCCGCTACTGCCGTCATTCATGCTCCGGCATCCCGAGCTGCGCGTCGACATGACCTTCAACGACCGCTTCGTCGACCTGGTTGAGGAGGGCTGCGACCTGGCGGTCCGCATTGGACAGCTGCCGGATTCCAGCCTCGTCGCCCGCAAGCTGGCGGAGACGAGGTCGGTCATCTGCGCCGCCCCGTCCTACTGGGACCGCCACGGCCGCCCGCGCGAGCCGGCCGACCTTGCGGGCCACGACTGCTTCGCCTACAGCTACCTTGCGACCGGCAACGAATGGCGGCTCAAGGGGCCGGCCGGCGAGGTGGCGGTGCGGACTTCCGGCTCGCTGACCGCAAACAACGGCGACGTGCTGCGCCAGGCCGCGGTGGGCGGCCTCGGCGTCGTGGCGATGCCGGTGTTCATCGTCTGCGACGACCTGCGCAGCGGCCGGCTGGAGCCAGTGCTGCGGGACTACGAGCCGCCGACCCGCGGAATCTACGCGGTCTATCCCCACAACCGCCACCTTTCGGCCAAGGTGCGCGCGTTCATCGACCATCTCGTCGATGCCCTGGATCCCCCGCCGTGGGAGTCCGCGGCCTGACCGGCGTTGGGCACGATCCATCAACTCTGCGTTATCTCACGCCCTCGTTAATTCAGCTCGGCCCCGCCATGGCGTAGCCTGATCGCGGTGAAAGGAGCCTTCCATGGCCAGTGACCGGCACATCGCTGTCAGGACCGCGGCGGGAGCGGCGCTGCTGCTGATCCTGTGCGCGGGCGCGGCCATCACCCTCGCCGGCCGCGACGCCTCGGCCCAGCAGGACGGCGACATGCTCGCCAAGCCGCGGACCCATTTCAAGGTCGAGCGGCCCGCCGACATGTTCCCCAACACGGCGGAGACCGTATACCAGAACATCCGCGCGGAGATGGCGGCGGGGTATGCGCTGGCCCAGATGCCGAAGCTGCGGCGCTATCTGTCGTGGCGGCGCTTCAACAAGGCGCCGTACCGTTCGGCCACCCACGGCGCGCGGTACGTCAACAACTATGCCAACCGTAGGGGCGAAGGCTACGGCGCCTTCGAGCGTGCCGGTCGGCTGCCGGAGGGTTCGATCCTGGTGAAGGACAGCTTCACGGCGACCGTCGATGGCGGCATCTATCCCGGACCGATGTTCGTGATGGAGAAGATGGAGCAGGGCTTCAACCCGCCGGGCGGCGACTGGCGCTATCGCATGATCATGCCGGACGGCAGCCTGTTCGGCGAGACCAACGGCGTGAACTCGGACAGCGTGAGCTTCTGCATCGGCTGCCACGCCACGCGCGCGGCCAACGATCATCTGTTCTTCCTGCCGGAGGCGTATCGCCTCCGGCCGCTCGACGCGCAGCAATAGGACGGGCGCCGGCTTGCCGGCGCACCGCCGGGCAGGCGGGGTTTTCGGGCATTCGGGCATACGGGCAATCGGGCATTCGGGCATACGGGCAATCGGGCATTCGGGCAATTCCGCAATGGGCAGCGGCCCGGCACGGCGGTTCGGCGCCGCGCCGCCCTTCGGCCTGCGATCCAAATAAATAATTGCCGAAATCTTAAAAACACTTCGCATTTATCAAATATGTTCCGATCAAGCAAAATTGTTTTGCAGTTACGATCTCGTAATCAAAAGTAATAAATACGTCATATCACATGGTTTTTCATTGATTTTATTTCTATTTCGCCTCCAAGGTCGATGCGGGGTCGCGCCCGGACGCACCGTGGCACGGCCCGCGACGCATCACACCAACAGCCAAGGAGGCAGATATGATCACGGTGCACACGCAGTCCCGCTTGTCGGGCCTTGCGACCGCCGCCGTTGCGGCGGCCGTCGTCGCGGCGCAGCCGGCGGGCCCGGCGCAAGCGGCGGAGATCTCCTCCGGTACCGACAGCGTCAAGCTGTCGATCTCCGGACAGGTCAATCGCGGCGTCCTCTATGTCGATGACGGCGGCGAAACCGAGATCCTTCACGTCGACAACGACAATTCGTCGACCCGCCTGCGCTTCATCGGCTCGGCGGCCTATGACGAGGAGATCACCGTCGGCACCCAGATCGAGGTGCAGTTCGAGTCGAACTCGACCGCGGACATCAAGATCGACGGCTCGGCGCCCGGTGGCAGCAACAGCTTCACCGAACGCAAGCTCGAGCTGTTCTTCGACCATGCGCGGTTCGGCCGGCTCTGGCTCGGCCAGGGCGACACCGCGTCCAACGGCACCTCGGAGGTCGATCTGTCGAAGACCGGGGTGGTGGGCTATTCCGGCATCGCCGACATGGCCGGCGGCATCGAGTTCGGCGGCCTCGGCGTCGGCCCGCAGATCAACGAGGTGTTCAGCAATTTCGACGGCCTCAGCCGCGACGACCGCATCCGTTACGACACCCCGAGCTTCGGCGGCTTCTCGCTGGCGGCAAGTCACGCGGAGAGCCGCAAGTCGGACATCGCGGCGCGGTTTTCCGGCGACATAGGCGCTGGGCTGACGCTGGCGGCGGCGGTCGGCTATGCGATCAACGGCAATGTCGATTCGCAGGTCAACGGCTCGCTGTCGCTGCGCCACAGCTCCGGCTTCAACGTGACCGCCGCGGCCGGCCAGCAGGACCTGCAGGTCGGCACGAGGGACCCGTTCTTCTGGTACGCCAAGCTCGGCTACATCTGGGGCGGTGGTATCGGCGACACCGCGTTCGCGATCGACTATGCGGCGGCGGACGACGTGGCCCAGCTCAACGACGAGTTCACGGCGATCGGCGCCTTCGTGGTGCAGAACGTGGACAGGATCGCGACCGAGCTCTATCTCGGCGTGCGCAGCCATGAGCTCGACCGCCCCGGCAGCAATTTCGACGACATCGTCGCCGTGCTCGCCGGCGCCCGCATCAAGTTCTGAGGGACGCGAACCATGACCGACATCAGAAAACCCGTTAGCGGCGCATGGAAGCGGCTGGTCCTGCTCGCGGTGCTGGCGGCGGGGCTGGCCGCCTGTTCGGGCGTCCAGCCCTACAGCTATACGCCGATCGACGAGATCCCGCCCGGGCCGGGGCTGTTCAGCGGCGAGGACGGCGAGTTCGTCCTGTACAGCCGCTAGCCCCGTCACCGGTGCGACATCGAGGCCGCCGGTGCGCCGGCGGCCTCTGCTTGTCAGGCTCATGATGGACCCGGCAAGCGCCCTGTCCGCGACATGCCTTCGACCGTCTTACCCGCCCCGCCCCGGCGCTTAACCAATTGGTATCGATTGCCGGCGTATGACGAGGCCCGTCCGATACCGGCGCGGGCGCTGCCACCGGCATGCGGGCGTTCGGCATAAGGAGGAGCACATGATTCGACAACAGACAATACGTTCTTGCGGCGGCCTTCTGCGGTCATTCTGCCTCGTTCTTGGCGCATCCGCTGCCGCGGTGGCAGGGCAGGCGAGGGCGGCGGAGGTCTCGTCGGGCAACGACGAGGTGTCGCTGACTCTGTCCGGCCAGGTCAATCGGGCACTGCTGTGGGCCGACGACGGTACCAACAGTCGAATTCTCCACGTCGACAACGCCAACTCCTCGACGCGCATGCGCCTGGTCGGAACCGGCAGACTGAACCCGGAGGTCGGCGTCGGTGCCCAGATCGAGGTGCAGTTCCAATCGAATTCCTCGTCGAATATTGCGATCGACGGCACATCCGGCAGCCCGGACAACTTCACCAAGCGCAAGCTCGAGGCGTATTTCGACCACCAACGCTTCGGCAAACTCTGGCTCGGCTATGGTGACACCGCATCCAACGGGGTTTCGGAGGTCGATTTGTCGGGCACCACGGTTGTCACATATTCAAGCGTTGCCGACATGGCCGGCGGCATCGAGTTCGGCGGGCTCGGCGGCATCCCGATCGGCGCGGTGTACAGCAACATGGACGGCCTCAGCCGCGACGACCGCATTCGGTACGACACGCGCTCATTCAGCGGCTTCACGATTTCGGCCAGCAACGCGGACAGCGCCAAATACGATGTCGCCGTCCGCTATGCCGGCCAGCTCGACAGCGGTATGAGGCTGGCCGCCGCGGCCGGTTATGCGGTCGACAAGAACGACAGCAACATCGACTCGCAGGTCAGCGGCTCGGTTTCCGTGCTGCTCGCCTCCGGCATCAACGTGACGGGCGCGCTGGGCATGCGGGAGCTGGAGGGCGCAACGGCGCAGGATCCCTACTTCATGTATGTCAAGGTCGGTCTCATTCGCGGGGACAACGCCTTTTCCATCGACTTCGGCGGCGCGGAGGACATTGCCGCCGTGGGCGACGAGTTCACGAGCGTCGGCGGGGCCTATGTGCGGAGCTTCCGCAACGCCGGGACCGAACTCTACGTGGGCGCCCGCTACCATTCGCTGGACACCGCCGGCAATCCCGACGATATCGTCGCGGTGATGGCCGGCGCCCGGGTCAAGTTCTGAGGAGGGTGCGATGCGTGCAACCATACCAACGGTCGGTGGGGCGCTCGCCCGCCTGCTCTGCGTTGCGGCGCTGGCCGCCGCGTTGGCCGCCTGCTCCGACATGGAGCCCTTCGCATACACCGAGGTGCATGAAATTCCCCCAGGTCCCGGACTGATCAGCGGCCCGGCCGGCGAATTCGAACTCTACCGGCGCTGACCGGGGCGCTGACGCGGCAGGCGGCCGCCGGCCGGACCCGGCCACGGGCGGACGGGGCTCCGGTCCGGGACCGCCTCGTCCAGCGGCAGCGGCGCTGCCGTGACGGCGTATCCCTGCGGCTCGAACAAGCGCCGCGACAGATCCCCGCGCGCCCTACTGACCCTCGCGGCGCCAGGCGATGACCATCGCGCCGAGGGCGAGGATCAGGGCCAGCAGCGCCGGGTAGGCGGGGACCTGGCGCACGCCCGTGACCAGGTAGTCGCCGTTGGCGATGAGGCCGATCCAGCCGCGTCCGGCGCGGCTGCGTTCCGGCTTGACGCGGCGGATCGACGGCAGCCCGTCGGCCAGCCAGTTCACCGAGCCCTGCGTCGCCGCGGCGACCGGTTGCGTGACCGCGTCGCTTGCCCGCACGTCGGCGAACTCGAGCGGGTTCAGCGCGCCGACCGCCGCCATCGCAACGTTGATGCCGTCGCTGACCTTGTAGAGCCCCGCCTCGGTCACCGGCAGGGTCGCCTCGTAGCGGCCCGGCTTGGTCTCGGTCAGCTCCACCGACAGGGTCTCGCCGTCCGGCTTCAGCACCTCGATCGGCCACTCGTCCGGCTCGACGCTGCGGCGCACGATCTTCAGCTTGTCGTCCTCGACCCGGGCGGAGATCGACTCCTCCTCGAGGTCCGGCTCCTGCATCAGCCAGTGCGCCATGCGGCGCAGCAGCTCGGCCTGCGGGCCGCCGCCCTCGAAGCCGCGCGCCCACAGCCAGATGTGGTCGCTGTTGATCTGCGCCACCCGGCCGAACCCGATGCGGTCGAGGATCAGCAGCGGCCGTCCCTCGGCGCCGTTCATCAGCACGTGGCCGCGCATCGCATCGACGTCGATCTGGCGGAACCAACGGCCCCAGCGCGGCTCCTCGTCGCCGCTGCCGCTGCCCGGCAGGTCGGCGGTGACCGGATGGCGGTGCCCGGTCTCGGTCACGGTCGGCTTGTAGCCGCGCTCGATGATGGCGCCCGTGGGCTCGCCCGGGAGCGCCCCGCCGAGCGGCGTGCGGTAGATGCTGTACGGGCTGGCGAAGGTCGGACCGACCGCTTCCAGCAGCGCCCCGCCGGCGAGCACGTAGTCGACGATGTTCTGGAGGTAGACCGGCGGCAGCACGCCGCGACGCCGGTAGCGGTCGAAGATCACGAGGTCGAATTCGTGCAGCTTGACCTCGAACAGCTCGCGGGTCGGAAAGGAGATCAGCGACAGCTCGTTGATCGGCGTGCCGTCCTGCTTCTCCGGCGGCCGCAGGATCGTGAAATGCACGAGGTCGACCGACGGGTCGGATTTCAGGAGATTGCGCCAGGTGCGCTCGCCGGCGTGCGGCTCGCCCGAGACCAGCAGCACCCGCAGCCGGTCGCGCACGCCGTTGATCTCGACCACCGCGCGGTTGTTGGCGAGGGTCAGCTCCGAGGGGCCGCCGTCGACCGACAGCTCGAGGATCGTCGGCCCCGCATGCTCCAGCGTGACCGGTATCTCCGTGTTCTCGCCGATCCGCGCGGCGAACCCCTGGACCCGGCCGTCCGGGTGGCGCAGCTCGACCACGGCCTCGCCGCCGGGCGGGCCGCCCTGGTCCTCGATCCGCACGGTGATGTTCACGGGTCCGTCGACGATACCGTAGCTCGGCGCCCGCACGACCACGAGGCGGCGGTCGCGCTCGTCGCGTTCGCCGGTGAGCAGCACGTGCACCGGCCCGGGCAGCCCGGCCTTGGCCGGATCGTCCGGCAGGTCGTGGATCTGGCCGTCGGTCAGCAGGATCGTCCCGGCCAGCCGCCGCGGCGGCACGTCGGCCAGGAGGCGGATCAGCGGCTCGACCACCCGCGTGCCCTCCTCGGCGGCGGCGACCGATTCGTGGCGCAGCGTCAACACACGCACCTCGAGCGAGTCGTCCTCCGCGGCGAGGCGCTCGCGGATCGCCGCCAGCGCCGGCTCGAGCTGCGCCCGGCGCGCGCCCACCGACTGGCTCGGCGTCTCGTCCACGACGACCGCCGCGACGTCCTTCAGAGGCTCGCGCTCCTCCTCGACCAGCGACGGGTTGGCCAGGGTCAAAAGGATCGCGGACGCGGCCAGCGCGCGGAAGCCGGTGCCCTTCGCCTGCACCCACAGGCCGGGCAGCAGGGCCAGCACCGCGAGCGCGGCCAGGGCGGCGAGCACGGGCCACGGGAACAGCGGTGCGAATTCGATGGCCGTCGTCGACATGTCCGTCCCCTATTGTCCCAGCCGCTCGAGAATCGCCGGCACGTGGACCTGGTCCGATTTGTAGTTGCCGGTCAACGTGTACATGACGAGGTTGACGCCGAACCGGAACGCCATTTCGCGCTGGGCTTCGCCGCCGGGCACCGCCGGAAAGATCGGCAGCCCGGACTCGTCGATCGCCCACGCCGCGGCCCAGTCGTTGCCGCCGACGATGACGCGCGACACCCCGTCGTTGACGCGCTCGCCGAGCTGCTCCACCCATACCCGGTCGCCGGCCCAGCGGCCGGGGAATTCCTGGGTCAGGTAGAACGCCTTGGTCAGCACGTGATCGACCGGCACCGGCAGCAGGCGCGGGATATCGAGGTCCCGGGCGATGGCGCGCAGCTGCTGCGTGCCGGGCCCGACGCCGCCGCCGCCATAGCTGCCGTCGCGGGTGTCGAACAGGATCGTGCCGCCGTTCTCCATGTAGCGGTTGATGCGCCCGACGGTCTCCGGCGACAGCGGCGCCTGTTCCTGGACGATCGGCCAGTACAGCAGCGGGAAGAAGGCCAGCTCGTCCCGCGTCACGTCGACCCCGAGGGGTGGCCCGGCCTCGACCGCCGTGCGCCGCCGCAGCACCAGGGTCAGCCCCTCGAGGCCGGCCCGGCTGGTGTTGTCGACCGACTCGACGCCGGTCAGAACGTAGGCGAGCCGCGTCTCCAGCGTCGCTTCGAGCGCCAGCACGTCGGGATCCTTGCCGCCCTGCGCCCGAGCCTCACCGGCCGCCATGGCCAGCCCCGCCAAGGCGACGGCAAGCGCCCCCGCCACGGCCGGTGCCGGCCGGCGCTGCAGCGGGCGCGCGAAGCCGCGCATCACCAGGGTCGCAAGCCCGTCCGCCAGGAGCAGGATCAGCGCCGCCGCCAGCAGCCAAGGCATGAGGTCGAACTCGGTGGCCTCGAAATAGGGCGACGACGGAATCCCTTCCGGCAGCGCCAGCGGCGTAAGGTCGCCGACCACAGGGCCGAGATTGAGCGCCCGGCGTTCCGCGTCGGTGCCGTAGTAGCCCGGCGGCGTACGCGGGCCCGGCCGGGCCTCGGCGAAGGCGTCGGCGCGGATCGGCATGGCCGCCGGCGGGGCACGGGTCAGCCGCCCGGCGCCGTCGAGAACCTCGATCGGGGGCAGCGGGCGCCGCGAGGCGGATTCGCCGCCGACCCCACGGCTCATCGCCACCGTGCGCTCCAGCATCTCGACGAACAGGCCGGAAATGGCGAGGTTCGACCAGTCGGGATTGGCCGTCGTGTGGACCAGCACCAGCCAGCCCTGGCCGCGCCGTTCGGCGGTCACCAGCGGCGTGCCGTCCTGCAGCCGGGCCCAGGTCTTGGCGGGCAGGTCCAGCGTCGGTTCCGCCAGCACCTGGCGTGCGACCCGGACGTCGGCCGGAATCGTCAGGCCGTGATACGGGCTTCCCTCGGCGAACGGGGCGAGCCGCGCCGGTTCCGTCCACAGCATGGCGCCGCCGAGCGCGCGCCCGCCGCTGCGCAGGCGCACCGGCGACAGGCCGTCATCCTCGCTCTGCGCCGTGCGCGGCCCGGCGAACCGCAGCACCAGCCCGCCCTGCTCGATCCAGCGGTTCAGCGCCTGCGCCTCGGTCGAGACGAGCATGTGTCCGTCGGGCAGGACGATGGCGGCGCGGTTGGCGGCGATCAGCTCGTCCAGCGCCGCCCGCTGCACCTCGCCATAGGGTGTTAGCGCCCGTTCGATGTAATAGAGCTCGTCCAGCAGCGACAGGTCCGCATCCAGCGGGCTGGCCGACACGAGGCCGACCGGGCGCCGGCGCCAGCGGTCATCCAGCAGGGCGACGCCGCCGGCCGTGCCCGCGTTCTCGATCTCGATGCGGACGACCTCGTTGCGCAGCTCGAGCGGCAGCGAGAAGGCCACCTTGGCCGCGGTCTTGCCGGACTCGAAGCGCACGTCCTGGCCGGCGACCACGCGGCCGTCCTGGGCGATCGCCCGCAGGCGCAGGTCCCGTTGCGGGCCGGCGGCGGCGCGGCGGACGGTGGCCGCGAAATCCACCGCGCCGGGCTCCGGCGGCAGCACGACCGGCGGCAGCAGCAGCGCCGAATCGGACAGCACGTGGAGCGACGCCATGCGCCGCAACGCGCCGGCCAGCGCCTCCGCGCCCGGGTCCTGCAATCCGTCGCTCAGCCACACGATCGCGCCGATCTCGCTCATCTCGAGGCCGGACAGCGCATTGGCCGCCGCCAGCCGGTCGACGGGCCACGGCCGCGGCTGGAGCGCCCCTGCGAGGCTCCGCGCTTCGGTGGCGCGCAGCATGCCGCTCGGCGCGGGCGGCTGGCCGGCCTCGCCCGGCGCCGTGGACAGCAGGACGACCGGCCGGTCGGTGCGGTCGGCGCGGTCGATCAGGGCGATCAGCGCCTCGCGGCGCTTGTCCCAGTCCGCGGCGGCGGCCCAGCCGTCATCGACCACCAGCATCAGCGCACCGTCGCCGCGCGGCGCGCCGTCCGGGTTGAGCAGCGGGTGCGCAAGGCCGATCATCAGCAGCGCCGCCATGGTCAGCCGCAGCAGGATCAGCCACAGCGGCGCCGATGCCGGGGTCTCCTCCTTGGAGTGCAGGCCGAACAGCAGGCGGATCGGCGGGAAGCGCAGAATGCGCGGCATCGGCGGGGTGATGCGCAGCAGCCACCACAGCGCCGGCAGCAGCAGCAGCGCCAGCAGCATGGCGGGCGACGCGAAGGCGATGGGTCCCAGCTCCAGCATCAGCGGCGCCCCGTCCATTCGACCATGCCCGCCATCGCCGTGTAGAGCGGCAACAGCGCGGTCTGCGGCGGATGGTCGGTGTGGTGCAGGATGAAGCCCCAGTCGGCCCGGCGGGCGATCTCGCGCAGCGCGTCGCGATGCGCCTCGAGCCGGTCGCGGTAGCCGTCGCGCACCGATTCCACCCGCCCCATCAGGGTCTCGCCCTCGCCCTCGAAGCCGGCGAAGCGGACGCGCCCGCGGAACGGCAGGCTTTCCTCGGCCGGGTCGAGAATCTGCACGATCTGGCCGCGCACGCCGCGCCCCGCATAGCCCGTCACGAGCTTGCGGAACGCCTCGATATCGGAGAGAAAATCGCCGAACAGCGCGATATGCGCCGCGCGCGGCAGGGGTGCTACGATTGGCAGGCTTTCGGTGCTCGGCTCATCGTTGAGAACGCTGTCGGCGACGCGGTTGAAGCCGGCCCGGCCGGTCGTCGGCAGCTGGCCGCTGCCCAGCATCGTTACCCGCTCGCCGCCGCGCACCAGCAGCGCCGCGGTGGCCAGCAGCAGCAGGTCCGCGCGGTCGCGCTTGGTCACCAGCTCCGCCCCGGACGCGTACTCCATGGACGGCGAGGCGTCGCGCCACAACCAGACGCTCTGCGCCGCCTCCCACTCGCGCTCGCGCACGAACACGGCCTGCGTCTTCGCCGACTGCCGCCAGTCGATGCTGGTCGTCGAATCGCCGGGCTCGTAGCGTCGGAACTGCCAGAACGACTCCCCCTGGCCGACGCGGCGGCGGCCGTGCACGCCCTGCGCCACGGTCTGCGCGACGCGATCGGCCGCGACCAGCAGCGGCGGCAGCGCACCGCCGAGCCGCTCGGCTTCCTGTCGGGGACCCGCCACCGACGGCTTGCGCATGACCCCCTGCATCCGCCTCCTCGCGGTCAGGCCAGCGGTTCCGCCAGCCGGGCGATGATCTGTTCGATCGTCACGCCCTCGGCCCGCGCCGCGAAATTCAACGCCATGCGGTGGCGCAGCACCGGACCGGCCAGCGCCACCACGTCCTCGATCGACGGCGCAAGGCGCCCCTCGAGCACCGCACGGGCGCGGCAGGCCAGCATCAGCGCCTGGCTGGCGCGCGGCCCCGGACCCCAGGCCACATGCGCCTTGATCTCGGCGATGTCGCTGCTTTCCGGGCGGCCCGAGCGAACCAGCGAGAGAATCGCGTTCGCCACCTTCTCGCCGACCGGCGCCTGGCGCACCAGACGCTGCGCCGCGATCAGCGACTCGCCGTCGAACACGGCCGGCGGGGTCTCCTCGCCGAGGCCGGTGGTGACGGTCATCATGCGGCGCTCCGCCTCGGCGTCGGGATAGCCGACGTCGATTTCCAGCAGGAAGCGGTCCAGCTGCGCCTCGGGCAGCGGGTACGTGCCTTCCTGCTCCAGCGGGTTCTGCGTCGCCAGCACGTGGAACGGCGAGGGCAGCGGATGGTAGTGGCCGGCGACCGAGACCCGGTGCTCCTGCATCGCCTGCAGCAATGCCGACTGGGTCCGCGGGCTGGCGCGGTTGATCTCGTCGGCCATCAGCAGCTGGCAGAACACCGGCCCCTTGATGAAGCGGAAGCTGCGCTTGCCGGTCTCCGATTCCTCCAGCACCTCGGACCCCAGGATGTCCGCCGGCATCAAGTCGGGCGTGAATTGCACGCGCCGCTCATCGAGTCCCAGCACCTTGCCCAGCGTCTCGACCAGCTTGGTCTTGCCGAGGCCGGGGACGCCGACCAGCAGCGCGTGACCGCCCGACAGCAGCGTGATGAGCGTCTGCTCGACGATCTCCTGCTGGCCGAAGATGGTCCGGCCGATGTGCTCGCGCGTCGTCTCCAGCGTCCCGCCGAGCTTCTCGATCTCGCCGGCGAGCTTGTGCGCCTCCGCGTCCGTCTTGCTCTGCACCGCCGGGGGGTTTGTATCCGTGCTGTCCAAGCCTATCTCCAGTGTTACGGTCCGTTGAATATGGTGCCGATATTAATCGGATGCACATCTTATTATCACAGGTATATGGCAGCATCATGAGAAGGCAAGGCTCGCATCGAAGGAATGTGACCGAGCCGTGCGATGGCGCTGCGCCCGTCGCCGGCGGCGCGCCGCCGCTTGCCGCCGACGCGGACGGCGCGTTTCCGATCCGGATCGCGCGCGACGGCACCTGGTTCTATCGCGGGTCGCCCATCCGGCGGCCGGAACTCGCGAGGCTCTTCTCGACGGTGCTGCGCCGTGACGGCGACGGCCGCTACTGGCTCGAGACGCCGGCGGAGCGCGGCACGATCGAGGTCGAAGACGCGCCGTTCACCGCCGTCGAGCTGGCCGCCGAAGGCGAAGGACAGGCCATGACGCTGCGCTTCCGCAACAATTTCGACGAATGGGTGACCGCCGGGCCCGACCATCCGATCGCCGTGACCATCGATCCCGACAGCGGCGAGCCCTCGCCGTATATCCGGATCCGCGATAATCTCGACGCTCTGATCGTCCGGTCCGTGTTTTACGAGCTGGTCGAGATCGCGGCTCCCGTGCGGCGCGACGGGCGCCGCGTGCTCGGCGTGTGGAGCGACGGCAAGTTCTTCGAGCTGGGAGAATACGCGTGAAGCCGACGGCGCCGCCGCATGAGGCGATCGTCGCGCGCATCGAGCGCGCCGCTCACTCGCGCGCCGAGCGGCTGGCGCGCACGCCGCACGGCGATCACGACCTCAATCCCGGCCTGCGCCCACCGGGGCCCCTGACGCCGGCGGCGGTCCTGGTGCCGCTGGTGCTGCGCCCCGGCGGACCGACCGTGCTGCTGACCCAGCGCACCGACCATCTCAACGACCACGCCGGGCAGATCAGCTTCCCCGGCGGCCGGATCGAGCCCGACGACGACACGCCCGAGGCCGCCGCGCTGCGGGAAACCGAGGAGGAGACCGGCCTGTCGCGGGGGCGCGTCGAACTGATCGGCCGGCTCGATACCTATATCGTGCGCACCGGCTTCATCGTGACGCCCGCGGTCGGCTTTGTGCATCCGCCCTTCGAGCTCGACCCCGATCCGTTCGAGGTTGCCGAGGTATTCGAGGTGCCCCTGGCCTTCGTCATGGATCGCCGCAATCATCAGCGCCGGAGCCGCGAGTTCCGGGGCGTGCAACGGTCGTTCTACGTGCTCGAGTACGAAGACCGCTACATCTGGGGCGCGACGGCGGCAATGCTGGTGAACCTCGTCGATATCCTGGACGGCCGGTGACGGCGGGCCCACCCGTGCCGGCCGCCGCCGCAGCGCAGATGCGCGCACCATGACCGATATCCGGATCGAACCGCAGCCTTGGATGGCGGCACGCGAGACCCGTGCCGTGATCGACGCGTTGCGGGCCGGCGGCGCCGACGTCCGATTCGTCGGTGGCTGCGTGCGCGACGCCGTCGCCGGCCGCGCGATCTCCGACATCGACCTGGCCACCGAGGCGCCGCCCGAGCGGGTCGTCGAACTGCTGGAGGCGGCCGGACTGAGGGCGGTCCCGACGGGCCTCGCGCATGGCACGGTCACGGCGGTGTCCGGCGGCCGCCCGTTCGAGGTGACGACGCTGCGGCACGACGTCGAGACCGACGGGCGCCACGCCGTCGTCGCCTTCACAGACGACTGGGAGGCGGACGCGGCGCGG
>JBFGQV010000040.1:0-21202 GCA_041563955.1 Alphaproteobacteria bacterium | reverse complement strand
GTCCTGGACGTTGACGTTCTCGCCGATGGTGATGGTCTCGGAATCGCCGCGGACGACGCAGTTCCACCAGATGCTGGCGTTCTTCTTCAGGCGCACGTCGCCGATCACCACCGCGTTCGGCGCGATCCAGTAGTCGTCGCCCTCGGTCTGAACAGTCACGTCTCCCAGCGCGTATTTCATCTGCCGTCCGTCCCCGTCATGTGCCCGTGAAGCGGGGCTTGCGCTTTTCCATGAAGGCGGTGCGCCCCTCGATATAGTCCCGGCTGTCGAAGCACGCCTCGACCATGGCATCGCAGCGCGCCATGTCGCGCTCCGCCGGATCCTTGCCGAGCTCGCCGACGGCGGCTTTGAGCGCGGCGATGGTCAGCGGCGCGTTGGCCGTGATGCGCTCGGCGTAGTCCGCGACGCAGGCGTCGAGCTCGGATGCCGGCACCACGCGGTTCACCAGCCCCATCATACGCGCCTCCTCGGCGTCGAACAGGCGCGCGGTGAAGAAGATCTCCTTGGTAAACGAGGGCCCGACGAGATCCGACAGGCGCTTGACGTATTTCGCCTGGTAGCCGAGGCCGAGCCTGGCCGCGGGGATCGAGAATTTCGAGACGTCCTCGCAGATGCGGATGTCGCAGCAGACCGCCAGCGCAACCCCGCCGCCGACGCAGTAGCCGTTGATCTTGGCGATGGTCGGTTTGGGAAATTCCTGCAGACGGGTGAAGGTTCCGCCGGTCACCCGGGCATACTCGGCCACCGCCTCCTGCGTAGCGCGCTCGCTGTCGAATTTCGAGATGTCGGCGCCGGAGACGAAGGCCTTGCCGCCGGCCCCGGACAGGATGACGAGGCGGACCGCCGGGTCTGTCTCGTAGTCGTCCAGCAGCTCCGCCACAAGCTGCCACATCTCCAGCGAGACGGCGTTGCGCTTGTCCGGGTTGTTGAAGACGATGTGGCCGATGCCGTCCTCGATACGGCCGAGAATCTTGTCCGTGCTCATGGGCGAGTCACTCCTGGCTGGCAGGGGGTCTGACAGAGACATGCGGGCGGCGGGCGCTCAGACAACCCCCGCCTTGCGGAACGCGGCGATCTCGTCGGCGCTGTAGCCGAGCCGGGCGAGGATTTCGTCGGAATGCTCGCCGCAGGTCGGCGGCGGCGCCGCGATGCGGCTCGGCGTGCGGCTCATCTTGATCGGCTGGCCGACCAGCTCGGTGGGCCCGCGCTCCGTCGACATCACGGGTTGCGCCATGCCGAGATGCTGGACCTGCGGATCGGCGAACACCTTGTCGAGTGTGTTGATCTCGCCGCACGGCACCCCGGCCTCGTTGAACAGCGCGATCCAGTGCGCCGCCGGCCGGTGCCGCAGCACGTCGTTGATCAGCGCGTTCAGCGCCTTGCGGTTGGCCGAGCGGTCAGGCGGCGTCGCATAGTCCGGATGGTCGGCGAGCGCCGGCTGGCCGAGCGCGGCGCAGAAGCGCTGCCAGATCAGCTGGCCGGCGACCGCGAGGTTGATGTAGCCGTCCGAAGTCTCGAACACGCCGGTCGGGATGCTGGTCGGATGGTCGTTGCCGGCCTGCTGCGGCACCTCCCTGTCCATCAGCCAGCGCGCCGCCTGGAAATCGAGCATGAAGACCTGCGCCTGCAGCAGCGAGGTCTGGATCCACTGCCCCTCGCCCGACGATTCGCGCTCCAGGAGCGCGATCATGATGCCCTGGGCGCAGAACAGCCCGGCGCACAGATCGGCGATCGGGATGCCGACGCGCACCGGCCCCTGCCCCGGCAGGCCGGTGATCGACATCAGCCCGCCCATGCCCTGGGCGATCTGGTCGAAGCCGGGCCGGTCGCGGTACGGGCCGTCCTGGCCGAAGCCGGAGATGCTGGCGTAGACGAGCCGGGGATTGATCGCCTTCAGGCTGTCGTAATCGATGCCGAGGCGGGATTTGACGTCGGGGCGGAAGTTCTCGACCACGACGTCGGCCCCGGCCACCAGCTTCCTGAAGATCTCGATCCCCTCCGGTGTCTTGAGGTTGAGGCTGAGGCTGCGCTTGTTGCGGTGCAGGTTCTGGAAGTCGAAGCCGCCGCGCGGCCCGCCGAGCTTGCCGGTGTCCTGCGCCTCGGGCATCTCCACCTTGATGACGTTGGCGCCCCAGTCGGCAAGCTGGCGCACGCAGGTCGGGCCCGAGCGCACGCGCGTCAGGTCGAGGACGGTAAAACGGTTGAGGGCCGTGCTGGCCGGCTCGATAGTCATGCGTTCCCCCACGCAGCCAGAGTGCACCGACGGGTCCGGCCGCGGCCGGACGGCCCGCCGACTATACAAACCGGCGCGACGGATTGACAACTGTAGACAGTTTACAGCTTGACCTTGACAGCCCCTTCGCGCGCCTGTCTAGTAATCGGCAACGCTCCGCGTCGCCGGAGCGGCCAACGATAAGAACAGGGACAAGTGGGCAAATGCCCCCGCATGACCAGAAACCGTTTCACGCCAGCGACGTGCAGAGCCTGACGGTCCTCGTGCAGCGCGAGGTCGAGCGCCGCATCCTGACCGGCGCGCTGCCGGCCGGCGAGCGCCTGTCGGAGAGCGCGCTGGCCGCCGACATGGGCGTCAGCCGCGGCCCGGTGCGCGAGGCGATGCGCGGCCTGCAGCAGGCCGGGCTGGTCGAGATCGTCGCCAACAAGGGCGTGGTCATCCGCAAGATCGGCTTCGACGAGGCGGTCGACCTCTACGATCTGCGCGGATCGCTGTTCGGGTTCATGTGCGAGACGCTGGCCCGGCGCCGCACCGAGGCGCGGTGCGCGGTGCTGCGGGACAAGCTGGACGCCATGCGCGGCGCGATCCGGGCCGACGACAAGGACCTGTATTACCGGCTCAACATCGAATTCCACGCCGCCATCGTCGAGTTCTGCGGCAACAGCCGGGCGCGCGCGGTCTATGAGGGCATCGTGAAGGAGATGCACCTGTTCCGCCGGCGCGGCCTGTCGCGGATCGAGAACATGGAGGCCTCGATGCGCGAGCACGAGGCGATCGCCGAGGCGATCATCGCCGGCCGCGCCGAGGCCGCCCGCCGGGCGGGCGTCACGCATCTGCGCAACGGGCGCGACCGTTTTCTTGCGACGCTCGACCCGGCGCCGGACTCGCTGTCCGCGACCGGACGGGACACCACAGCGAGGCGGACCGCGATGGCCGAATAGCGAACGTGAACCCCGGCCCGTGGGGCCGGCATCATCGAACCGCCCCGAAACGCTCCGAGCATCGCGAACGCGGGGCACAGCCAGGGAGGAAACAATGGCAGCAGACTTCAAGACGGGCATTTCCCGGCGGCCGTTCCTGATCGGCGCCGGCGCCGGCATGGGCGCGCTGGCGCTGGGCGGCGCCGGGGCGCTCGCACAGGACGACAAGTTCCCGAGCAAGACCATCAACGTCGTCACACACGCCGGCCCCGGCGGCGGTACCGACATCACGACGCGCATGATGATGCTGCGCGGCCGCCGCGTGTTCAAACAGGACATGGTGGTTGTCAACAAGCGCGGGGGCAGCGGCTCGGCGGCGCTGATCTATGCCAATGCGCAGCCGCGCGACGGCTATACGATCATGACCATCACCCAATCGCACGTCTTCCAGATCCTGCAGAAGAAGGTGCCGCTGACCATCGACGACATGGTCGGCCTCGCGCGCGCCACCGACGATCCGCAGATCGTCGTGGTCAACGCCAAGAGCCCGATCAAGACGGCCGACGACCTCATCGCCGCGTCGAAGAAGGCCAACGGCGGCCTCAAATGGGGCACCACCTTCGTCGGCGGCGCCGACCACGTCGCGATCCACCTGTTCTGCAAGAAGGCCAAGGGCATCGAGTACACGATCGTGCCGTTCAAGGGCGGCGGCGACATCGTCACCAACCTCGTCGGCGGCAACGTCGACGTCGCGCTGCTGAACTATGCCGAGGGCGAGTCGCAGTTCGAGGCCGGCGAGCTGCGCCCGGTCTGCTCGCTGTCGCGCAACCGCATCGAAGCGCTTGGCGGCGCGCCGACGGCGCGGGAGGCCGGCATCGACAACATCGCCTCGACGGTACGCGGCTTCGCGTGTCTCTCGGGGGTGCCGGAGGACCGCGTCAAGACGTTGTCCGAGGGCCTGGTCAAGGCCATGGAGCATTCGGTCTACCAGGGCTACCTGTCGAACGGCGGCATGCCGGCCGACAGCGTCATCGGGCATGAGGAGTGGACGGCTGAGATCCGCCGCATCCACGACGACAGCGTCGGCGCGCTGACCGATCTGGGTCTCCTCTGACGGCCGGGTCCATCCGGACATCGTGATGCCGGACCACAAGGACCCGGGCGGGCGGGCGGCGGACAGGGGAGGCGCCGCCCGCATCCCGCGCGATGCGCTCGCGGGGGTGACGGTGCTGGCGTTCTGCCTTGCCGCCTACCTGATCACCCTGACCTTCAAGAAGGCGCCGGCGGCGATCGCCCAGAACGTGCAGCCGGCGACGTTTCCGCGCATGGTCCTGGTGGTCATGGCGGTGCTGGCGGGGATCATCATCATCCAGTCGTTCCGCGCGCCCGAAAAGGCGCTGAAACCACTGAAGCCGATGGTCTGGCTGTCGGCCCTCGTCATGCCGGGTTTCGTGATCGTGTTCTATCTGCTGGGCATTCTGCCGGCGATGATCCTGCTGTGCGTGTTCCTGCCGCTGCTGTGGGGCGAGCGCCGGTTCAAGTTCATCGTTCCCTACAGCATCGTCTTCCCGGTGGCCGTCTACCTCTTGTTCGCGGTCGTCCTCAAGGTGCATTTCGAACCGAGCCCCCTGGCGTTCTGGTAACATCGCTATGGATGTGTTCCTTACCGCCGCCGCCCAGTTCACCGACCCGTTCATGATCTTCGTCATCCTGGCGGGAACGGTGGGCGGCGTCCTGGTCGGCGCCATGCCGGGCCTCAGCTCGACGATGGCGACCGCGCTGCTGCTGCCGTTCACGCTGACGATGGAGCCGATCCCGGCGATCGCCCTGTTGAGCGCGCTCTACTGCGCCGGCACCTTCGGCGGCTCGATCACCGCGATCCTGGTCAACGCGCCGGGGGCGCCACCGGCCGCCGCCACCGCGTTCGATGGCTACCCGCTGGCGCAACAGGGGCGCGCCGGGCTGGCGCTCGGCATCGCCACCGTCAGCAGCACGATCGGCGGCATCTTCAGCATCATCGTGCTGATCGTCGCCGCCCCGATGCTGGCCCGCGTCGCCTACGATTTCGGCCCGCCGGAGTATTTCGCGCTGGCCCTGTTCGGCCTGTCGATGCTGGCCTCGATCAGCGGCGAGTCCGCCTACAAGAACCTCCTGGGCGGCGCCTTCGGGGTCCTGCTGGCGACCATCGGCATGGATTTCACCACCGGCGTCGACCGCTTCACCTTCGGCTTCTACGAGCTGACCGAGGGCATCCACTTCATCCCGGTGATGATCGGCCTATTCGCCGGCGCCGAGTTCCTGACCCAGGCGAACAGCCTCGACCGGGTCACCGTGCGCGCCGTGCTGGAGGCGGTCAAGCTGCCGCGCTGGGCCGACTTCCGCAAGACCCTGGGGACGGTCGCGCGATCCTGCGGCATCGGCGCCTTCATCGGCGTGCTGCCGGCCGAGGGGGGCACCGTCGCCGCCATGATCGGCTACAACGAGGCCAAGCGCTGGGCCCGCGACAAGTCGAAGTTCGGCAAGGGCGACATCCGCGGCATCGCCGGGCCGGAGACCGCGAACAACGCGGCCACCGGCGCCGCCATGGTTCCGACGCTGGCGCTCGGCATCCCGGGCAGCGCCACCACCGCGGTGATCCTGGCGGCGCTGCTGGTGCACGGGCTGCGGCCGGGACCGCACCTGTTCAACGAGACGCCGACGCTGCTGTACGGCATCTTCATCGCCATGCTGCTGGCCAACGTCATGTTCATGGGGCTGGGCCTGCTGGGCGCCAAGCTGTTCGCGCGGGTCACCCTGATCCCGACGCGGTTCCTGTGGCCGGCGGTCTTCATCCTCGCCTGCATCGGCTCCTACGCGCTCAACCAGTCGATCATGGACGTGTGGATCATGGTCATCGCCGGGGTCGCCGGCTTCTTCCTGAAGCGCAACGGATTCTCTGCGGCGCCGATCATCATGGGCCTGATTCTGGGCGAACTCGTGGAGAGCAGCCTGAAGCAGTCGCTGATCATCTTCGACCACAACTGGCTGCGTTTCTTCGAGCGGCCGATCGTGGTGGTCTTCGTCGTGCTGACGGTGGTCAGCATGGCGATGCCGGTGATCGGCGGCTACCGCGCGCAGCTGCGCGCCAAGATGCCACCTTCGGCCGATATCCCGGGCGACTGACGGCGGGGAACGGGCGCGCCATGGAAGAGGCGGTCAACACCCCGGACATCGGGGCCTTCGGCCAGATGCTCGGGTTCCGCGTCACCGAGTGGCGCGACGGCTTCGTGCGCATGGAGATGGACATCAGGCCGGAGCATCTCAACCGCAGCGGCGTGCTGCACGGCGGCATCATCTCGGCGTTGCTGGACACCGCCTGCGGCTATGCCGGGACCTGGTGCCCGAAGAAGGGCAACGTGCGCTGGGCGGTGACGGTGTCGCTGACGACGCATTTCACGGGCCAGGCCAGAAGCGGCGCGCTGACCACCGTCGGCCGCAAGCGCGGCGGCGGCCGCAAGATCTTCTTCGCCAGCGCCGAGGTGCAGGACGAAACCGGGCAGGTGCTGGGTTTCGGCGACAGCGTCCAGCGCTATCGCAGCGGCAGCGAGGACCCGGAGGGCCTCCCCTATCGGCCGCCGACGTAACAGGTCATGAAGATCGTCGGCATCGAGGCGTCCCTTCACGCGGCCGCCGGCGCGGCGCCGCTGCTGCGCGATCGTATCGAGGATTACCGGGGCGGCCCGCCGCGCCCGTTCGTCGTGTGCCGCGTCACCACCGATACCGGGCCGACCGGATACGGGTTCACCGGCCGTTTCCTTGCGCGGCAGGTGGCCGACACCCTGGCGGCCGCGGTGCTGCCGGTCGTCGCCGGCATGAATCCGCGCGAGCCGGCGGCGGTGCAGGACCGGATTCGCGAAACGCTCAACCCGCGCGGCATGACCGGCGTCATCGCGAGCGCCGCCTCGGCGCTGGATATCGCGCTGTGGGACATCCGCGGCCAGGCGGAGGGGCGAAGCATCGCCACCCTGCTGGGCAGCGCCCGCCATACCGTCCCGGTCTACATCACCTTCGGCATGCCGCAATACGACATTGCGCAGCTCGTCCAAGCGGCGCGCCTTGCGGTCGACGAGGGCTTCCGCACGTTGAAGATGGTGGTCGCCGTCGATTCCGGCGGATGGCGCGCGGATGCGAGCCGCATCCATGCGGTCTGCGATGCCGTCGGAGCGGATGCGGAACTGATCATCGACGCCAATGAGGGGTTCTCGCCCGAATCGGCGCGGGCCCTGGCGCGCGACATCCGCGACTGCCCGATCGCCTGGTTCGAGGAGCCGGTCGCCGGCAACGACCCCGCCGCGCTGGTGCGGTTCCGGGAGGACACCGGCATGCCCGTCGGCGCCGGGCAGATGGAGGCCGACCCCCGCATCTTCGATGCCCTGCTGCGCCAGGGGGCGGTCGACCCGCTGCAGCCGAACGTGCTGTATTGCGGCGGTTTTACGGGCGCCGCCGCGGTCGCCGCGGAGGCGCAGCGTCACGGCATCCGCATCGCAAACGGGGCCGGCTGGCCGCTCGTCAACATGCATCTGATGGCGGGCGTATCCAACGGCTGGCTGCTCGAGCACCACGTCGCCCAGTCCGGCATCGAGGCGGCGCTGTTCGTCGACCCGCCTTATCCGGTTGACGGGCGGCTGACAATACCGGAAAAACCGGGGCTCGGGCTCTCGATCAACCGGGACGGCCTGAACGCAACAAGGCTGAACTAGGAACAGGCAGACCGTGTCTGACAATCTCTACGGACTTTTCGCCAGCCGCTTCCCCAAGGATCGAAGCACCCCTTTCATGGAGACGCTGTCGGGCGAGCGCTTCACCTACGACGACGTCGAGGCGATGTCGGCGCTGTATGCAGGTCTCCTCGTCGAGCTGGGCGTGGAACCGGGCGACCGGGTGGCGGTGCAGGTGGAGAAGAGTCCGGAGGCCGTGATCCTCTATCTGGCGACGCTGCGGGCCGGGGCCGCCTTCCTGCCGCTGAACACCGCGTACACGGCCCCCGAAATGCAGTATTTTCTCAGCGATTCGGAGCCGCGCGTGGTGGTCTGCCGGCCCGAGGACGAGGACAAGATCGCGCCGCTCGCCGAAAAGGCGGGCGCCGCGCGTACGCTGACGCTGGACGCCGACGGCAGCGGCAGTTTCGCCGAGCGGACCGCGGAGGCCAGCCAGCTGAAAGAGCCCGTGGCGCGGGACATGCGCGACCTTGCTGCAATTCTGTACACCTCGGGGACCACCGGACGGTCGAAGGGCGCGATGCTCACCGTCGAAAACCTGTGGTCGAACGCCGTCACGCTGTGCGAGGCGTGGGGATTCACCAAATCCGACGTGCTTCTGCACGCCTTGCCGATTTTTCACGCGCACGGGCTGTTCGTCGCCATCAACTGCGTTCTGGTCAGCGGATCGCGCATGATCTTCCTGCCGAAATTCGACATTGCCACCGTCCTCGAAACGCTGCCGCGCTGCACCGTCATGATGGGCGTGCCGACATTCTATACCCGCCTCCTGGCGAGCCCCGATTTCACGCCGGAGCCGTTCCTCCACCGGCGCCTGTTCATCTCCGGCTCCGCCCCGCTGCTGGCGGAGACCTGGCAGCGGTTCAGGGAACGCACCGGCCACGAGATTCTCGAACGCTACGGCATGACCGAAACGATCATGAGCTCGTCAAACCTGCTGGAGGGCGCGGGCGGGCGCATCCCGGGCAGCATCGGCAAGCCCCTGCCGGGGGTCGAGCTGCGCGTGGTGGGCGAGGACGGTGAGGAACTGCCAGCCGGCGAAACCGGCACGCTGGAGGTGCGCGGCCCCAACGTGTTCAAGGGATATTGGCGTCAGCCGGAGAAGACCAATGCCGAGTTCCGGCCCGATGGATTCTTCATTACGGGCGATCTCGCGCGCTATGACGAGAACGGCTTTCTGTATCTGGTGGGGCGCGCCAAGGACCTGATCATCTCGGGCGGATACAACGTCTACCCGAAGGAGATCGAGGAGGTTCTCGACGCCATGGAAGGGGTCGCGGAATCGGCCGTCGTGGGGGTTCCCGATTCCGATTTCGGGGAACGGGTGATCGCCGTGGTCAGGCCGTCGGGCGAACCGCCGTCGGCGGACGCGCTGATCGCAGCGCTCAAGGAACAGCTTGCCGGCTACAAGGTTCCGAAGGAAATCCACGTCATCGACGAACTGCCGCGCAACGTGATGGGCAAGATCCAGAAGAACGTGCTGCGCGAGCGGTTCGCGTCGGACTGAACCGTCAGTTCACGTATTCCGGCTGCGCGTTCTCTTTCGCGTGCTGCTCGACGATCGCCTGGTACACGCTGTGCCACATGTTGTCGCGGCACACCTTGAGCGCCTCGTCGACGCCGAGGTAATGGACCAGCGTATTCGCATAATGACGATTCTTGTTCACCGCGCGACGGGCGGCTACGGATTTCATATCAACAACGGTCGCCATGACTCTTCCCTTTTGCAAAGCAATGCCCGATTCCGGGCCATCTGCAAATTAGACGAGCAAGAGGCGTGCCAATTTACGCTTTCTTAAGCACATGACGCCCGATTCCGGGGCTCACGGGCGGTCGGAACCGCCGAGAAAAGCGAGGTCTGCCGGATCGACCCGCACGACCTCGAAGACGATGGTCACATAGGGCCTTCCGTCGTGCACCTGCCGCAGGGGATGGCGGTATTCCCACACGATACGCCCGTCGGGCGTCACCTCGATGGCGCGCCCGTTATGCGACTCGGTGATCAGGGTATTGCCGTTCTGCAGGCGCTGCTGCGACCCCAGCGCCGGACTGTGGAGCGGATCTTCCCGCGTGCCGGTGTAGGTCCATACGGTGCGGCCGGTGAGCGGTTCGAACTCGACAACGCGCGATCGCCCGCCCGGGCCGATATGCCCGGCATTATCGAAGATCAGCATGTTGCCGTTGTCGAGGAACTGCGGCTCGTGCTGGCGGTGCCATGGTCCTTCCATCGACCAGACGATCCTGCCCTCCCGCGGGTCGAGGACGGCGATGACATCCATCTCGCGCAGCGAGATCAGGAGCTGTCCCTCGGCGGCGAACGGGAAGCGGGCGGCGGTCCGCGCATCGACGTACGCGACCGTGTTGGCATGGGTGAAGTCACCCCTGCCGCGACCGTCCGCCATGCGCAGCAGGACCGGCGCGAAGGGCGAATCGCGGAACGCATCGATGATCGGCCAGCGCCCGACGACCTTGCCGTCGGGCGAGATCTTGACCACGGATTCCTTGAGGAACGGCGGCGTCAACATGCCCAGCCCCGGGTAGCGTTCCCTGCCGATCTCCGATCCCAGGGCGTAGGCGAAGCCCTTGTCGTCGACCGCGATATCGTGCCGGGCGCGTTCGTCCACTTTCCACAGGAGCTTCGAGTCGCGGTCGATCCTGGCCAGTCCGACACCGTTCGGCGAGAGGTCCGGCGATTCGTAAACCACGAGAAGGTCGCCGTTGGGAAACAGATGCGCCCGCCGCCAGTAGAACAGGGCATCCTTGCGATAGCCCCTGACATGCGGTGCCTCCAGCCAGACGTCGGCGAACGCGAGGCGCCAGCTGTGAACGACCCGCCCTTCCATGTCGATGAGGCTGGCGCTGGCCGGCTCCGCCGCAGTCACCAGATTCAGGCCTGGCTGGACACGCTCGCGCTCGTGGCGAACGATCGCGGACGGATCGTCGGGCAGCGGCGTGTGCGCCGGCCGCCAGCTGCGTCGCGACGGGGCATCGTCGAACAGATCGGTGGAGACGTGGGATATGAGGCCGTCGGTGGCCTTCAGGGCCGATGCCACCGGCTCGACCTTGCGCAGCACCGCCAGACCGCCGAGCAGGCCGCTGACGGCGACAAGCACCGCAAGAAACACGGATATCCAAAAGGTCCGCCGCAGGAATCTGAACACGGCCGACATACCGCTGTGCCCCGCTACCGTGAGACCCGCAGGATGGGCGACGGATGACGGCAGTCAGCCGGACGAATGAGGACCGCATCCACGGCCCGGCCCCGCCGCAGCAATTACTGTCCGGCCGCCTTCAGCGGGGTGGTGCCATCGGCGTCGCAACAGTACAGCCCGTGCAGCGTTTCCATGATCGCCGCGGCTTCACCCCCGGAGAGCGAATAGTAGATGGTCTGCGACGCGCGCCTCGTCTTGACGAGACCGTCACGGCGCAGGCGGGCAAGATGCTGCGACAATGCCGACTGGCTGAGTCCGACGAGTTGCTCCATTTCCCCCACCGCCTTCTCGCCACCCGCAAGATAGCAGAGGATCAGCAACCGCTTTTCGTTGCTCATCGCCTTGAGGAGCTCGCTGGCGCGCTGTGCGTTCGCCTTCAGATCGTCGATACTAAGGTTCATTTCCAATCCGGCCACTCCCGACCCTGTGTGTCCAAGGTTTCATATCATTATCTTATTATAATACCCTAACATTAGAAAAAAATAAATTACAAAGCGGCAGCCGCACAATTCCCGGCCGGGCGGGGCCCCGTGCGCCCCTATTCCGCGGCTTTCGGCAGGTCCGTAACGCCGGTGTCGCCGGCATCGGACTTGTCGTGCCGCTCCAGCACGCCGAGGAACAGGCTGAGCAGCGGCGGAATGATCGTCAGCGTCAGCAGCGCCGACAGCGACAGTCCGCCGACCACGACGGAACCGAGGCCGCGATAGATTTCCGACCCCGCACCCGGGAACAGCACCAGCGGCAGCATGCCGAAGACGCTCGTCAGGGTCGACATGAAGATCGGCCGCACGCGGTTGCGCGTCGCTTCGACGATCGCCGCGCCGTGGGCCATCGCCTCTTCGCGGACCAGATACAGGGTCTGGTGGACCAGCAGGATCGCATTGTTGACGACGATGCCGATGAGGATCACGAAACCCAGAAGGGTGAGCATGTCGAGCGCCTGGAAGTGGAACAGCCCCAGGACGTTGAGCCCGGCGACGCCGCCGGCGGTGGCCAGCGGCACCGACAGCACGATGATCAGCGGATACACGAAGCTTTCGAACAGCACCGCCATCACCAGGTAGACGATTGCCAGGGCGATCAGCAGATCGAACTTCATCTCGGTCCAGGTGGCGGCCAGCTTGTCGGCGGTTCCCGACATGCGCAACTTCACGCCGCCGGGCAGCCCCTCTTCGTACAGCGGATCGATCACCGTGCGCTGGATCGTCTCGAGCGCATCGCCAAGCGGAATGTCCGGCGCCGGCGTGATCTGCAGCGTCACGGCCCGGCTCCGCTCGCTGTGGCGAATTTCCGTCGGCCCGCTCGTCAACACCACGTCGGAAAGCGCGCCGGCCGTCAGGATCGTGCCGGACCGCGTGACCACGGGCAGCGCCGCGATTCCCTGGGTCTCCCCCACGTTGTTTTCCGGCCCCATGAGGATCAGGTCGATGCGCTCGCCCGCGACTGTGATCTCCGCCACCCGCAGCCCGTCGTTGAAGGCATCGACGGTCAGGCCCAGTTCGCGCGCGCTGACGCCGCTGTCGGCAAGGCGCACCGGGTTCGGGATGACCCGGATCTCCGGGGCGCCGAGTTCGAGCCCGGGCCGCAAGCGGACCTGGTTGCCCGCCTCCAGCGGCATCGCAGTGGTGACCTTGCCATAGGCGTTGCGCGCGACATCGAGAATGGTCTCCAGATCGCCGCCGGCGACATCCAGGTCGACCGAGCGGGTGCCGCCGATGCCGCGACCGAAGATCGACGGCTGACGGACGAAGACCGACGTCCCCGGCTCGCCGAGCACCGGCTCGCGGATGACCGGGATCAGTTCGCGCGCGCGCCGCGGGTCGACGCTGTTCGCGCCGACGATCGTGTTGGAGCGGAACGCCACGAAGAAGAACGAATCGATCTTGGGCGGCTGCCCGGGCGCCGACTCGCGGCCCGTCTCCGAAGCCCAATGCGGCCGCACGGCGTCCTCCAACCGCTTGGCGATGGCCGTCATCGTGTCCAGATTGTAGCCGGGCGGCGGCTGGATGCGGCCGAACACGAAATTGCGGTTGCCCTCGGGCAGGTATTCCAATGCCGGCAGGAACCGCCAGGTGCCGAACACCGTGGCCGAGGTGACCAGCACGATGATGGCCAGCGCCAGCGCCTTCCACCGCACCACGGCGCGCGTCAGCCCGAGCAGCAGCACCATGAAGCCGCGGGCGAACTGATCCAGCCCGAACAGCCGGACGCCTTCGCCCGCTTCGCGGACGCCGCGTTGCAGCAATCGCCGGGAGAGCGCCGGAATCACCGTGATCGAGACGATCAGCGACAGGACCACGGCCACCGAGATCGCTACCGCGATGTCGCGAAACAGCTGCCCGACCTCGAGCTTCATGACCATTACCGGAATGAACACCATCACCGTGGTCAGGGCCGATACGAGGATCGCGCCCCACACCTGCTTGGCTCCGTCATAGGCCGCCGTCAAAGCCGGCCGGCCCTGCTGGCGCAGCCGGTAGATGTTCTCGAGCACGACGATGGCGGCGTCCACGACCATGCCGACGGCAAAGGCGATGCCGGCCAGCGAGACCACGTTGAGAGACCGCCCCAGCACCGCCATGGCGACGAAGGACGCGACCACCGACACCGGGATGGCGAGCGCGATCACCAGCGTGGCGCGGGCCGACCGCAGGAACAGCATCAGGATGATCACCGCCAGCACGCCGCCGATCCAGATGTTCTGGGTCACGAGGTCGATCGCGGAGTTGATGTAGATGGTTTCGTCGTAGACCTGCTCGAGCTGGAGGCCGGCCGCGGCGAGCGGCCCGCTGTTCAACTCGGTCACGGCCTCGCGGATCCCGGCCATCGTCTCGATCACATTGGCGCCGATCTCACGCATCACGGGCATGCCCATCGCCGGGCGGCCGTTGGCGCGCAGGGTCGAGACCGGCTTGCTGTATCCGAAGCCCACGTCGGCGATATCGCCGACAGTGACCCGCCCCAGGCGGCCGGTCTGGGGATCCTGCAGGGTGCGCAGGACCACCGTGGCGACCTGCTCGGTGGTCTCGAATTCGCCCTCGGTCCGCACGACGTAGCGGCGCTTGCCCTCCTCGACGTCGCCGCCGCTGATGGATGCGTTGGCGGCGCGCAGCTTGTCGACCACGTCGGGAACGGTCAGGCCGTATTGCGCCATCCGGGCGGGATCGATGACGATCCGCATCTCGCGCTCGCTGCCGCCGTAGACGTTGACGCCGCCGACCCCCGGGACCCGTTCCAGCCGTTCCTGGATCACGTCCTCGGCGAGCTTTCCGTATGTGTGGATCGGCTGGACGTTGCCCTCCGATCGCACCACCCGGAACCAGGCGATCGGATTGTCCTCCGAGCCCGACGTGTTCAGTGTCGGCTTGCCGGCCTCATCGGGATAGTCGGTCACCCGGTCGAGCCGGTTGGAAACCAGCAGCAGCGCCTTGTCCATGTCCTGATCGACTGCGAATTCGAGCGTCACCCGGGCGCGCCCGTCCTCCGCCTCGCCCTCGATGCTCTTCAGGCCGGTGAGGCCCTTGAGCGCCTCCTCCTGCTTGTTCAGGATCTCCCGCTCGACTTCCGCCGGCGCCGCGCCCGGCCACTCCGTGGTGATCCGGATGACCGGGCGGCTGACGTCCGGCGCGAGCTGGATCGGGATCGTCTGCAGGGCGACGAAACCGAACAGGACCGCCATGATGACGGCCGCGATGACGGCGGTCGGGCGGGCGATGGAGTACCGGATCAGATTCATGACGCCGGTCTCAGCCGTCTCCGCCCGGCGCCGGCATGCCCTTGTAGCGGACCGGCTGGCCGGGCAGCAGCCGCTCGTTGCCCCGCACCACGGCGAGGTCGCCGGGCACGAGGCCGGACAGCACCTCCATGCGGACGCCGGCCGCCTCTCCCAGCCGCACGGCGCGCGGCTCCGCCTTGCCGCCAACCACGACGAAAACGATGTAGCCGGTCCCGCGCGCGATCACCGCGTCCTTGTGAACCGACACCACCGGCCGCGGCTCGCCGACCGGCAGCAGCACGGTGACGCTCTGGTCGGTCGCCAGCCGCAGGGCATCCGCGCCGTCGATGTTCGGCTTGAAGCGCACGGGCCGGGTGCGGGTCAGGGGGTTCTCCGACGGGATCAGCGAACGGATTGTCGCCGAGAACTGCCGGCCATCGTCGAGGCGGATTCCGACCTCGCGACCGGGGACGAGGCCGCCCAGGCGCTGCGCAGAAACATCGGCTTCGATCTCGAGGCTCTCGTCGTTGACGAGGCTGACCACCGGCGCGCCGGTATTGACGTGGGCGCCCTCGGTGACATGGCGCGCGACCACCACGCCGTTGTAGGGCGCCGGAATCGCCGCGCGCGCCAGATCCAGTTCGGCGAGGGCGAGGTTGGCGCCGGCGCGGACCACGGCGGCTTCGGCCTCCGCGACCTCGCTGCGATAGCGGGCAACCTCGGCCGCCTTGTCCTCATAGCGGGCCTGGCTGAAAGCCGCGGACTGCTTGAGGTTTTCCAGACGCTGCAGTTCCAGCGACGCGAGGCGGGCCTGCGCCCGCGCGGTTTCCAGCGCGGCCTCTTTCTCGCGCAGCTCGGCCGCCCGCAGGTTGCGGTTGCCGGCGCTGACATCGGTCGACAGGCGGGCCAGCACGTCGCCCTTGGCGACGCGGTCGCCGACCTCGACCAGGACCTCGTCCACCGGGCCGCCGACCAGCGCCGCGACCGGCCCCGACTGCCGCGCAACGAAACGTCCGAGCGCCGGCACGGTCTGGGTCAGCGGCTCGACGATGACGGCGTCGACCTCGACTCGCTCGGCCTTGCCCTGTGCGCGCACCATCGGTGCGGACAGCGCAGCGGCCAAGACTATGGCAGCCACGGATATCGCCCGAATACCCGCCACGCGCATCGCTCTATCCTCTCAACGAATGAGCCGACTTCCCGCTTCGATCACGGTACGGCTCCGACAAGAAGTGTATAGGACGGCGCAGAGGTTTCAAGCATGTCGTACAGGGTCTGTTCGCGGGCCCGGCCGCCCTGCTATGCTGGCGCACGACAGCTAACAAGGCGGTGTTCATGTCGACCATCCTGTACAGCCATCCTGCCTGTGTCGAGCACGACATGGGGCCGATGCACCCGGAATCCCCGGACCGATTGAGAGCCATCCTCGCGGCGCTCGAGTCCGAGGAGTTCCATGCGCTCGACCGGCGCGAGGCGCCGGCGGCCGAGATCGACCAGGTTGCGCGGGTTCACCCGCGCGCCTATGTCGAGCGGCTGCTCGCCGCGATCCCGGAGTCGGGGCTCGTCCAGCTCGACCCCGATACGGCGGTCTGCCCGAAATCGGGCGAGGCCGCGCTGCGTGCAGCCGGCGCCGTGTGCGCCGCGGTCGACGCCGTGATGGCGGGAGAAGCCGACAACGCCTTCTGCGCGGTGCGGCCCCCGGGCCACCACGCGGAACCCGCGCGACCCATGGGGTTCTGCCTGTTCAACAACGTCGCCGTCGGCGCCGAGCAGGCGCGCGCCGCGCACGGGCTGGGCCGGGTCGCCGTCGTCGATTTCGACGTGCATCACGGCAACGGGACGCAGGCGATGTTCTGGGACGACAGGGACCTGTTTTACGCTTCGACGCATCAGTCGCCGCATTACCCGGGCACCGGCAGCGCCGGCGAACGCGGCTGCGACGGCAACATCGTCAACGTGCCGCTACCGCCGCACACCGGCAGCGCCGGCTTCCGACAGGCGATGCAGGCCACGATCCTGCCCGCATTGGCCGAGTTCCGGCCGGAGTTTCTGCTGATTTCGGCCGGCTTCGATGCCCATGCTGCCGATCCCCTGGCGGCGCTGGAACTCGACGAGGACGATTTCGCATGGGCCACGCGACAGTTGATGAAGATTGCCGACGAGCATTGCGAAGGGCGGCTGGTCTCGACGCTCGAAGGCGGCTACGACCTTTCGGCGCTGGCGCGCTCGGCGGCGGCGCATGTGCGCACCCTGATGGCGGGTTGAGCGCCGGCGCGGCGCCGGCGGGCCGATGGCGTGCGGCGGGGTTGGAATTGAGCGCAGATCGGCAGTAAGATCGGCGTTCGCAAGGAGGACCGATGACCGACGCCCCGATTTCCGACGATATCAAGGCGATGAAGTTCGAGGACGCGCTCGCGGAGCTGGAGAAGATCGTCCAGAAGCTGGAGTCCGGAGACGCCAAGCTGGACGAGGCCATCGCGGACTACGAACGGGGCGCGGCATTGAAGAAGCACTGCGAGACCAAGCTCGCCGAAGCCCAGGCGCGGATCGACAAGATCACCAAATCCGCTGGCGGCATCGCCGCCGAGCCGGCCGAACTCGACTAGGACCCGCGATGAACGCATTGCAGCAGGCGATGGCCGCCGCCGCCGTCGAAGTCGAGGCGGTGCTACAGCAGATCCTGGAATCGGAGGATGAGCCCGAGCGCCGCCTGCTCGATTCGATGCGCTACGCGGCGCTCGGCGGCGGCAAGCGCCTGCGGCCGTTCCTGGTGCTGCAGAGCGCGCGCCAGTTCACCGTGGCGGCGAAATCGGCCTTGCGGACCGCCGCGGCGGTCGAGCTGGTTCATTGCTACTCGCTGGTGCATGACGATCTGCCGGCCATGGACGACGACGATCTGCGACGCGGCAAACCGAGCGTGCACAAGGCGTTCGACGAGGCGACCGCGATCCTCGCCGGCGACGCGCTGTTGACGCTCGCGTTTCAGGTGCTCGGCCACGAGGCGACCCATTCCAACCCCGGGGTCCGGTGCGAGCTTGTCGTGGACCTTTCCCGCGCGGCGGGTGTGCACGGCATGGTCGGCGGCCAGATGATCGATCTCGCGGCTGCCGACCACGAGATGGACATCGGCGAGATCACCCGCCTGCAGCGCCTGAAGACCGGCGCGCTGATCGCGTTCGCCTGCGAGGCCGGCGCCATCCTGGGGCGGGCCGCCGAACCGGCGCGCGAGGCGCTGCGCGGGTTCGCCCATGATCTCGGGCTCGCATACCAGATCACCGACGACCTGCTGGATGTCGAGGGCTCTGCCGAGGAGACCGGCAAGGCGGTCGGCAAGGACGCGGCGCGCGGCAAGGCCACCTTCGTGTCGATCCTCGGACCGGAGCGGGCCCGGGCCCAGGCCCGGATGCTGGCCGACCAGGCCGTCAGGCATCTTGCAATCTTCGACGAAAACGCCGATTTTCTTCGCGACGTTGCGCACTTCGTCGTCGAGCGGCGTCGGTGAAGCGGATCATGTTTGTTGCAGTGTGCATGAAGGGGAGCAGGTCTTGAGCGAAAACGACACGTCAGCGACACCGCTGCTCGACGCGATTCACAGCCCGGACGACCTGCGCCAGCTGCCGGAGAAGCAGCTGCGCCAGTTCGCCGACGAGTTGCGGAACGAGATGGTCGAGGCGGTGTCGGTCACCGGCGGACATCTCGGCGCAGGCCTGGGCGTCGTCGAGTTGACGGTGGCGCTGCACTACGTCTTCGATACGCCGCGCGACACGCTGATCTGGGACGTCGGGCATCAGTGCTATCCGCACAAGATCCTGACCGGCCGGCGCAACCGCATCCGCACGCTGCGGCAGGGCGGCGGACTGTCGGGCTTCACCAAACGCTCGGAAAGCGATTTCGACCCGTTCGGCGCCGGCCATAGCTCGACCTCGATCTCGGCCGCCCTCGGCTTTGCCGTCGCGCGCGACCTCGCCGGCGACGACAGCAACGTCGTCGCCGTGATCGGTGACGGGGCGATGAGCGCGGGCATGGCCTACGAGGCGATGAACAATGCCGGCTCGATGGACCGCAGGCTGATCGTCATCCTCAACGACAACGACATGTCGATCGCGCCGCCCGTCGGCGCGATGAGCGCCTACCTGTCGCGACTGATCTCGTCGAAATCCTATGTCTCGCTCCGTCACCTGGCGAAATCGGTGGCCGAGCATTTCCCGCGCAGCCTGGAAACCGCGGCGCGGCGGGCCGAGGAATACGCCCGCGGCATGGTGACCGGCGGCACGCTGTTCGAGGAGATGGGCTTCTATTACATCGGGCCGATCGACGGGCACAATCTGGACCACCTGCTGCCGGTCTTGAAGAACGTGCGCGACGCGCGCGACGACGGGCCGATCCTGGTCCATGTCGTCACCAAGAAGGGCAAGGGCTATCCGCCGGCCGAGGAGTCGGACGACAAGTATCACGGGGTCTCGAAATTCGACATCGTCACCGGCGCCCAGATCAAGGGCACGCCGAAGGCGCCGAGCTACACGCGGGTGTTCGCCGATTCGCTGATCCGCGCGGCGGAGGCGGACGACAGGATCGTTGCGATCACCGCCGCCATGCCGGAAGGCACGGGCCTCAACCGGTTCGCCGAGCGCTTCCCGGAGCGCTGCTTCGATGTCGGCATCGCCGAGCAACACGCGGTGACCTTCGCGGCCGGGCTGGCGGCCAAGGGATTCCGGCCGTTCGCGGCGATCTACTCGACCTTCCTGCAGCGTGCCTACGACCAGATCGTGCACGATGTCGCCGTCCAGAAGTTGCCGGTCCGTTTCGCCATCGACCGCGCCGGGCTGGTCGGCGCCGATGGCGCCACCCACGCCGGATCGTTCGACGTCGCGTATCTCAGCTGCCTGCCGGATTTCGTCGTCATGGCGGCCGCCGACGAGGCGGAGCTGATGCACATGGTGGCGACGGCGGCGGCGATCGACGACCGGCCCTCCGCCGTCCGCTATCCGCGCGGCGAGGGCACGGGCGTTGCGCTGCCGGAACGGGGCGAGGTGCTGGAGATCGGCAGGGGCCGGGTGCTGCGCGAGGGCGGCTCGGTCGCCATCCTGAGCTTCGGCGCGCGCCTTTCCGAAGCGCTGAAGGCGGCGGACGACCTCGCCGCGCGCGGACTGCCGGCGACCGTGGCCGATGCCCGCTTCGCCAAGCCGCTGGACGAGGCGCTGGTGCGCCGGCTGGCCGAGGACCACGAGGTGCTGATCACGATCGAGGAGGCGGCGTTCGGCGGCTTCGCGGCGCAGGTGCTGCGGTTCCTCGCCGAGAACGACCTGCAGGACGGCCTCAAGATCCGCACGTTGACCCTGCCCGACCGCTTCCAGGACCACGACCGGCCGGAGACCCAGTACGAAGACGCCGGGCTGACCGCGCCGGCGATCGTGGAGACCGCGCTGGCGGCGTTGGGCCGCGACGCCGAGGCCCGTTCGAAACGCGCCTGACCGCAGCGCCGGCCGAATCCGCATGAAAAAGGGGCGGCGGGTTGCCCCGCCGCCCCCAAAAAGGCGATGCTTTCGATCGCTGGGATCAGAAGCTCAGGTTCATACCGAGGATGAAGCCGCTGCCGTCGTTAGAGGGCGTGACTCCACCAATCTCCGACGAAATCGAGCTGTATTCGGCATACGCCGTCAGGCCCGGCGCCACGGTGTAGTCCACCGAGACGGCGAGGTGGGTGTACTCGTCCTCGAGACCAGTACCACCGTCCTCCCAGGTCGAGGCCATGTAACCGAGCGACGCGTAGATCGGGCCGCTGGTGAAGCCGACGGCCGCGTTCCAGTACGACGATTCGTTATTTGAGGCCAAGGGTTCGCCCGACTCGCCGTTGTCGGTCCAGTTCACGCCGACCTCGACCGGGCCGAAGCCGACGATCGCGCCCAGCGAGTAGGCGCCGATGTCCTCCACCGGTGTGCCCAGCTGAGTAAGAAATGCCTCGCCGGCATCGGACACGGACGCCATCGAGTAGACGGCGCTGGCGCGGACGCGAACGTCGCCGAAGCTGTTGTCGTAGTTGGCGCCGAGGCCGAAGTGATTCTCGTAGATACTGTCGATCGCGCCCGAATCGCCCTGGTTGCCCCACTGCGGGGTATAGCTCGCGCCCACCTGGAAGCCACTGAAGCGCGGCGAATAGTAGGTGATCTTCGTGGAATCGCTGCTGTCGCCGGCGATGTTGGGGAACGACGTCGCGCTGCCGATGTTGACATACCAGTCGTCCTGGTCGCCGTCGAAGCCACCGGTGGCGCCCATCACGTTCTCACCACCGTAGTTCATGGTGTCCTCGGCGCCGTCCTCGTCACCGAACTGCAGGGTGCCCCAGGTACCGCCCAGCTGGATGCGCG
>JBFGQV010000039.1:0-21347 GCA_041563955.1 Alphaproteobacteria bacterium | reverse complement strand
GAACCGGCGCCTTTGGGCAGGTATTTGCGCTGCAGCGCGCGATAGGGGCTCGACTCGAGGCCGGCGTAGGAGACCCAGTCGACGGCCGGATGCGCCTCGAGCCACTCCGCGACGGCGAGCGCGTTCGCCGACTGGCGCTCGACCCGCAAGGGCAGGGTCTCGATGCCGAGCAGGGTAAGCCAGGCGTTGAACGGCGACTGGCAGGCCCCGAGGTCGCGCAGGGTGACCGCGTGCCCGTAAATGGTGAAGGCGAGGTCGCCGAAGGTCTCGGCGAAGGTCAGGCCGTGATAGCCGGGCTCGGGCTGCGACAGGCTCGGGAATTTGTCGTTCTGCGTCCAGTCGAACCTGCCGGAGTCGACGACGATGCCGCCGACGGTGGTGCCGTTGCCCGACAGATACTTGGTGGTCGAATGCACGACGAGGTCGGCGCCGAACTCGATCGGCCGGCTGAGATGCGGGGTGGCCAGCGTGCTGTCGACGATCAGCGGGATGCCCGCCTCGTGCGCGATCGCCGCCAGCGGTTCGATGTCCACGACGATCCCGCCCGGATTGGCCAGATTCTCCACGAACAGGGCCTTGGTCCGCGGGCCGATCGCCTCGCGGAAATTCTCCGGCCGGTCAGGGTCGACGAACTGCGCGCGCCAGCCGAATTTCTCGATGGCGTGGCCGAACTGGTTGATCGACCCGCCATACAGCTTGTTCGAGGCGACGATATCGTCGCCGGGCGACATCAGCGCGAACAGCGCCAGGATCTGCGCCGCGTGGCCGGACGCGGTGGCGACGGCGCCGCGCCCGCCTTCGAGCGCGGCCATGCGCTCCTCGAGGACCGAGACGGTCGGGTTGGTCAGGCGCGAATAGATGAAGCCCGGCGCCTGCAGATTGAACAGAGAGGCGGCGTGATCGACGTCATCGAAGACGTAGGACGTGGTCTGGTAGATCGGCGTCATCCGCGCCCCGGTTACCGGGTCCGGGCCGCCGCCGGCATGAACGGCGAGGGTCTCGAAGCCTGGTTTCTTGTCCGCCATCGCCTCAGACCTTCCGCTGTCGCTTGCTGGAGATGATGCCCGAATTGATCCCGTGCCAACCCAGCTCACCGCACAGTCTTGAAAATTCGATCTTGGGGCAGCGGTTCATGACGACCTTGAGGCCGGCGGCCTCGGCGATGCGGGCGGCTTCATCGTTGCGGATGCCGAGCTGCATCCACAGTACCTTCGCGCCGACCGCGATCGCCTGTTCGGCGATGGTGACGCACTCGGCAGCCGGGCGGAACACATCGACCATGTCCGGCGGCTCGGCAAGATCCGCGAGCCCCGCCACCACCGGGGCGCCGAGGATCTCCTTGCCGACCGCCGTCGGGTTGACCGGGGTCACGCGGTATCCCTTGCGGCACAGATACTTCATGACGAAGAAGCTGGGCCGGTTCCAGTTTGTGCTGGCGCCGACCATGGCGATGGTCTTCACGCTGCACAGGATGTCGCGCAGGTAGTCGTCGCTGTAGTTGTCGTGGTCTGCAGGGGGCTGGACGTCGTGCATCACTCGTTGCGCCAGATCGGTTCGCGTTTCTCGATGAAGGCGTCGATGCCCTCAGCAGCATCGCGGGCCAGCATGTTGCGGGTCATGGTCTCGCTCGCGAAGTCGTAGGCCGCGCCGAGCTCCATCTCGACCTGCCGGTAGAACGCCTCCTTGCCGATGGCGAGCGTCAGCGGCGATTTGGCGACGATCCGCGCGGCCATCTCGTCGACGGCGGCGTCGAGCTCGGTGGCGGGCACCGCGCGGTTAATGAGGCCCAGCTCGGAGGCGCGCGGCGCCGGCACCATCTCGCCGAGCAGCAGCATCTCCATCGCCGCCTTGCGGCCGACATTGCGGCTCAGCGCCACCATCGGGGTCGAGCAGAACAGGCCGATGTTGACGCCGGGCGTCGCGAACCGGGCCCCGGTCTCGGCCACCGCGAGGTCGCAGGTGGCGACGAGCTGGCAGCCGGCCGCCGTGGCGATGCCGTGGACGCGGGCGATCACCGGCTTCGGGAGGGCGACGATGGCCTGCATCAGGCGCGAACAGGCGGCGAAGGTCTTCTCGTAGAACTCCCGCTGCGGATTGGCCCGCAGCTCCTTCAGGTCGTGCCCGGCGCAGAAGCCCGGCCCCGCGCCGGCGACAACCACGACCTTGACCGCCGGTTCGTCGCGGATGCCCTCGAGCTCGCGCTGCAGCGCCGCCATCAGCTCCAGCGACAGGGCGTTGTACTGGCGGGGGCGGTTCAGGGTGAGCCGGGCGACTCCGGCCGAATCCTCGCGCAACAGCAGCGGGGCGGGGGGCAGGTCCTGCTGTGCCGCAGTGCTCATGGCGAACTCCTTCCGCGCGGATGCATGCCGGGTGCGCACCTGGCGCCGCCCCTTTTATCCGCCCTTCGCCCCGCCGTATGCAAGGGATATTGGCTTATCGGCATGGATTGGCCATAAGAAGGGGCGATGAGCGAGCCCGCACCCCATATCACCGTTGAGGCGTTCGAGGCGCTGTGCCGGCGCGAGGCCAATTTCGTCGAGCAATACGGCTTCGTCACCGAGCATATCGGCTTCGGCACGGCGCGCGCCCGCCTGCCGTTCGACGATGCCCATATCCGGCCCGGCGGCACGATCTCGGGGCCGGCGATGATGGCCCTCGCCGATTTCACCATGTACGCGCTGGTGCTTGGCATGATCGGGCCGGTGCCGCTGGCGGTGACGACCAGCCTCAACATCAATTTCCTGCGCAAGCCGGGGCGCGCCGACGTGCTGGCAGAGGCGCGCATCCTCAAGCTCGGCAAGCGGCTCGCGGTCGGCGAGGTCAACCTCGCGTCGGCGGGCAGCGACGACCCGGTCGCGCACGTTACCGCGACCTATTCGATCCCACCTCCGGAGCGGCGCGCCTGAAGTGCTCCTTCGCCGGATGGTGTGGTATTATAGTACCTCATTATCAAAATATTGATTTACATGATTTTTTCCGAATCTTTCCCGTTGACAGCCGCGATACGGTCCCCTAAAAGAACGCCGCGATCCGGCGGCGCCCAGGGCCCGCCGACAGCGATCGAAGCGAGTTTCCCAGATCGGAGTTGAGAGGGACTGCCATGCTGAGTGGCATGAAGACCTACACGATGAAGCCGGCCGAGGTCGAGAAGGCGTGGCACGTTATCGATGCCGACGGGCTGGTGCTCGGCCGGATGGCGTCGATCATCGCCAATATCCTGCGCGGCAAGCACAAGCCCGGCTACACGCCGAACGTGGATTGCGGCGACCATGTGATCGTCATCAATGCGGAAAAGGTGCGGCTGACCGGCAACAAGCTGACGGACAAGAAGTATCACTGGCACACCGGCTATCCCGGCGGCATCAAGGAGCGCACGGCGGACAAGGTCCTTGCCGGCAAGCACCCCGAGCGTGTCGTCATCAAGGCGGTGGAGCGCATGGTCCCGCGGGGGCCGTTGGGCCGCCAGCAGATGAAGAACCTGCGCGTCTATGCGGGCTCGGAGCATCCGCACGAGGCGCAGCAGCCGGTGCCGCTGGATGTCGCCGCGATGAACCCCAAGAACAAGAGGATCGCGTAACGATGGCCGAAGAGCAGAACGAAAGCCAGACCGTCACCGATCTGGCCGATCTCGGTGCCGCCACCGGCGTCGAACCCGCACCGTTGCCGGAGAAGCAGGTCGACGAGCACGGCCGGGCCTACGCGACAGGCAAGCGCAAGAACGCCGTCGCCCGCGTGTGGCTCAAGCCGGGCAACGGCAAGATCGAAGTTAACGGACGCGACGTCGCCATCTATTTCGCCCGCCCGACCCAGCAGATGGTCATCAACCAGCCCTTCGAGGCCGCCAACCGCAGCGACCAGTACGACGTGATTTGCACGGTCAAAGGCGGCGGCCTGTCGGGCCAGGCCGGTGCGGTGCGGCATGGGATCAGCCGGGCGCTGACCCGCTTTGAGCCCGAATTGCGCGTGGCCCTCAAGGCCGGCGGGTTCCTGACCCGCGACGACCGCGTGGTGGAGCGAAAGAAATACGGTCGCCGCAAGGCCCGCCGGAGCTTCCAGTTCTCCAAGCGCTGACGCGCATCGGGCGATCGAAAATTCGAAGGGCCTGCCGGCGCGGCGGGCCCTTCTTCGTCTTCACAGATCATTTACATACTTTCGATACGATCGCGTCCGGACTCGACGTGTTTTCACACCAGCCATACCGGAGCAGGGGTCCGTGGTGTGAGTTCCCAGCCGCGAGGAGTGGCGACGTTGCGCGAGGCGAGGTGTTCGGCGAAGACAGATGATCGCACGACCGGCCGCTTGCGCGGACCGGCCCGCAGCCGCGCGAGGGTCTTGGGCAATCTGGCCGGGTAAGGCGAAATGGAACGAACTCCCTTTTCCCTGAATGACGTTCTGGACGAGGTTGCGGCCCGTCTTTCGCCAGCGGCCGCCGACGGCTCGACCCGGACCTTCGTGTCCGTCGGTGAAGGGGTACCCCGTCGGCTGACCGGCGACCCGGAGCGCCTCCGCCGGATCTTGATCGGGCTTGGCGAGAGTGCGCTGGCGGGGATGGACGCGGACGCCATCGCCGCCGTCGTCGATGGGCTTGGCGCAGGCTCGGACGGGGCGCGGCAAACGGCACGGCTGCGCTTCCTTCTGCGCAAGACTGGCGCGGGCATGACGTGCGAGGAGGCCGTCGGCGTCCTGACGAGGTTCCTGGCGGCGGCGCCGGCGGGGCAATCCGACGGAGCCGATAGCGGCAGTCCCCGGGAACTGGTCGACGACCTCGGCGGAAGCATCGGGATCGCGAGCGAACCGGGGCACGGTTTCGTCGTCGCGTTCAGCGGCGAGTTCGGGGTGGAGATCGGGACCGCCAACGCTTCGGACGGCCGCGGTAACTCCGCGTCGCGGCGCGATCCGGAAGCCCGCATCAGAATGCCGGACGGACTCGAGCACATTCGGGGGGCGCGCATCCTGCTCGCCGAGGACCATCCGGTGAACCAGAACCTGACCCGGGAAATCCTCACGCAGGCCGGGTGTACGGTCGACATCGCCGAAGACGGCCAGTCCACCATCGAGGCCGTATTGAGCCGCGGTGGCTCGTACGACGCCGTGCTGATGGACGTCCAGATGCCGATCATGGACGGCTTCGAGGCAACGCGCCAGATCCGCGAACAGCTCAGCGAATCGGCGCTGCCGATCATCGCGATGACCGCCAACGTCCTGGGCGACGAACGCGAGCGCTGCCTCGCCGCGGGTATGAACGACTACGTCCCTAAGCCGATCCACATTCCGGACCTGTATGCCGCCCTCATTCGCTGGATCAGGATGGATGAAGCGGAGTGTCGGCCGGGCGCGGCGCCGTCTGCAACGGCCGGCCCGGCCATCGCGGGGTCGGACGCGTCCACGGTGACGCTGCCCGAACGTATTCCGCAGATCGATGTCGAATCAGGGCTTGCCCGGGCGATGGGCAACCAAGACCTCTATGCCGATCTACTCCTCCAGTTCGCGCAGACCAACGAGTCCCTCGGTGCTGATGTCGCGGCGGCGATCGCGAAGGGTGACCTCGAGCTTGCACGGTTCCTTGTGCACGGGCTCGCCTCGACGGCCGGCAACATCGGCGCGGGCGACTTGTATGCGGCCGCGAACGAGCTGGAAAAGGCGGTCGTCGCGGAGCGGGCCGAGGACATCGGCGATACGCTCGCCGCGTTCGGCGAGCGCCTGGAGCTGACGCTCGACGGGATTCGTCAATCCGGGGTCGCGGTGAACAATCGGCCGGCCCGGCTCGGCAACGGAACGGCGCCGCTTGATCCGGACAACGCGGCGCATGTCGCGGACCGGCTCGCAGCCATGCTGGAGGACCAGAATCTTGCCGCGCACGCCGAGCTGGACACCGTTTTCGAGATGTTCGGCGGGCGCGGCCAGGACGCACAGCTGCAGCGCCTGAAGGCGAGTCTGGAGGCACTGGAATTTCGGGAGGCGCGGGTCATTCTGGCTGGTATCTGCAAGGAAATTCTGACTTGAGCGTCTATCTGAACGATACGGTTTCCTCCGTGGAACGGTCGCGCATCCTGATCGTCGACGACATACCCGACAACATCAAGTCGCTGAACGCGATCCTCGAGGACGAGTACAGCATATCGTTCGCGACATACTGGAAGAAGGCGCTGGAGATCGCCGGCCGAACGCTTCCCGACCTCATTCTGCTCGACATCCTGATGCCCGACATGGACGGTTACGAGATCTGCCGCCGATTGAAGTCGGACCCGACGACGCGCGACATTCCGGTCATCTTCATCACCGCGCTGGATGGCGAGGCGGAGGAGGAGAAAGGCCTTGCCGCCGGCGCCGCCGACTACATTACCAAGCCGTTCCACCCGGCGATCGTCAAGCTGCGGGTCCGCAACCACCTGATGCTGAAGCTGCAGAGGGACCGGCTCGCCGCCCTGACCATGACCGACGGTCTGACGGAGATCGCCAACCGCCGGCGCCTCGACCTGCATCTCGATGCGGAATGGCGGCGCTGCGAGCGCATGCAGAGCCCGCTGTCGGTGGTCATGGTCGATGTCGACCGGTTCAAGGCGTTCAACGATCGTTACGGGCATGCGGCTGGTGACGAATGCCTGAGGAAGGTTGCGCGGGCGCTGGACGGCGTGCCCCGCCGCCCCGGCGACCTGGTGGCGCGCATCGGTGGTGAGGAGTTCATCTGCCTGCTGCCCGGCACCGATGCCGAGGGCGCCCGCGTGATCGCAGAGCGTATGTGCGCCGCCGTCTACGAGCTGGCGATCCCGCACGCCGATGGCAGCGCCGACGACCGCGTCACCATTAGTGCCGGCGTCGCCACGGTCCAGCCGACCCGCGACGGCACGCCCGAGATGCTTCTCAAGCAGGTCGACAACCGGCTTTACGAGGCCAAGAGGGCCGGGCGCAATCAGGCCGTTGGGCCGTAATCGGTGGCGCCGACAGCCACGCCTGCGGAAGTCGTGCCGTTCGTTGCGGGTGCATCCGGTTTCTTGACCATTCGACGTTACGGAGCGGTTTCGGGCTAATACGATCGGCGGGAGAAAATCCGCAATCTCTACTTTCGGTTAACTGTTGTGTGTCACGTTTGTGAAGGACGTCGAGGACTTCGCCGTGTGGCGCGATCCGGAACACCGGTCCGGCGCGGCGCACCCGCCGCTCGTGGGTCGCGCCGGGTACGGCACTGGGGCCGTCTGACGTCCGGGAATTGACACGTCGAGGTCAGGGCGATCGATGGCGAAACAGGACAAGCCGGACCAGCAGACGGACGACCGCGATTCGCCGGTTCCAAAGAACGAGGCGGAACGCCTTGACGCGCTCCTCGACTACGCCATCCTGGATACGCCGCCGGAAGAGAATTTCGACCGCATCACGCGGATCGCCAGCCGCATGCTGGACGCGCCGATGTGCCTGGTGTCCCTCGTCGATGCCGAGCGCCAGTGGTTCAAGTCCAAGCAGGGCCTCGATGCCGAGGAAACGCCACGCAGTGTCGCCTTCTGCGCGCACGCGATCATGCAGGACGAGGTCATGGTGGTTCCCGATGCGACCAGGGACGTGCGATTTCGCGACAACCCGCTGGTTCTCGGCGAGCCCAATGTCAGGTTCTACGCCGGCGCGCCCCTGAAGAGCTGGTCCGGGCACAATGTCGGGACGCTCTGCGTCGTCGACCAGCAGGCGAAGACGCCGACGCCGGAACAGCTGGAAATCCTCGAGGACCTCTCGAAGATCGTCGTCGACGAGATGGAGCTCAGGCTGTGGGGCAAGCGGGCGCTCGACGCACTGCACGAAAAGGACCGGGCCGTCGAAGCGCTTGACACCGCGAAACGCGACCTCGAGGCTGAGGTCGAGGAACGGATCTTCGCGCAGTCAGAAATCGTCGACCGGGAGAACCGCACGCGCGCGATCCTGGAGACAGTCCTGGACGGCATCATCACGATCGACGATGCCGGCGACATCGAGACCATCAATCCGGCCGCGTGCCGAATCTTCGGCTATCGCGAGGACGAGGCCATCGGCGAGAACGTCAGGATCCTCATGCCCGAGCCCTATCGCAGCGGCCATGACGGCTATCTGCGCAGCTACATCGAGACCGGCGAGCCCAAGATCATCGACAGCGGCCGCGAGGTCGTGGGCCAGCGCAAGGACGGCACCACCTTCCCGATGGAGCTCGCCGTTGCGCCGATGATGGTGGGAGACCGCATGATGTTCACCGGCGTCGTGCGCGACATTTCCGAACGCAAGAAGATCGAGAGCATGAAGAACGAGTTCGTCTCGACGGTGAGCCACGAGCTCAGGACGCCGCTGACCTCGATCAAGGGGGCGCTGGGCCTCCTCCAGGGCGGCATGCAGGCGGAGCTGCCGGACAAGGCCCGGCGCATGATCGAGATCGCGTACCAGAACAGCGACCGGCTGGTGCGGCTGATCAACGACATCCTCGATATCGAGAAGATCGAGGCGGGGATGATGAAATACGAGCTCGTGCCGCTGCCGCTGGCCGATCTGCTGACCGAGGCGATCGAGGCCAACACCGGCTTCGCCGACGAGCACGGGGTCCGCATCGAGCTCCGGGACCAGGCCCGCGGCACCACCGTGGATGCCGACCACGATCGCATGATCCAGGTGCTCACCAACCTGCTCTCCAACGCGATCAAATACTCGCCCGAAGGGGGCACCGTGTTGGTTCGCGCCGATGCGCACGACGCCGATGTCCGCGTATCGGTATCGGACACGGGGCCCGGTATTCCGGAGAAATTCCACGCCACCATCTTCTCGAAGTTCGCCCAGGCCGATTCGTCGGATACGCGCGAGAAGGGCGGCACCGGTCTCGGCCTTGCCATCAGCAAGGCGATCGTCGAGGAGCACGACGGCACCATTGGGTTCGATACGAAGGTCGGTGCGGGCACGACGTTCTTTTTCGAGCTGCCGCTACGGGCCGCTCGGGCCGACATGCCCGCCGCGGCGCCCGAGGCGGACGGCCAGGCGCGGCCGCGCATCCTGGTGTGTGAGGATGATCACGACATCGCCGAGGTGATCGCGATGATGATCGAGCCGGGCGGGTTCGACTGCGATATCGCGCACACGGCGGAACAGGCCAAGACGCTGCTCGGCGAGCGACCCTACGCGGCCATGACGCTCGATCTCGGGCTGCCCGACCAGAACGGCCTGGCCCTGATCCGCGAAATCCGCGAGAACGAGGCCACGTGCGACCTGCCGGTTGTCGTCGTGTCGGCGACGCCCGAACGGGCCGCTGCGGAGATCCGCAACGGATGCGTCAAGGGGGCGCTCGAGATCGCCGACTGGCTGCAGAAACCGGTCGAGGAGGAGACGCTGCGCGACGCGCTCGAACGGGCGCTGAAAAGCGAGGACTCCAGTGGGGTAAGGATCCTTCACGTCGAGGACGACGCGGATATCGTCAGCGTCGTGTCGACCGTGGTCGGGGATGTCGGACAGGTCGTGTCCGCGGCGACGCGTGAGCAGGCGATGCACCTGATCCATGAACAGGTGTTCGACCTGGTCATCCTCGATCTGATGTTGCCCGACGGGTCCGGCGAGGATCTGCTGTGCGAACTGCACCGCTCCAGGAACTACAAGGTTCCGGTCATCGTCTTCTCGGCCCATGAACCATCGGCGGATCTCGCCTACCGGATCGAGGCGACCCTGGTGAAGTCGCAGGCAACGAACGAGGATTTGCTCGCGGTTGTCCGGTCGGCATTGTGACCCGGTCGGTGCCGGCGCAGCGGCCATTTGGACCGGACACCGCTTTACACAGGTGGATGCAAGATGACTGACAACGCGCTGAATCGGGTCCTTCACGTGGACGACGAGTCGGACATCCGCGAAGTCGCACGGCTGGCTCTGGAGGAGGTCGGCGGCTTCACCGTCGAGTCCTGTGCATCGGGGGCACAGGCCATCGAGAAGGCACCGGACTTCGACCCCGACGTCATCCTGCTCGACGTAATGATGCCGGGGATGAGCGGACCCGAGGTGCTGGAAGCGCTGCGCGGCCGACCGGATACCGCCGGAATTCCCGTGATCTTCATGACCGCGAAAGTGCAGGCGAGCGAGCTCGAGGCCCTGACCAAGCTGGGGGCGATCGGGGTGATCGAAAAGCCCTTCGACCCGATGACGATGTCCGGGCAGGTGGCCGAGATCTGGGGTCGTCATGCTGTTCGGTAAACCGCGCTCGACGGTAGACAAGCTGAAGGCGCTCGGCGAGGCCTACGGTGCCGCCCTGCCGGGCAAGCTGCAGGAGCTGGAAACCGCCGCCCGCGCATTGTCCGGCGGCGGCGGGTTCGAGGAGCTCGGCGGGTCGCTGAACGAGGTCCGCGTGCTGGCGCACAAGATCGCCGGGACGGCCGGGACCTTCGGCTTTCAGGCGATCACCGATCGGGCGCGGGAGATCGAGAAGACGCTGCTTGCGGCGATCGAGGCGGAGTCGCCGTTCAGCGCAGAGCAGGCGGCCGGGATCGAGAGCGGGATCGCCGCGCTGAAGGCGCTGGGGGCCGCGGCGGCCGAAACGGCAGTGCCGACGGTGACGCCGGCCGCGACGGCGCCCACGGATACGGCGCCCGCGGAGTCCGTGGTGCTGCTGGCGCCGCCCGGGGAGGCGACCGACGCTCTCGCGCGACAGATCGAACGTCGCGGCTACCGGGTGCGCCGCATCGGCGACACCCCCGACACGGACAACGGGGCCGGCGTCGCGCGCGTCCGGGCGATCGTGGTCCACACGGACGTCCCGCAGGGCCATAAGATCTGCCGCCAGCTGCGCGAGGACTTCCGGCGCACCTTCCGCGCCAACGTGCCGATCATCTTCCTGTCGGACTCGGGCGACTACCGCAGCCGACTGCAGGCCGTCCGCGCCGGTGCCTCGGCCTTCATCGCGGCGCCGCTGGAGGTCGCCACGATCATCCGCTGCATCGAGGAGCTGTCCGCCGCCTCGATGTTCGCGCCCTACCGGATCGTCATCGTCGAGGACGATGACGTGCTGGCAGGCCAGTGCGCCGAGGCCTTCGACGGGCCCGGCTATGCGGCCCGCATCGTCAAGGATCCGGCCGACCTGCTCGATCGGCTGGAGACCTTCGAGGCCGAGCTCATCGTCATTGATCTGTCCCTTTCCGGCGTCAACGGTGTGGATCTGGCCAAGCTGGTCTGGCAGCACGAGCTTTACCGGGACGTCGCGATCTTGTTTCTGTCCCTGGGACCCGAGTTTAACTCGCAGCTTCTGCAGCTCGGAGTATCGGACGAGTTCTTCGTGCCCCGCCCCGTCGACATCAACGCATTGCGCGCCGTCGCCGCCCGTTATCTCGCCGATGCCCGGTTCGGGCGCCGCGGCGCGAACCGCGCCGACCTGTTGCCGCATCTCGACCGCATCGCCGAGCTGAAATCCGCCGGGGACAAGCCGCGGCGCCGGAGCGATGCCAGCGACTCCGCCATGACGTTGCCGGAGGCCACGCCGGTCCAGCCGCCGAAGATCCTGGTGGTCGACGACGATCGGCACCTCGTCGACGCCATCGCGATCAAGCTCTTTGAGCACGGGCTCGAGCCCCTTAAGGCCTTCACCGGCGAGCAGGGATTCCGGGTGGCCTGGGAGGAATCCCCCGACGCCATCATCACCGACTACGACATGCCCGGCGGGTCCGGCGATTATCTGCTCAGCCGGCTCAAGGATGCCGAGGAGACCCGCGACATCCCGGTTATGGTGCTGACCGCGCATACCGTGGACGGCCAGAAGGACTATGCCCTCGAACGCGAATTCGTGGGCCGGCTCGGCGCCGTCTGCTATTTGGCCAAGCCGATCAGCCTCGATGCCCTCGTCGCCGAGGTCGGCCGGCTCCTCCCGGCGCATTCCTGCGGGGTGCCATGACCGCTTTGCTCGCCGCGCGACGAATCCGATGCGATCGTGGCGACCTCTGCAACCGGATGCGGGACGGCGGATACTCGCGCTGCGGGCGGGGGCAATAAGCATGACGGCGACGCCAGGAACAGTCGGAACCCGGCGTCGACCGGCGCGATCGACAGGCCCGCCGGCTATGACGTGACTTCGGCACAGGTTACCGGAAGGGTCTGCCATGGTGTTCAGTCAGCCGCCGTCCTCCGACAAGAAGATGAAAGATCTCGTGGAGGCATATGGTGCAGCGCTCGTCGCCAGACTGCATGAAATGGATGTTCTGGCCGGACAGTTGTCCGCTGGCGCGCCGTTCGAGGATATTCGGCATCCGCTGGAAGAAATCCACAAGCTGGCGCACAAGACCACCGGCACCGCCGCAATGTTCGGCTACGCCTCGGTCACAGATCATGCCGGGGCCATCGAGAGCGGCATTGAGCCCTTGCTCGAGGCGGAACGGCCGCTGACAGTCGAAGAGGTCGCCGCGATCGGTGTCCAGATCGCCGGGCTGAAGAAGCTGGTCTCCGTCAAACCCGATGCCGAAAGTCCACCACACGTGCAGTCCGATGCCGCTGCCGCGCACGCGAAGGCGCCGGAATTCGTGATCCTCGTCGCTCCTCCGGGCGAATCGGCCGACGCTCTCGCACGCGACGTCGAACAGTTCGGGTACGGCGTGCAGCGGGTTACCGGGGATCTCGACGGCGTCGCCGGTGCCCACCAGGGACGCGCCGGGGCGATCCTTCTCCATGGCGCGCTGCCGGATGCATTCACGGTATGCCAAAAGCTGAACCAGGCCCTCCGCCAGGAGTATCGCAACAACGTTCCGATCATCTTCCTGTCCGAAACCGGAGATCTCGATACCCATCTGCAGGCGGTTCGGTCCGGTGCGAAGGCGTTCGTCACCACGCCGCTGGACTCCCGCAGGATTGTCCGCAAGATCGAGGAACTCTCGCACTCGGTTTTGCTTGCACCGCACCGGGTATTGATCGTCGAAGATGACGACGCGCCGGCGCCGCAAACCCTCGACGCCTTCGTCGGCCCGGGATATGCGGCGCGGGTCCTCAACGAGACGTCCACATTGCTGGACTGGCTGCAGACCTACGATACCGAACTCATCGTCATGGACCTCGCCGTTGCCGGCGACAGCGGAGCGGATCTGGCGAAGGTGATCTGGCAGCGCGACAACTTCCGCCATATCGCGATGCTGTTCCTCACGCCCGGCGTCGATTTCAATCTGGCACTCTTGCAGCTCGGCCTGTCGGACGAGTTCTTCATCCCGCGGCCGCTGGATATCGATGCGCTCCGCACCGCAGCGGCACGGTATCTCGCGGACCTGCGAAGCGGGCGCAGGACGCCGAATTTCAGAGAACTGCCCGGCTATCTGGATCTTGTCGGACGGCTGTTGTCCCCGAGCGATCCGCCGGTGGACGCGACCGACGACCGGACCCCCAAGGCCGGGGAGCCGCAAGCTGCCCCGGGTGCGCGCCCGAAAGTGCTGGTTGTCGACGACGACACGCATCTCGTGGACGCCCTCGCGCTCAGGTTTTCCGAACATGGTGTCGAGGTGTTGAAGGCGTTTTCCGGCGAGCAGGGGTTCAAGGTCGCCTGGGAGGAGCACCCCGACTTCATCATCACCGATTACGCCATGCCGGACGGGACAGGTGAATACCTGGTCAACCGGCTCAAGGAAGCGGACGATACGCGGCACATCCCGGTCTTGGTGCTCACCGGTCACAAGGTCGAGGGACACAAGGACTTCGCCCTGGAACGCGATTTCATGGGCCGCCTCGGCGCCGTGGCCTATCTTTCCAAGCCGATCAGCCTCGATGCGCTTATTGCCGAGGTGGGCCGCTACATACCGCTCTCCTCCGATCATTATCCCTGATCGAAGGGTGTCGGTTGCGACCGCGTCGCGCCCGTCCCGGCGCGGCGTTCTCCACATCGGCCATTGCAGCGGCGCGCAAATCATGGCAAGGACATCGTCATGAAGATGTTCCGACGATCGAGGAGAGCCGGACGGCCCGCCGGGCCGGCCGCCGCCTGACAGCCGAAGGGATGAACGCGCCGCGGGGCGTCCCCTCGGGGTCGCCCTTTTGTTTTGCGCGCATTTCGGATAGGAACGGATCATGACGGACACGCGGCTCAAAATCGGCATTCTCGGCGCCAGCGGCTACACCGGGGCGGAGCTGCTGCGCCTTCTGGTGCGCCATCCCGGCGTCGACATCGCGCTACTGACCGCCGACCGGCACGGCGGCAGACCACTCGGCGACGTTTTCCCGCATCTTGCGCGGCTCGCGCTGCCCGACCTCCTGCGCATCGAGGACGCCGACTGGGACGGGCTCGACTTCGTGTTCTGCGCGCTGCCGCACGCAACAACGCAGGAGGTAATCGCCGGCCTGCCGGAGCGGCTCAGGATCTGCGACCTGTCAGCCGATTTCCGGCTGCGCGATGTTGCGACCTACGCCGAGTGGTATGGCGGACCACACCGGGCGCCGGAGCTGCAGAAGGAGGCGGTCTACGGCCTGACCGAGATCTACCGCGAGGATATCGCCGCGGCGCGGCTGGTCGCCAATCCCGGCTGCTACACGACGACCGCGGAACTGCCGCTGGTGCCGCTGCTGTCGGCGGGGCTGATCTCCCCCGACGGCATCGTCATCGACGCCAAGTCCGGCGTCAGCGGCGCCGGCCGGGCCGAGAAGCAAGCCAACCTCCATACCGAGGTCAGCGAGGGCATCCACGCCTACGGCATCGCCAGGCACCGCCATGCGCCGGAGATCGAGCAGGAGCTGGCCGTCGCCGCCGGCCGCCCGGTCACGGTGACCTTCACGCCGCATCTGATGCCGATGAACCGCGGCATCCTGGCGACCATCTACGTGACGCTCGCTGCCGGCGCCGATGCGGAGGATCTGCGCGTTGCCCTGGCCGCGAAATACGACATGGAGCCCTTCGTGCACGTGCTGCCAGCCGGCAAAGCGCCGGCGACGCGCGATGTGCGTGGCTCCAACCATTGCCTGATCGGGGTGTTCGCGGACCGGGCGCCGGGCCGCGCGATCCTGCTGTCGGCGACCGACAACCTCGTCAAGGGCGCCTCCGGACAGGCGATCCAGAACATGAACGTGATGTGCGGCCTGCCCGAGACCATGGGCCTCGAGCAGGAAGCGCTGTTCCCGTGACCGTCACGGTCCTGCCGTTCCGCGGCGTTGCGCCCCGTATCGACGCGACGGCGTTCGTTGCGCCCGGCTGCAACCTTGCCGGCGATATCGAGATCGGCGCGGGCAGCAGTATCTGGCTCGGCTGCCAGCTGCGCGGGGACGTGAACATCATCCGCATCGGCGAAAAGGTCAATCTGCAGGACGGCAGCGTCGTCCATGTCTCGAGCCGGGGGCAGGGGACGCATGTCGGCGACCGCTGCACGATCGGCCACATGGTGCTGCTGCACGACTGCATCCTCGAGCCCGACAGCTTCGTCGGCATGAACGCCTGCGTGATGGACGGCGCGGTGGTCGAAAGCTACGCCATGGTCGCCGCCGGCGCGCTGGTGACGGCCGGCAAGCGCATCCCCTCCGGCCAGCTCTGGGGCGGCCGCCCGGCCAGGTTCATGCGCGACATCACAGATGCCGAGCGCGCTGAAATCGACCGGCTGGCGAACCTCTATTACGACCTCTCGCGCGAGTACCTCGCCGCCGGGATCGGCGCGCCGCCTCACTCCTGAAGCCGGAATACCGCGCCGTAATGGTAGGGCGGCAGTTCGACCACGCGGTCGAGCACGAACCCGGCCGGCTCGACGACCGCCCGTGTCGCCTCGGGCGTCATGCGCATATCGGTGCGCGGGCCACGCGGCTGGCCGAGCACCGGGGTCTCGTCGCGCGGGCGCGCGTGCCAGTTGACGACGGCGAAGCGGCCGTCCGGCTTGAGGATCCGGGCGACGGCGCGCGCCAGCCCGGTCTGGTCGGGCACGCCGTGAAATGTGTTGGCGATCAGAACGTAATCGATCTTTTTCTCAAGCAGTTTGTGAAGATCACGCGCGTCGCCCTCGAGCCATCCGACGACGGTCGCGCCGACCTTCTCGACCTCGGCCCGCGCCGCCGCCAGCATCGCAGGGTCGAGGTCGAGGGCATAGACCTTGCCACGGGTGAGCCGCGCCAGCGGCGCCGTGAACCAGCCGTCGCCGCAGCACAGGTCGAGCACCGTCATCTCCGGCGCAATGCCGAGCGCCCGCAGCGTGCCTTCCGGATCCGGCCACAGCGCCGCCCACCAGTCGCGGTCCGGCATCACGGTCGCGGGGAAGATCGGGCTGCTTTCGGTCATGCGAGCCATCATGGGCCGATGGATGCACGCGACACAAGGACGATTCACCAGGCGGCGCCTCGCCCACGCCATTCACGGCCTGGCGCAATCCTGGATCTTTGAGACCCGTGTTTGCGCCGGCGCATGACCTCATACTTCGCGACGCGGCTGGGCCGGTCGAACTCAGGAGGCGTTAGCCCAACCGCACCTTCACATACGAGCCCGGCGCGTCCTCGATCGGCTTGAGCTCGCCGTCGCCGGGCTTGCGGGCGTTGACCTTGGCACGGGCGCGGCTGGCGATCCATTTGTGCCACTCCGGCCACCACGAGCCCGGATGCTCGGTCGCACCGGCGAGCCAGTCGTCCGGCGACTCCGGGCATTCGTCGTTGGTCCAGTACGAGTACTTGTTCGCGGCCGGCGGGTTCACGACCCCCGCGATGTGTCCGGAGGCGGCCAGGGTGAATGTGACCGGCCCGGAATACAGCTTCGTTGCCGTGTAGGTCGACATCCAGGGCGCGATGTGGTCCTCGCGGGTCGACAGGAGGAACGACGGCGTCTTGATCTTGCGCAAATCGATCTTCACGCCGCCGAGGGTGATGCCGCCCGGCTCCACCAGCTTGTTCTCGACATACATCTTGCGCAGATAGAAGCCGTGCATGGCGGCCGGCATGCGCGTCGAATCCGAGTTCCAGTACAACAGGTCGAAGGGAAAGGGGTCCTTGCCGAGGAGGTAGTTGTTGACCACGAAGGACCAGATCAGGTCGTTGGCGCGCAGCATGTTGAAGGTCGTCGCCATCTCACCGCCTTCCAGATAGCCGCGCTCCTCCATGCGCTCCTCCAGCGCGGTGAGCTGCGCGTCGTCGATGAACACGCCGAGTTCGCCGGGCTCGGAAAAATCGGTCAGGGTGACGAAATAGGTCGCGGTGGCGATGCGGTTGTCCTTCTTCGCCGCCATGTAGGCCAGAGTCGAGGCCAGCAGTGTGCCGCCGAGGCAGTAGCCGATGACGTTGGCGCGCGTCTCGCCGGTCGCCTTCTCGATGGCGTCGAGCGCCGCCAGCGGGCCCTCGAACATGTAGTCCTCGAAGGTCTTGGCGGCGAGCCTCTCGTCCGGGTTGACCCAGGAGATGCAGAACACCGTGTGGCCCTGCTCCGTCGCCCAGCGGATGAACGAGTTCTTCTCGCGCAGATCGAGGATATAGTACTTGTTGATCCACGGCGGGATGATCAGCAGCGGCCGCTTGTAAACCTTCTCGGTCAGCGGCTCGAACTGCAGCAGCTGCATCAACTCGTTCTGAAAGACGACTTTGCCTTTGGAGGTCGCGATGTTGCTGCCGACCTCGAACGCCTCGGCGTCGGTCATCCGGATCTTCAGGCGGCCCTGGCCGCGCTCGAGATCGTCGAGCAGGTTCTGCAGCCCGCGGACCAGGTTCTCGCCCTTGCTGTCGAGCGTCTCGCGCAGCACCTCCGGGTTGGTCATCACGAAATTCGACGGCGCCATCGCATCGACGAACTGGCGCGTGTAGAAATCGACTTTCTTGGCGGTCTGCTCATCGAGCCCCTCGACCTCGCGCACCGTGTTCTGCATCCACCGCGCGGTCAACAGGTAGGACTGCTTGATGAAGTCGAACAGCGTGTTCTCCTCCCAGGCTGCGTCCTTGAATCGGCGGTCGTCGTGGTGCGGCGTGACGGTCGGCTCGACCTCCTCGCCCATCAGGCGGCGGGTCGCGTTCTGCCATAGCGTCATGTAGTCGCGCCACAGTTCCATCTGCGCCTGGACGATCTTTTGCGGATCCATCATCAGGTGCTTGGTCATCTCGAGGAACGCGCCGCCGATGTTCAGCGGGTCGGCGTGGCCGAGGCCGCCGCCTTCGGCCTGGCGGGCGAGGAAATCGCTCACCAGCGCCTGGCTGCGCTCGGCGATGTCGGCCATCGTGCGGGTGTAATCCGCGGGCTCCGCGGTGGGATCAGAAGGGCTTGTGCGCTCCGCCATTTCTCTTGGTCCTCGATCGTCGGTGGTCGAATGCCATCCCGCGTGGACCGGACCCGGCCACGCGTGCGGCCACTGCATGCTCCTCCCAGAAAACGGGCGAGGACATAGCACGGTTTTGTCGCGCGTTTCCAGCCCCGACGTGCCATAGTGGCGCAAGATTTCGCAGCATCGGACATCATGCAACGCATTCCACCGCACCGCCTCCTGTCCGCCGCCGTGGCTGCGATCGCCGCGACGATCCTGCTTGGCGGCTGCACCGATTACGACGTGCCCGGCGCCGACAGGCCGTGGCCGAAGCTGAACGATTTCCCGGAACGCCCCGACCCGCAGGAGATGGAGGAGCGGCGCCTGCGCCTGTTCGGCCGGTACGGCAGGCCGGAGGACGCGTTGCCGGAACCGGCCGAGACCCCGGACCGGCCGCCGGACGGGGCGCTCAAGGTCGCGGTGGTGCAGTTCGACCGGGCCGCACAGGACCTCGACGCGGCGGCCATGGACATTCTCGAGCAGGTCGCCGCCTACGCGCAGCAGTCGCGGGCGTCGGTATGGCTGTTCGGCTACACCAGCCGCCGGGTGGAGCTGGCCTCGGGCGGCAGTGCGCGGGACGCGGCGCAGGCGCTGTCGACGCAGCGGGTCAGGGCCGTGGCGCTGATGCTGGTCAAGGCCGGCGTGCCGCCCGAAAGGATCCGGCTGATCGCGCGCGGTGCGCACGACCCGGTCTATCTGGAGACGGCGGAGACCGGCGAGGCGGGCAACCGCCGGGTCGAGATCTGGTTCACGAAATAGGCATCACGCCCCGAGCGCGGCGGCGCGGGCGAGGAACCGGCGCTTGGCCTCGGCCGGCGGCCACGGCGCGAGGTAGCTTCGCACCAGCATCGGCGGCAGGGCGGGCGTCCGGCCGAAATACTTCCGCCCCTCGGCCTCGGTGAAGCCGGCCAGCGTCGTCGCCTCGAGCCAGGCGGCGGCCTGGTCGGCGCGCTTGATCGCCGCCTGCGGCGCCTCCGGCAGCGTCGCCCGCAGGCCGAAGCGGATGCGGATCGCCCGGGCGAGACGCGTCTCGAGGTTGCGGTAGCCGGTGCCGACCACCGCCTTGAACGGGGTGATCAGATCGCCGATCACGTATTCCGGCGCATCGTGCAGCAGCGCTGCCAGCGCCCAGCGCCGGGCGAGGCCGCGATGCCCTGCGATCGCCTCGACGAGCAGCGAATGCTGGGCGACGCTGTAGGCCCAGTCGCCGGAGGTCTGGCCGTTCCAGCGCGCGACCCGGGACAGCCCGTGTGCGATGTCCTCCATCTCGATATCGACCGGCGACGGGTCCAGAAGGTCCAGCCGCCGGCCGCTCAGCATGCGCTGCCAGGCGCGGGGGGAGGGCATCGTCGGAAAGACCTCCAAATTCGGTTCGATCCGGCCCTGCCGCCAATCGGACGGCCGGCTAATCCGCCGCGGATCTGACCACCGGCACCGGCTCGGCGGAGCGGATGTGCAGGTCCCTCTGCGGGAAGGGGATCTCGATGTCGTGCTCGTGGAACTTGTCCCAGACCAGCAGGAGGACCAGGCTTTTGACGTTGGAGACGCCGTTCTGCGGGTCGCTGATCCAGATCCGCAGCTCGAGATCGACCGAACTGTCGCCGAAGCCCTTCAGCAGGCAGACGCTCTTCGGCTCCTTGACCACCCGCTCGACCTCGGCGGCGGCCTCGAGGCACAGCGCGATCGCCTTGCGCACGTCGGACTTGTACGAGATCCCGATCGGGATCTTCAGGCGCACCTCGTTGTTGCTGTACGACCAGTTCACCACCTGCTGGGTGATGATGTCCTCGTTCGGGATCAGGTACTCGGTGCCGTCGCGCGTCACCACCGAGGCGTAGCGCGCGCCCAGCGTGTTGATCCAGCCATAGGTCTCGCCGACGCTGATCACGTCGCCCGGCTTGACCGACTTGTCCATCAGCAGGATGACGCCGCTGATCAGGTTGGACACCACCTTCTGCAGGCCGAAGCCGATGCCGACGCCAACGGCGCCGCTGAACACCGCGAAGGCGGTCAGGTCGATGCCGACGGTGCTCACCGCGGCGACGATCGCCACCGTGATCAGCACGATCTTGAGCAGCTTGGCGAACAGCACCTGGACCGACGGGGTCAGGTTGGGCAAAGCGCTGATGCGCCGCTCCAGCAGGTTCGACAGCAGGGTGGCGACCCACAGCAGGACCGCCAGCGACAGCACGCCCTTGATCGCCGTGAGGGCCGAGATGCGCAGCTCGCCGAGCTGCAGCGCGAGGCTGTCCAGCAGCAGGATGGTGTCGTCGAGCAGACCGACGATGTTCAGCGCGGCGACCGTCCAGGCGACGATGGCGATCATCCGCGACCAGGTCGGATCGCGCACCAGCTGCGAGGCGAACCGGATGACCACCCAGGCGGTGAGCAGGCTCACGGTGATCTGGATGATGTGGTGCGGCCAGCCGGCCTGCGACGCCACGACGACCGAGATCCATTGCAGGATCAGCCAGACGATCGGCAGGGCCAGCGGGGCGATGATCTTCACCGCCCGCTCGCCGCCCTTTTCCAGCCAGCGGGTCCGGCCGAGCCGCTCGATCAGGCGGCGGAACCCGGGAGCGATCGGCAGGGCCACCAGGATCGCCAACAGGACGACGGCGACCTGTCCGAGCGTGCCGAGCACGAGAAGGTCCTCGAAGAACCAGCGGGTCAGCTCGGCGTAATAGGTTTCGAGAGACTGGATATCGATCAGCTTTTGCATCAAACCCTCTCAACGCGTGGCCGGACGGTTTCCGGGCGACTCAGATCCACTTCAGGCGGCGCAGCAGAATCACCTCGACCACCGCGATCGCGATCAACGCAAGGACGACCCCGGTGAACGCCCAGATGTTCTCGACCCCCGGCATGCCGCCGACATTGATCCCGAACAGGCCGGTGATCAGGCTCGGCGGCAGCAGCACGGCGGCGACGATGGTCAGCAGGTACATGGTGCGGTTCATCTGGTCGGACAGCCTATTGTTGAGCTCGTCCTGGGTCACCGCGGCGCGCTCGCGGGCGGCATCGAGATCCTCGACGTAGCGCAGGGTGCGGTCGGCGATCTCGCGCAGATGCGCCTTGTGGCTCGCGTCGAGCCAGCTCGCCTGTTCCAGCGGCAGGCGCGCGACGACATCGCGTTGCGGCGCAAGATAGCGGCGCAGCGAG
>JBFGQV010000038.1:0-22027 GCA_041563955.1 Alphaproteobacteria bacterium | reverse complement strand
GGTAGCGGATCAGCCCGCGGTCGTTGGAGATCTGCCGCGTGCCCTTGCCGTAGGAGACGCGCGCCGCCTGCACGATCGCCGCATCGTCGCCCATATAGTCGACGACACGGATGAAGCCGTGGTCGAGCACCGGGATCGGCTCGTACAGGATATCCTCGATCTCCGGCACGCAGGCCCGCCGGGTCTCGCCGCTTGCGGCGCGGTGCTGGTCGATCTCGGCCTTCTGTTCGGGAGTCAGCGGCATCGGTCTTCCCTGTCGGTGTGTGCGCTTCTGTTATAGGCGCTTGCGACGGCGCCCGGAAGACTTTGCGTCAGTCGCCGGGGTCACGCAAATCGGTGCCGATCACCTCGATCGAGCCGCACTCGTCCCAGGCCGCGGCCAACGCGTCGATCAACGGTTGTTCCCGGATGGTCTCGTCGACCCGCCATGCTCCGTCGGAGTCTTGCACCAGCGGCAGGACGATGCGCGCGGGCGCGCGGCGCGCCACCGCCACCAGCCCGATCACCGCGTCGCCGTGAAAGCCGGCGGCACGTATCAGGACCTCGCCGCCGAGTTCGCCCTCGACCTGCCATGCGCCAGGATCTGGTCGCTCCGGACCAGCGCCGGAATCGGCACCGCGTGCCCCGGCCATGTCGGACCGTTTCGCGTTTGCGCCTCAGGGGGCACCGGGCATCAGGGCGAAACGTGCGACGACCGGGTAATGGTCCGATCCGCCCGCGTTCAGGACCGCAGCCCGCCGAAATTCCACGCCGCGACCGAGGATATGGTCGACCCGGGCGATCGCCAGGCCATAGCCCACGTCGCCGGGCCAGGTCGCCGCGCACCGGCTGCCGGGCACGCCGCAGGCGTTGCGGAAGCCGGCTTCGGCCAGGATGGCCAGCGCCGCCTGGCCTTCCCATTCGTTCATGTCGCCGACGACGATCGCCGGCATGGCCGCGGAATCGATATGCTGGAGCAAGGCGCGGGCCTGGTCCATACGGATCGACCTGTTCAGGTAGTAGCGGTCTGTCATGCTGTCGTATCCGCCGAACCGGGCCAGCGGCGGCACGAGATGCACGCAGGCCACGCGAACCGGCCCGGCCGCGGTCTGCATCGTTGACGCAACGGCGGGCAGGTACGGCAGGCCGAGTGTCAGCAGGCGGGCGTCCGTCAACGGGAACCGCCCGGCAAGGCCGATTCCGTGCACACCCGGCCCGGGCACGAGAACGCGGTGGGGATAGACCGACGCAAACCGCGCCTCGAAGAGATCGGCAAAGTCGGGCGTCATTTCCTGAAGGCAAACCAGATCCGCGGATGCCGCGGCGATGGCGTCGAGCACGTCGCCGGCGGGGCGTCCGCCGAGGAGCACGTTGAACGACATGACGGATAGCGTATCCGGTTCGACGGCGTCTCCCGCCCAGTCCGAGGCATTCTGACGATTGTGGCCGCTGCACGCGGCCAGGGCGAGCACCGCGAACAGCAGCATCGCGGTCAGGCCCCGGCGGATCTCTTGCTTCTTCAAAAATCCCATTGCAGGCCTTATATTACTTTTGTCGGCTCTGCCGACTATGGCGATAAACGCCTTGTGGAATAAGCGTAGCGGACCCGGGGGCAGTACCCGGCGCCTCCACCAGATTCCGGCCGGGCGCCCGATGATATGGCGGCCGGCCCCGACGGGGGCGAAACAGGATCGACGCGCGTGGTAAAGACTTGGTTTTCGCTCGGCATGGTACCACCGTTACCGGGCCATTTTCACAAGTGCCAACGATAATGAGATGGCGCTCGCTGCCTAATATCAACAGGTAAGCGCGGTCCGGGGGGCACCGGGCAACAGAAGCCCCCCAATTCTGGCGCTGGGCAGGCGCCGACGTTGGTCAGCTTCCGTTAACCAGACCTGCAACATAATCCGGGACCATGTCCGACGATCCGCTGCCATACGGGCTGTATTACCGCGACGCGTTGCGCGGGATCATGCGACGGGCGCTGTCCGTGGTCGCCGCGCAGGGGCTGCCGGACAACCATTATTTTCACATCACGTTCCGTACAAGTCACCCGGGCGTCGTGATGCCCCGGGCCCTGCAGCTGCAGTACCCGACAGAAATGGCGATCATCCTGCAGCACGTGTTCCACGATCTCGAGGTGGACGAGGCCGGGTTTTCCGTCACCCTGTCGTTCAACCGGGTCCAGCAGCGCCTGGCGGTCCCGTTCGACGCGGTCACGACGTTCCAGGACCCACCGGCCAATGTCGTCCTGACCTTCCTCGACGCGGAGCAGATGATGGCAGCACAGGCGGCGACGGAGGCCGACGCCGAAGGCCCGGGCGAGGCCGGATCGGAGCCCGACGAGACCGCCGCGTCAGCCGATGGCGACGCGGACGACACCAACGTCATCGCCATCGATACCTTCCGGAAGCCCTGAAACCGGGGACTCCGCCGCCGCGCCCGCCATGGCCGGCCGGCCGGTGTACATTGGGCATTATCCGCGGCCGATTTTGTGCGTGTGCCTGCTTTGAAATCTAGAATTATTCGAAAATTCGTGATAGTTTTGTCACAAGTGCTGCCGGTTTTCGGGTTATCAAGGCACTCAAACAGGGGTACGGACATGAAAACACTGTATGTCGTTGCCGGCGCTGCTGCCGGCATTTTGCTGCTTGCCGGCTGCTCCGGCCAGCAGCTCAGCAGCGCCCAAAAAATTCAGCCGACCGGCTCGGAGTTCAATCAGAACCTCTACGGCGGATACATCAGCCTTTCCAAGGACGAGTACGCGGAAGGGGATTACCGTGATTCCGACAAGTTCGCGGGCCGGGCCAAACAGGTGGCGACCGGCGGCTCGATCGCGCCCGAAGAGATCGCTGCCCGCAAACTGCCGGCGGACAGGGCAGGAGAGTTGAGCGATGCTCGCGCCAAGCTCGTCGCGGCGCTCGGAGGGGGTGCCGCGGACAAGGATCCGGCCCGGGCGGCGACGGCCCAGGTCATGTTCGACTGCTGGATGCAGGAACAGGAAGAGAATCGCCAGCCCGCGGACATCGCGCGCTGTCGTGACGGCTTCTACGCCGCGCTCGAGGGCACCCAGCCACCGCCGCCGCCTGTGGCGGTGGTCAAGCCCAAGCCCGACGCCGTGCGGTTCGTGGTCTACTTCCCGACCAACAAGGCGGTGCTGGACAGCAACGCGCAGCAGGTTATCGCGGAAGCCCGGGCGGCGGCGGCAAAGCTCGGCCAGCCGGTCGTCAAGATCTCCGGCAACACCGACACGGTCGGCTCGGCGGCCTATAACCAGAAGCTCTCGGAGATGCGGGTGCAGGCGGTTGCGAAAGTCCTGGCCGACTCCAACGTGAAGGTGAAGGCCGTGATGACGGAAGCGAATGGTGAATCCCGGCCCGCGGTTATGACGGCCGACGAGACCGCCGAGCCGCGCAACCGTCGCGTGGAAATCATCCTCGAGCCGTAAAAGCTTTAGAAATTGGGGGGCCAATTCGGCGCGGGCCGCAGGCCGGGAAACCGGCTTGCGGCCCGAAGCTTTTGCGGCTGCGGCGGCTAGGTTTCCTTCTGCATCTTCCCCTTTGCCGTCGATTTGCCGGCGGCTTTCGAGGTTTTTCCGGCCTTGGTCGGCGACTTCTTCTTCGCGGCCGTGCTCTTCTTGGCGGCACTTTTCTTGGTCGCACTCTTCTTTTTCGCGCTCTTCTTCGTCGCAGATTTCGCCTTGCCCGTCTCATCGGTGCGGGTCGCTTCGCCGGCAGGCTCGGGCTCGACCGTGTCCGGCCCGGTCATATCCGGTGTGCCGGCCTCTGCCTGCTGATCCGCCGCAGGCGACTCAGCCGCATCGGGCTCGGTTCTGCCGCCGCCCGCCTTGCCGCGCAGCTTGTTCCACCATCCGGCCGTGATGCCGCCGACGTTCCGCTCGGGCGCTGGCGACGTCTCCGTCGCGCCGGCCGGGGGCGACGGATCCTCGGTCTCGGCCTTCGGTTCGGGGGCAATATCCTGCGTTGCGGACCCGGCATCAGCGACGGCATCGGATCCGAGGTCCGGTTCGCTCGCGGGTTGCTCCGTCACGGCGTCGGCAACGTCCGTCTTGAGCGTCTCCGCGGCCGGATCCGCGACCGGCAGATCCGGCGCGGTCTCGGGCATCTCGGGCGGTTCGGTCATTGGCTCCGGCCACGCGACGGGCGAATCCGGCGCGACGTCGACTTCGGCCGTTGCCGGGTCGGGGACCGCAATGTCTCCGGGATCCGCCGCCGCCGGCAGGTCGGAGACCTCTTCGACGGGGGAATCGGGGACGGAAGCCGGCGCCTCGTCGGCCGGCGGCAGGTCTGGCGCCGCGTCGGCTGGCGGCAGGTCCAGCGCTTCGTCGATCGGAATATCGGGAATTGCCGCCCGCGCGTCGTCTCCCGGCGGTAGATCGCCTTCATCCCGCACCCGGGCGGCCCATTCGGCATCTTCGTCCGCCATCTCGCTGCGCGCGTTCTCGACGGTTTCCTCGTCGGGTTCGCGCATCCGGTAGGCGACGTGTCCGGCCTTGCGCGCCTTTTCCTCTAGGACCTCCTGCCAGCGCTCGGCAATGGGTCGGCGATGGCGGGTCGCGCGCTTGCGGGCCTTGATGTCGTCATCGCCAGCATCCGCCGCGCCGAAGACACCTTCGGTTTCCGATTCGTAGGCGTTGAGATCCGTCATCAGGGCCGACAGCTGGTGCGTCCGGGCCTCGGAGCCGTCCGACTTTGCGACGGCTGCCTCCTTGCGGGTCCGGCGTTCCTCGACGGTCAGCATGGGCGTGGCTTCGATGATCTCGGTCTTCAGAATCCGGGCGACGTCCAGGACGACCAGCAGGTTGCCCCGCAGACGGTAGATTCCCGAACAGAGCCGCCGAACGTTGTCCTCCATGGTCGACGGCGCCTTGTCGAAGTCGTTCTTCGGCAGCGTGCGCACATCGCCGATGGCGTCGACCAGCAGCGTGTACAGGTCGCCCTTGTAATCGACCGTCACGCCCATCTGGCTATCCCACGGGACTTCGTCGTCGTTGCCGAGCAGCTTGCGAAGGTCGACGACCGTGACGATCCGGCCGCGCAGGTTCAGCACCCCGGCGATGGCGGATGGCGCCAGGGGGACCGGCGTGATCTTCGACGCTTCGACGATATCCTGGACCTGCAGGATCGGGATGCCGAACAGCTGATCGTCGACGACCATCGTCACCAGCTGGTCTTCGTTGTCGCCCACGATCGTCGTATCGGCGATGGTTGCCACCGTAGCCATGCGTCTCCACCTCTTCGTCTTCAGCCCGTCATGGCCGGATCGGCCCCTGCCGAGGATCCGATGCCGACCGTGGACTCCCTTGTCTGATGACGGCACGATATTTGATTTTCATTAACACTGGGTTTAAATCGGCCGAAATTGGCGTGCGAGCGCCGGACTTACCGGGTTTCCCGGGATGCGGGATTGCTGTTCGGAGGCCCCGATGACACAGCCGAAATCGACGCGATCCGGAACCGCCGCAACGGTGCGCGACGATCAGGCACTGCGAAAACGATCGGTCACCGTGGCGGGCCACAGGACCAGCGTCTCGCTGGAGGAGGCGTTCTGGGCCGCGCTGCACCGAATCGCGCAGGCGCGGCGGCAAAGCGTCAGCCGGCTGGTCACCGAAATCGACCGCCAGCGCAGCGGCAATCTGTCCAGCGCCATTCGCGTCTTCGTGCTGGCGGAAATGGCCGCCGGGCCGCAACCGGGCGCGCAACCGCCCTCATCATCCGCGCCTTGACGGACCCGCTGCTACGGGCTTCCCGGAAGGTCTGCCGCCGTCGGCGCAACGGGTTCGACGGCGATGACCGGCGCCGCCTCCGGTGCCGGCGCCTGGTCCGGATCGGTCTCGACCGCCAGGCCGGACAGCCGGACCGCGGGATCGTCGAGCCAGCCGTCGATCTCGACCACCAAATCGGGCGGTGCGGCGCTGTCCTCGCTGCGATGCACCGTCGTCGTCGCGTTGACGCGCCAGCCGGAGAGGTCCACGGAAGCCAGCGTGAGGGCGCGCACGGCGCCGCCGTCGAGCACCAGGTCGGCGGTACGCACGGTTCCGCTCTCGATGGCAACAGCGGCGCTCAATGCCGTCGTCGAGTCGGCGAAGGTCTTGAGCAGCATGTCCGCGGCGTCCCCGGCAGCGCCGGCGGGGATGGGTTCATCGCCGCGCCGCTGTGCGCGCAGCGTGCCGGACAGCGTGGCATTCCCCGATAACGACGAGACGAGGTCGAACGTGTCCCGGCCCGTCGCCGAGAGGGACACGGAAAACGACATGGTGCCCTTGACCCGGTCGATCGCAGCGATCGCCTCGAGCGCCGGGCCGGCGGCGATGTCGCGACCCGAGAGCGTTGCGGTGATCACCGGTCGCGCCGCGGTGGCATCGATCCGGGCGGATGCCTCGATGTCGCCGCCGAACAATCGTCCGGTCAGCTGCCGGACCGTCAACGCGCCGTTCGACAGGGCGGTCCGAAGTTCGAGCCCGTTGATGCGAATCCCGTCGCGCAAGACCGTATCGGACTGCAGCGTCAGGTCCAGGTCCAGCATGTGCAACGTCGACAGATCCAAGGTTTCACGGGACCAGCGTGCGCTGCCCCGGCGCACCGGCGGCACGGCGTCCGCGGGTGCCATCGCCCGGACGGGCAGCAGCCGGTCCAGGTCGAGGCGTCCTGCGGCGAGCGCGGCGACAGCGCTCGGTCGGTCGCCGCGATTGTCGACGTCGATCCGGCCGCGGATCTCGGTTTCGCCCAATGCGGCCTCCACGTCCCGGATCGCGAGGGCGTCGGCGGTGCCGGACACGGCGAGGGTGAGGGCCATTGCGCCGATCCCGCCGCGCGCCCGGCCGGGCGCGAGCAGGCCGAGTACCGTGTCGGCATCCGGGTGATCGGCGGCCACAGCGAAATCGAATCCCACGGCCCCGGCCGGGCGGGTCACTGTTCCCTGTGCCGCAAGACGGCCGCCGGCGATGTCCAGGGTGCCGGCGACGACGGCTTTTTCGAGGGTGCCCAAGGCATGCGCAGAGAGCCGGAACTTGCCGACCCGCGATGCCAGGGACGACGGAGCGAGTTCCATGAATCCGGCAAACCGGTCCGGATCGTCGACCTCGAGCAGGATCTCCAGATCGCCGCTCGGCGAGCTGGCGAGATCATCGATCGTGCCGGATACGGTGAGGGCGCCGCCCGCGAGGTCGTCGGCCGACAGCCTGCGCAGGAGAACCTTGCCGTCGAACAGCCGCGCGTCGAGCGCCACCCGCGACGCCGTTCGCCCAGCCACCGTCAGCTTGCCGACGGAAATCACGAGATTGGCGTCGAAGCGGCCGGCCGCGCCGATCCCGTCGCCGCGCGTGGAGTCGTCGACACGGCCGGCTCGCAACCACTCCGGCACGTAGGCGTCGAGCTCCAGCTGGTCCAGATCGAGCCTGAGCCCGAACGATGGACGCGCCTGCCGCGCAATCGTCGCGGCGCCGGTCATCCGCGTGGCGTCCAGACGCGCCCCGATGTTCGTGAGATGGACGGCGTCCGGCGTCACGCCGATCCGGCTGGTGAACGAAAAGCTGCGCAGCCGGTCGGACGGCAGCTCGTCAGCGGCGGTGCCCGCCCACACCAGCGCGCCGCGCAAATTGTCGGAGATGACCGCAAGGTCGCCGTCCCATCGCGGGCTTGAGCCCCCGCTGGTCGCCGCCGCCGATAAGGTGACGTCCGTGCCGCCGGGAAGCGTTATCGCCAGCCGTTCGATCGCCGTGCCTTCGGGTCCGAGGTGGAGGGTGGCCCCGATGTTGCGGATGACACCGCCGCGCCAGCGTGCGGCCCTGACCGATACCTCGAGGTCGGCGCTGAAGGCGCGCACGGGACCGCCCCATTGCCAGGCCGGATCTTGCGATCCGATTCGCCCGCTGGGCGGATCCCTCCCTTCGAGCGCCCCAATCAAGTCGTCGACCTTCAGGGCCCCGACCACGAGCTCGGCTTCCACCGCCGGCACCTTGCCCAGGACGAGGCGCGCGTGCCCGGTTCCCCGGATGCCGCCATACGTGGCCGCGATATCGTGCAGCGTGACCGTGTCCCGGCCTATGGTGAAGGTGGAATCCGCCGTGATCTTCCAGGGCGGCAGCGCCGGCCCCGTGCCGCCGGCAAGCAACCGGCCCAGCCGTTCCGCATCGGCTGCCGTCAACTGCACCGTCCCGCTCGCCGATCGCAGGTCCGAACTCAGCCTCCCGCTCGCCGCCACGGCCCCGGTGCCGCCTCCCAGCTCGACCGCGGCCGAGACGGCGGCCATGCCGTCGCGTTCGAACCGCCCGATGTTGGCCACCAGCCGAACCGGCACCCCCTTGTACACGGCATGCGCCTGCACGCGGCTGACGCTGGTCGACCGGCCGATACTGACGGTGGCATCGACGGCTTCGAGCGGTCCCGGCGCCGTGCCCGCCGTTCGCCACACGAGACGGCCGTTCGCAATCGAGATCGACTCGACCGAGACAGCCGATGCGAGATGGTTCGGCAAATCGCCGCGTCCGACGGCATCGAAGCTCCAGTTTTCGCGGCCACCGGCCGTGGTTTCCAGCGTCAGAACCGGATCGATGAGGGCGAGGGACCGCACGGCGAACCGGCCCGTGATCAGGGGCGCGAGCGCGAGTTCCATTCGCAACTCGCCGATTCCCAGCATTTCGGGCTCCGTGGCGCCGTCGATGCTGGCGACGCCGATCTGCCGGGCGGTAAGCCGCGGCAGCGGCAGCAGCGTCAGGTTCAGATCGCCGGCGATCGTGACCTTGCGTCCGGTCACCCGGGCCATCGCCGCGGCGACGTCGGCTCGGTAGGTGTTCCAGTCGACGAAGACCGGCGCGACCAGCAAGGTGCCCAGGACGACCAGCAGGACGGCAAAGGCGACAAAAAAGGCTTTCTTCACGAACGGCTCCACGCGGCGGCCGGTCCCGTTACCGGGCCCGATGCCTGTCATTGGCGCTTGCGGAACACGCGATATCCCGTAAGGTAGGTGATCGCCCGATTGCGATCAAACATGCCCGTAAAACCAGGGCAGGAGAATGGCCAAAATGGCGGAGATTGTCAGCCTGAATCAGTACCGCAAGGCGCGCGCACGCGCCAAGGTCGAAACCGAAGCATCCCGGAACAGGGTGCGATTCGGTCGGCCGAAGGCGGAAAAGAACCGCGACGCGGCAGAGCGCGAACGACAGGCCAACAGGCAGGACGGCAGCCGCCTGGAGCGCACGGAAGGCCCGCCGGACACCGATTGATCCGGGGATCGCGGGCCGGCTTGCCGGCCCCGCAATCGCGCCGGCAACGGAAGGTGGAGGAAGGGCATCGTCAGGCGATGGCTAAGGGAGATTTCGCGAAGGCCGAACCCGCGCCCCGGTGTCGGGTTGTCGAGATCGATCGTCCGTGGGCTTGGCTTGCGGCCGGCTGGCACGATTTCTCCCGCGTGCCGGGACTCAGCGTCGCCTACGGCGCCGTGTTCAGCGCAATCGGATTTGGCCTGACATACTGGCTGTACGCGGCAGGCGCCCCGTATCTGATCCTGCCGGCCACCGCCGGTTTTGCGCTGGTTGGCCCGGCCGCTGCGGTCGGGCTGTACGAGATCAGCCGACGACTCGGCGAGGACCAGCCGGTGGCGTTCCGGCACATCGGATCCGCCGTGCTGTCCCGGGCCGACACGTTCTCGGCCATGGGCCTGGTCCTGATGCTGTTCTTCCTCGCCTGGATGGAAGTCGCCCTGCTGATTTTTGCATTCTTCTTCAGCAGTCAGCCCATCACCACGGGCAATTTCGTGGAGCAGGTCTTCTTCGCGCCCGAGAGCCTGCCCTTCCTGATCACCGGTACCGTTGCCGGCGCGGCCCTGGCCGCAGGGGCGTTTGCGATCAGCGCCGTTTCGTTGCCCCTTCTGCTGGACCGGAACATCGGCGTTCCGACCGCTATCGCGACGTCGGTGCGGGTGGTCCGGCGGAACCACAAGGCGCTGGCCCTTTGGGCCATGATCATCGCCGTCTTCATGACGATCGGCGTGGCCACATTCTTCCTCGGGCTGGTGCTGACGCTGCCGCTCGTCGGATATGCGACGTGGCATGCCTATCGGGACCTCATCGTGCCCGAAGGCCCCGAACCGGTCCGCGATGCATCGTCCTCCGGCTGACGCCAGATCTTGTAGAGCTCCGCGACGGCCAGTAGCGACAGCGCCAGGGCCGCCACGGAGAGCCAGGCCGCAAAGCCGATCGGGCTGACACCGAGGATGTCCCGCAGTCCCGGAGTGTACATCGCCGCGATGTGCAGCCCTTGGGCCGCGATCACCGCCAACACCAGGAACGGATTGGCGGCGACGGCGATCGCGAACACCGATCGCCGTTCCGAGCGGGCGTTGAATGCGTGCACGTTTTCGAACAGGACCATCAGCAGCAGCACCATATTGCGGGCTTCCGCCTCGCTGACCCCCAGTTCCAGCAGATACCAGAAGGCCCCGAAGGCGGCTATGCCCATCCAGCCACCCATCAGCGCCACCTGTTCGATCATGCGGCGGTCGAAGATCGGCTGGCGGGGCGGCCGCGGCCGCCGGCGCAGGACGCCGGGCTCGCCTTTCTCGAAGGCGAGCGCGATGTCTTGGATGCCGTTGGTGACGAGGTTCAGCCACAACAGCTGGACCGCAAAGATCGGCAGCGGGAGTCCGACGCCGAGGGCCAAGAGGAACAGCACCAGCTCGCCGACCCCGGTGGTCACCAGCAGGTAGATCAGCTTGCGGACATTGTCATAGGCGATGCGGCCCTCCTCGATACCGCCGACGATCGAGGCGAAATTGTCGTCGGTTAGGATCAGGTCGGCCGCGCCGCGGGCGACATCGGTGCCGCCCCGGCCCATGGCGACGCCGATATTCGCCGCGTCGAGCGCCGGCACGTCGTTGACGCCATCGCCGGTGACGGCGACGAACTGCCCGAGCCGTTGCATGGCCTGGACCAGCAGCAGCTTCTGCAGCGGCTCGACCCGCGCGAACACGCGGGCCTCGGCGACGACCGCATCGATTGCCGCCGGGTCGTCGCCGAGCTCCGCCAGGCGGCTGCCGGTCACGACATCGGAGTCGGTTTCCGCGATGCCGAGTTCCCGGGCGATCGCCAGCGCCGTTGCCGGATGGTCGCCGGTGATCATGCAGACAGCGACACCCGCGCCCCGACACTGCTGCACCGCCGGCGCCGCTTCGGGGCGCAGCGGGTCGATCAGGCCGACAAGGCCAAGGAATTCCAGACCCGACAGCGCCGCGGCGTCGGCGGCTGCGGCGGCCGCGGCCGGCACGGCGCCGCTGGCGACGGCGAGCACCCGGAAGCCGCCGGCGGCCATGCGCCGCGCCTGCTCCAGGATTGCGGCGGGATCGATGCCAACACACATCGGGACGATCGTCTCGGCGGCGCCTTTGACATGGGCGATGCTGGCGGCGCCGTCGCGGTGGAAACTGGCGGCGAAACGTCGCTGCGGCTCGTAGGGGATGATCTCGATCGGCGGATGCGCCGCGAGCAGCGTGGCCCGGTCCAGCCCCAGCTTCGCGGCCAGCGTCAGAAACGCGACGTCGACGGTATCGCCGACATGGCGGACGCCGTCCCCCGTGACCTCATAGCTCGCCTCGTTGCACAGCGCGACGGCGACCGCCAGCCGCCGGGCTGACTCGATCGCGGCGGCGGCGGCGGGCTGGCCCTGCTGCAGGATCTCGCCGCTTGGCGCATAGCCCTCGCCGCCAACCTCGAGGTCGCCGGCCTCGGGCAGGCGAAGGCGCCGGATGGTCAGCTGGTTGACCGTCAACGTGCCCGTCTTGTCGCTAGCGACGACGGTGCAGGCGCCCAGCCCCTCCACGGCCGGCAGTTGCCGCACGATGACGTTACGGCGGGCCATGCGCCGGGTGGCGATGGCAAGCGCCACGGTGATGGCGACGGGCAGCCCCTCCGGAATCGCCGCGACCGCTAGCGCCACCGCCACGAAGAAGACCTCGGCCAGGGCCATGCCGCGCAGCAGCTGGACCGCGCCCAGAATCAGGATCACGGCGACCATGGCATAGCCGACCCGGCGCGAGAAGCGCTCGAGCCGGCCGATCAGCGGCGGCGGCGGCGCCTCCGCCGCGGCCATGGCCTGGGCGATGCGGCCGATCTGCGTGTGCGGGCCGGTGGCCACGGTGACGCCGAGGGCGCGCCCGGTCAGGACCGTGCTGCCGGCATGCAGCAGGTTCGCGCGGTCGCCGAGACCCGCGTCGCGGTGTGGCAGGGCGTCGTCCCGCTTGGCCACGGGCGTCGATTCCCCGGTCAGGAGCGATTCGTCGATCGCCAGGTCGCGCGCCTGCAGCAGCCGGATGTCGGCCGGCACCGCGGCGCCGGCCGCGACCTCGACGATATCGCCAGGCACCAGGCACTCGCCTTCGGTCTCGGTGCGTGCGCCGTCGCGGCGGACCACGGCACGGTGGGGGACAAGCCGATCCAGCGCCGCCGCGCTGGCCGCGGCCCGCACTTCCTGAATCGCACCGATCAGGGCATTGACCTGCAACACGGCGAAGATGAAGGCGGCATCGGTCAACTGGCCGATTGCCAGCGAGACCAGCGCGGCGGCGAGCAGCAGGTAGATCAGCGGGCTCTTGAACTGGCGCAGATAGACGAGCAGCGCGCCCGGCCGGGGGCGTTTCGGCAGGGTGTTGTCGCCGAAAAGCTCGCGGCGCGCCGTAGCCTCGGCCGTGTCGAGGCCGGCTTCCGTCGTGCGCAGGCGTTGCAGGACGGCCTCCGCCGGCAGGCTGTGCCAGCGCGTTTCCAGGATCCGGGAGATCGGGGGCCGGAGGCGCCGGCCGTCCGCGTCGCCGTCGATCGGCATGATGTGCCGACACTACCGCGCGCGCCGCCGCAACGGCCATGATCCGGATCAAACCTCATGCCCCGCCGGCCGCTTGGCAAACCCGCGGAAAACCCCGGTGCTTGGAGTTGAACGACGCGGCGGCGGCCCTAGAGGCGCAGGATCTTGCCCGGATTCATGATGTTGTCGGGGTCAAGGGCCATTTTGACCGCGCGCATGATGCTGACCGCCTCGCCCTGCTCGGCGACCAGGAAGTCCATCTTGCCGATGCCGATGCCGTGCTCGCCGGTGCAGGTCCCACCCATCGCCAGTGCCCGGTGGACCATGCGCTCGTTGACCTGCTGCGCGCGGCCGGCCTCGTCCGGATCGTCCGGGTCGATGACGAACAGGACGTGGAAATTGCCGTCGCCGACATGGCCGACGATGGGGGCGACGAGGCCGCTTTCATCGATATCCGCGCGGCTCTCCAGGATGCATTCGGCGAGCCGCGAGATCGGCACGCAGACATCCGACGAGATGCCGCGTTTGCCGGGGCGCAGCGCCATGCTCGCGAAATAGGCGTCGTGGCGGGCCTGCCACAGGGCGCTGCGGTCCTCCTGCCGGGTCGCCCAGCGGAACGCACCGCCGCCGTGCTCCTGCGAGATCTCGCCGACCGTCTCGGCCTGCTCGGCGACGCTGCTCTGGGTGCCGTGGAACTCGAAAAACAGGGTCGGCTTGCGCTCGTATTCCTCCTGCAGCTTCGAATAGGCGATGCAGGCATCGAGCTGGACCTCGTCGAGCAGCTCGATGCGGGCCACCGGCACGCCCAGCTGAATGGTCTGGATCACCGTGTTGACGGCGCCCTCGAGGGTCTCGAACTGGCAGACCGCGGAGGAGATCGCTTCGGGGATGCCGAACAGGCGAAGCTGCACCTCGGTGATCACGCCCAGGGTACCCTCGGAGCCGACCAGCAATCGGGTCAGGTCATAGCCGGCGGCGGACTTGCGGGCCCGCCCGCCGGTGCGCACGATGCGGCCGTCCGGCATCACCACGGTCAGGCCCAGCACCAGCTCGCGCATCGTTCCGTAGCGGACCGCGTTGGTGCCCGAGGCGCGGGTTGCCGCCATCCCGCCGAGCGAGGCGTCGGCGCCGGGGTCGACCGGGAAGAACAGGCCGGTATCCCTGATGTAATCGTTCAGCTGCTTTCGGGTAACACCCGCCTGGACCCGGCAGTCCATATCCTCGGTATTGACCTCGAGAATCTCGTTCATGCGGCTGAGGTCGATGCTGACGCCGCCGTTGAGCGCCAGCACGTGGCCCTCCAGCGAGGTGCCGGTGCCGAAGGGAATCACCGGAACCTTGTGCTCGGCGCAGAGCCGGACGATCGCCGCCACCTCGTCATTGCTGTCGGCGAAACAGACGATGTCGGGCGGAACGGGCGCAAACCCGCCTTCGCCGCGTCCATGTTGCTCGCGCACCGCCGCCGACCGCGTCGCGCGATCGCCAATCAAGACGGCAAGCGCCGACGTCAATGCATCGGGCAGCGGGACCCTGCGCGCGGTGAGCGAATGGACCGTCATGACCGGGTTCCTCGAAAACTTCCGTGGCCGGACCCGATGGGCAACCGGACAGAAAAGACTACACGCGAATTCCGCCCGGTCAATGACGTCGCGGCCCGGCGGCCCGACCGGGCCCGCGACCGGCCGCTTCCGGGCACGACCGCGCGAGCCCGGAGCTGCGCGCATGACGTGTCGAGATTTGCCGGATTTTATGCTAGGGTTGGTGCCGCCGGCGAGACGCCGCGAACACCGAAACTTGGGAGAGCAGGGTATGGACGTCAAGGCAATCCTGAAGAAGAAGGGCGACAAGGTGATCACGATTTCGCCGGACGCGACCGTGGGAGAAGCGGCCCAGGTCCTCAAGCGCGAAGGGATCGGCGCGCTTGTGGTCGGCGGTGACGGCGGCAACGTCCTGGGGATCGTCTCGGAACGCGATATCGTCGCCGGGCTTGGCGACGTGACACGGCGGGAGCGCCTCCTCGAGGCGAAGGTGAGCGCGCTGATGACGCGCGAGGTCGTCACCTGCGCGCCGGCCGATGAGGTGCAGAAGTGCATGCAGCTCATGACCGAGCATCACATCCGCCACCTTCCGGTCATGGATGACGGCACGATGGTCGGCCTGGTCAGCATCGGCGACATCGTCAAGAGCCGCCTCGAGGATCTCGAGAACGAGGCGGGATTCCTGCGCAACATGATCGCCAGCTAGCCAGCCGGCGCAATCGCAACTGCGCGCGGTCACAGGCTGGTGGCGGCGCGCGCGGCTTGATCGTACAGGCCCGAAAGGGCGCGCAGGAACCGCGCCATCGCGGCGATCTCCCCCTCGTCGAACTGGCCCAGCGCGCGGACGGTCTCCACCAGGCAGGGCTCGCGCACGGCGCGGTAGCGGGCGCAGGCCTCGGCGCCGTCGCCGGTCGTCCGGTAGACGGTCTCGTTGCCGCGTTTCTCCGCCTCGACCAGCCCGGCCTTGATCAGCTTCTTCAGCGCGTAGTTCACGAGGTGCGAGTCCTCGATGTTGAGGACGAAGCAGATGTCCGCGAGGCGCTTGTCCCGCGCCCGGTGGTTGACCGAATGGAGGACCAGCACGTCGAGGGCGTTGAGGTCCGGGTGGCCGGCCGCCGCCATGCAGCGGACGATCCAGCGGTTGAACGCGTTGCCGGCGATGATCAGGCCGTACTCGAATTCGCTGAGTGCCGGCGCGCCGCCCTCTGCAAGGTGTGCGGACGACACGATCCGGCTGCTCTGCTGGTCCGGTGGTGCGGGGTTGCTCATGCCTCACCTTCCTTTCCAGCCGTCCCGCTTTGCGGCCGCCGCGCTCGTTCCGGGGGCGCGGGGCCATAGCCGCCGCCGCCCGGCGTTTCCAGCACCCAGACATCGCCCGGATGGACCGCCCGGCTGTCGGTGCCGCTCATCTCGTCGACCGAACCGTCGGCGCGCTCGATCCAGTTCCGGCCCAAGGACCCGGTCTCGCCGCCGGCCATGCCGTAGGGCGGGACGATCCGGCGGTTGGACAGGATTGAGATGGTCATGTCCTCAAGGAACCGCAGCCGCCGCACCGTCCCGTCGCCGCCCCGGTGCCGGCCGTCGCCGCCGCTGCCGGTGCGGATCGCGTAGCGTTCCAGGATGACCGGAAACCGCATCTCGAGGACTTCGGGATCCGTCAGGCGGCTGTTGGTCATGTGGGTATGAACGGCATCGGTGCCGTCGAAATCCGGTCCGGCGCCCGAGCCGCCGGCGATCGTCTCGTAGTACTGGTAGCGATCGTTGCCGAAGGTGGTGTTGTTCATCGTGCCCTGGGCCGCCGCCATGACCTCGAGGGCACCGTACAGCGCGTCGGTGACGACCTGCGACGTCTCGACGTTGCCGGCGACGACGGCCGCCGGGTAGCGCGGCGCCAGCATCGAGCCGTCCGGGATGACGACCTCCAGCGGCTTCAGGCACCCCTCGTTCATCGGGATGTCGTCATCGACGAGGGTGCGAAAGACATACAGGACCGCGGCCCGGCAGACCGCGGTCGGCGCGTTGAAGTTGTTGTCAAGCTGGGCGCTGGACCCGGAGAAGTCGATGCGCGCGCCGCGCGCCGCCCGGTCGATGGCGATCGACACATGCACCTCGGCGCCGTTGTCCAGCGGATAGGTAAACGCGCCGTCCTTGAGCACGTCGATGACGCGGCGCACGGACTCCTCCGCATTGTCCTGTACGTGCCCCATATAGGCACGTACGACATCGAGGCCGAAATGCGTGACCATGCGGCGCAGCTCCGCCACGCCCTTTTCGTTTGCGGCGATCTGGGCCCTGATGTCGGCGACGTTCTGCGCCGGGTTGCGGGCCGGCCAGTCCCCCGAGCCCAGCAGGTCGAACAGGGCCGCCTCGCGGAACTCGCCACGGTCGACAAGCAGGAAATTGTCGATCAGCACGCCTTCCTCCTCGACGATGCGGCTGTTCGGCGGCATCGAGCCGGGGGTGATGCCGCCGATGTCGGCGTGATGCCCGCGGCTGCCGAGATAGAACAGGATTCCGGCGCCGGCCTCGTCGAAGACCGGGGTGACCACGGTGACGTCCGGAAGATGCGTGCCGCCGTTGTAGGGCGCGTTCAGCATGTAGACGTTGCCGGGCCGGATCGCGCCGCGGTTGTTGCGGATCACCGCGCGGATGCTTTCCGCCATCGAGCCGAGATGCACCGGCATGTGCGGCGCGTTTGCGATGAGCGACCCGTCGGCGTCGAAGATCGCACAGGAGAAATCGACGCGCTCCTTGATGTTCACCGAATAGGCGGTGTTCTGCAGCGTGACGCCCATCTGCTCGGCGATCGACATGAACAGGTTGTTGAACACTTCCAGCATCACCGGGTCGACGCTGGTGCCGATCGCCTGCCTTCGCGGCAGCGGCACGATCCGGGTCAGCACGAGGTCGCCGCCGGCGCGCCGCTCCGCCTGCCAGCCCGGTTCGACGATCGTCGTCGCCGTGGGCTCGCAGATGATCGCGGGGCTGTCGATCAACTGCCCCGGTGCCAGGCGGTCGCGCTCGAAGACGGGCGTCGCGCGCTCCTCGCCGCCCATGTAGGCGGCAACGGTGGCGAGCGGTGCCGCCGCCTTGCCTGCGCTATCGTTCTGAACGGACAATGCGGCGGCAACGTCCGCGGTGGCGCCGATCGCCTCCACCGCGGCGGTCTCCACGATCAGCGCCTTTTCGGGCATGATGAAGCCGTAGCGCTGGCGGTGCGCGTCCTCGAATTCCGCCGTCATTTCGGGCAGCGCGCCGAACGCGACCTCCAGCGCCGTGTCGGTGCCCTCGTATTTCAGATGGACCCTGCGCAGCACCGTACGGCGCGCCCCGGCGATGTGCTGGTCGTCGAGTTCGGTCTCGGCCGCCGCCGCCAGCCGGTCGAGCACCTCGGTGACCTGCGGCAGCACGTCTTCGGCAAGGCGCGCCTCGACCGAGACCTCGCGCAGGGCCCGCACGTCCGCCAGGCCCATCCCGTAGGCCGACAGCACGCCGGCGAAGGGATGCAGATAGACCCGCTTCATGCCCAGCGCGTCGGCCACCAGGCAGGCGTGCTGGCCGCCGGCCCCGCCGAAGCAGCACAGCGTGTATTCGGTGACGTCGTAGCCGCGCTGGACCGAAATCTTCTTGATCGCGTTGGCCATGTTCTCCACCGCAATCTTCAGGAAGCCGTCGGCGACCTGCACGGGCGTACGCTCGTCCCCGGTGGCCTCGCGGATCCGTTGCGACAACTCGCCGAACCTGGCGCGTACGGTCGCGGCGTCCAGGGGCGCATCCTGGTCCGGCCCGAAGACGCGCGGGAAGAACTCCGGCTGCAGCTTGCCCAGCATGACGTTGCAGTCGGTCACCGTGAGCGGTCCGCCCCGGCGGTAGCAGGCCGGCCCCGGATTGGCGCCGGCGGACTCCGGCCCGACGCGGTAACGTGCGCCGTCGAAGATGCACATCGACCCACCGCCCGCGGCGACGGTGTGGATGCGCATCATCGGGGCGCGCATGCGAACGCCGGCGACCAGCGTATCGAACGCGCGCTCATAAATTCCGTCGTAATGCGCGACGTCGGTCGACGTGCCGCCCATGTCGAAGGTGATCAGCCTTTCGAAGCCGGCTTCCTGCGCCGTACGTACGCCGCCGACGATGCCGCCGGCCGGGCCGGACAGGATCGAATCCTTGCCCTGGAACATGCGGGCGTCGGTCAGGCCGCCGCTGGACTGCATGAACATCAGGCGTACGTCCCCGACCTGGGCCGCGACCTGGTCGACATAGCGGCGCAGGATCGGCGACAGGTAGGCGTCGACGACGGTGGTGTCGCCGCGACTCACCAGCTTGATCAGCGGGCTGGTCTGATGGCTGGTCGAGATCTGGCGGAACCCGATCTGGCGGGCCAGCGCCGCCACCGCGCGTTCGTGCTCCGGGTACCGGTAGCCGTGCATGAAGACGACGGCGATCGCGCGGATGCCCGCATCGTACGCCCGCTGCAAGTCGGCGCGGGCGGCCTCGCGGTCGAGCGGGGTCAGCACCGTGCCGTCGTGGGCCACGCGCTCGTCGATCTCGACGGCCTGCTCGTAGAGGAGCTCGGGCAGCACGATGTGGCGGTCGAACAGCCGCGGGCGCGCCTGGTAGCCGATGCGCAGGGCATCGCGAAAGCCCTTGGTGATGGCCAGCAGCGTGCGCTCGCCCTTGCGCTCCAGGAGCGCGTTGGTGGCCACGGTCGTGCCCATCTTGATCGCCTCGATCGCCGCTGCCGGGATGGCGTCGCCCGGGGCCAGCCCGAGCAGGTCGCGCACGCCCTGCACCGCGGCGTCGTCGTAATGCTCCGGGTTCTCCGACAGCAGCTTGTGTGTCGCCAATGCGCCGTCCGGCCGCTGTGCGACGATGTCGGTGAAGGTGCCGCCCCGATCGACCCAGAACTGCCAGCCCGCCGATGCCTCCGCCATCCCCATGCTCCCTGTTGTTTATCGTGAGGAATTTCTTTTAATGACAATTTATCGACAAAATGTCAATAAATCGTATTAATCGAGCCGGTCACATTCGTGCCGAAATCCGGCTATACTCGTAGCGCATGAAATCTCGCAAACGCAGACCGATCGGGTGGCGGCTGACCACGTTCACACTTCTCCTCGTCCTGCTCGGTGCCGGCCCCGTATGGAATCTGGCCACCGGGCGGGCGCCCCTGCGCGGTGACTGGAGCAGCGCGACGCGCGAGTCCGCCGGCATCGCCCCCGATCCGGCAGCGTACCGCGAGGCGATCGTCCAGGTCTACGCGGCGCCGGCCTTCGCGTGGCGCGGCGCCTTCGGCGTGCACAGCTGGATCGCCGTCAAGCCGACCGACGCGGACGGGTGGACGACCTACCAGGTGATCGGCTGGCGGCTCCGGCGCGGCGGCACCGCCGTCGTCGTCCTCGACGAAGCGCCGGATCGCCACTGGTTCGGCCAGCCGCCGGAACTGCTGGCCGAGCTGCGCGGCGACGGTGTCGACGCGGTCATCGCGCGGATCGACCGGGCCGCCCGCGACTATCCCTGGGCCGACACCTATTCGGTCTGGCCCGGCCCCAACAGCAACACGTTTACCGCCTGGATCGCCCGCCAGGTGCCGGAGCTGCGGCTCGATCTGCCGCCGACGGCGATCGGCAAGGACTGGCTGGGCAAGACGACGTTCGCCGCGGCCGCGCCGAGCGGCACCGGCTACCAGGTGTCGGTGCTCGGCGTCGCCGGGGTGCTCGCCGCCGTCGAGGAGGGGCTGGAGGTCAATATCGCTGGGCTGACGCTCGGCGTCGACCCGCTGGACCTTGCCGTCAAGCTGCCGGGCTTCGGCCGCGTCGGCGGCCGCGGCAACGCGGCGCGGGCCGACAACTGAGGGCGCCACGATGAGCATCTGGGGCAAGATCCTCGGCGGGGCGGCGGGGTTCGCCCTGGGCGGGCCGCTCGGCGCGCTGATCGGCGCCGCGGCCGGGCACGCGGTCGATGCGATGCGGCGCCCGCACGGCGAGACGCAGACCAAGTCGATCGCGTTTACCATCGCCGTCATCGCGCTGGGCGCCAAGCTGGCGAAGGCCGACGGCGTGGTGACGCGGGACGAGATCGACGCCTTCAAGCGGGTGTTCCGCATCCCGCCCGGCGAAATCAAGAACGTCGGCCGGGTGTTCAACCAGGCGCGCAAGGACCATCGGGGATTCGAGCCCTACGCGCAGCAGGTGGCGCGGATGTTCCGCGGCAATCCCGCGGTGCTCGAGGAGCTGCTGTACTGCCTTGCCTACGTGGCGCGCGCGGACGGGCACGTCCATCCCAACGAGGTCGAATTCCTGAAGAAGGTGGCAGATATCTTCGGACTCGACGACCACGCCTTCGAGCGGGTCACCAGCCTGCGCGCGCCGGCCGGGGCCGGCGATCCCTACAGCGTGCTTGGCGTCTCCCGCGAGATGAGCGACGACGCGTTGAAATCCGCCTACCGCAAGCTGGTGCGCGAGAACCACCCGGACGCGCTGACCGCCCAGGGCATGCCGGAGGAGTTCGTGCAGCTCGCCAACGAGCGTCTGGCCGCGATCAACCACGCCTGGGACGTGATCAGCAAGGAGCGGGCGATCCGCTAGGCGGGCCGCGGGCGGCGCCCGTCGATGCGTTTGACGTCGCAATGTCGCTTTCGGCGAATCACGTGTAATATCGGGGCGCGATGATCGAACGCCCGTCTCCGAACTGCGGCCCGCGTCCGGCGGATGTCCCGGTCGACATGCTGGTGCTGCACTACACCGGCATGAAGACCGCCGAGGCGGCGCTGGAGCGCATGTGCGATGCCACCGCCAAGGTCAGCGCCCATTACTGCATCGACGAGGACGGCACCATCACGCGGCTCGTCCCCGAGGACAAGCTGGCCTGGCACGCCGGGGTCTCCGCGTGGCGCGGCGAGACCAACATCAATGCGCGATCGATCGGCATCGAGCTGGTCAACCCCGGCCACGAATTCGGCTACCGGCCGTTCCCGGAGGTGCAGATCACGGCGCTCACCCTGATTGCCTCGGCGATCCTGCGCCGCCATCCGATCCCGGCGCGCAACGTGGTCGGCCATTCCGACGTCGCGCCGTCGCGCAAGCGCGATCCCGGCGAGCTGTTCGACTGGCAGCGCCTGGCGCGCGTCGGTATCGGCCTGTGGCCCGAGCCGGCGGCGGCCCGGCCCGAGGACGTGCCGATGATGCTGGCGGAGTATGGCTACCGCGCCGAGGAGGAGGGGGCGCTCATCGCGTTCCAGCGGCATTTCCGCCCGGCGCGCATCGACGGAATCGCCGACGACGAGACCGCGGGCCTGCTGGCCGGGCTGCTGGCAATCGCCGATTGAGCATTCCGGGCGGATTTCCTATATATGGGGTGCGCCAGACGGCCGGATGGCCGCCTTCCGCGATGGGGAAACCCTGCGGGGGGAGGAAAGTCCGGGCTCCACGGAAGCACGGTGCCGGGTAACGCCCGGCGGGGGCGACCCCAGGGAAAGTGCCACAGAAAGCAAACCGCCGGTGCGGCTTCGGCCCCACGGGCAAGGGTGAAAGGGTGCGGTAAGAGCGCACCGCGTCCCCGGCGACGGGGACGGCACGGTAAACCCCACCGGGAGCAAGACCGAATCGGGGCGGCCGGCCGGGATCCTCGGATCGCCGGCAGGCGGGTTTCCGCGTCGCCGCCCGGGTAGGTCGCGCGAGGCGCCCGGCAACGGGCGTC